>DDTF01000018.1 GCA_002345965.1 Flammeovirgaceae bacterium UBA2371
GCCTCCAACACTTCGTGGGTATCAATACCTACCCTTTCAAATATTAACGCAAGCTCATTGACAAATGCAATGTTCAGATCACGCTGCGAATTCTCAATTACTTTGGCCGCTTCAGCCACTTTAATGGATGAAGCTTTATGGGTCCCCGCCACAATGATCTTTTTATATAACTGATCCACCTTTTCCGCAATTTCCGGGNNTTTTTTATGGTGGTGACACGGTGTTGCTTATCTCCTGGATTGATTCGTTCGGGAGAATACCCGCAGAAAAAATCCACATTAAACTTCAACCCACTTTCCTTTTCAAGAATCGGCACACAAATTTCCTCAGTGCATCCAGGAAATACTGTCGATTCAAAGATAGCGACATCTCCTTTTTTTAGCATTTTACCCACCGTTCTGCTGGCACTTTCAACAGGTCGCAAGTCTGGTTTCTTAAATTCGTCCACTGGAGTAGGTACCGTTACTATGAAGTAGTTCACTTCAGCCAAATCCTTCATGCTTGATGAAAAGGAAAGTTTAGTCGCTTCCTTTAATTCATCCGATTCTACTTCCCTCGTGCGATCGAAGCCATTTTTCAACTCATCAATTCTACCCTGATCAATGTCAAATCCAACTACCTCTATGATTTTACCAAACTCAACCGCCAAAGGAAGTCCTACGTATCCTAGTCCAATTATTCCAATCTTTTCCATTTATTTTTTTACTTTATAATATTCGAAATACCAATCCACAAAATTCCCAATGCCCACTTCAATAGGAGTAGAAGGCCTGAACTCAATCTCATTTTCCAATGCATCAATATCCGCATAGGTCTCCGGAACATCTCCAGGTTGAATAGGCATGAAGTTTTTCACGGCTTTCTTACCAATTTTATCTTCCAATACTTCGATAAATCTAAGGAGTTCCACTGGCTTGTTATTCCCAATGTTAAAAACCCTATATGGCGCAAAGCTGGTGGCGGGGTCAGGGTTTTCCCCTCTCCATGCTTTATCTCCAGTAGGCACTTTTGGCAATAACTTTACAATCCCCTGCACAATATCATCCACATAAGTAAAGTCTCTCTTCATCTTACCGTTATTGTAAACATCAATCGGTTTACCCTCAATGATCGCCTTGGTAAAAAGAAAAAGCGCCATGTCTGGTCGTCCATAAGGCCCGTATACGGTAAAGAAGCGTAGACCTGTTGTAGGTAAATTATAAAGACTTGAATAAGTATGGGCCATCAATTCGTTTGCCTTCTTTGTAGCAGCATAAAGGGAAATAGGATGATCTACATTATGTTGGACAGAAAACGGCATCTTAGTATTGGCTCCATATACTGAACTGGACGAAGCATAAATAAGGTGTTCAGGTTTATAATGACGACAAGCCTCAAGAATGTTTAAAAATCCCTGAATATTACTGTCAATGTAGGCTTGTGGATTGGTAAGTGAATAACGAACACCTGCCTGTGCAGCTAAATTGACAGCATAAGTGAAAGAATGCTTCTCAAACAACTGAAAAAGCTGCCCTTTGTCTTCAAGAGCTATCCCGTTAAACTCAAATCCCTTATAACTTTTTAGGATATCAAGTCTGTGCTCCTTTAGTGAGACCTCATAATAGTCATTCATATTGTCTATACCTATAACCACATAGCCCTCATTCAGCAAGTGCTTAGAGAGATGAAAACCTATAAATCCGGCTGCTCCGGTAACCAAGACTTGTTTTTTAGACATCAACTTAAAATAAACTGCAAAACTAAGATTTTAGGTTGATTTTGTATTATTCTCTAATTTGCCGCCTCAAATTATAATTATGGAAAAGCAGGTCAATAATGATGAAATCGATTTAGTTGAGCTTTTGGTAAAAACAGTGCTGTTGATCAAGCGAAACCTCATCCAGATCATTGTTTTCTTTTCAGTGGGCACTGGTCTCGGTTATGCTTATGCATCACTAGCACCTAAAGTTTATGAGAGCAAGATGCTGGTTAGCTCCGAGATATTGACTGAATCATATAGTGAAAGGCTTTTTGAAAACCTTCAAAATCTAATCAAGGAAGAGAATTATAATTCGGTATCCTCCGCTCTGGGACTGAACAATGATGAAGCTGGAGCCATATCAAAAATTAAAATTGAAAGTGCCTTAAAAGACAAACCGCAAAAGGAGGATGAAAAAAAGTTCTTCCTGATTACTGTTGAACTTACTGACCAAAGCATCCTCCCCAAACTTCAGACAGGACTTATCAATTATTTTCAACAAAATGATTTTGTCAAGCTGCGAGTGGACTCAAAGAAAAAAATGTATCAACAAATAATTTCCAAAATCAATGAAGAAATTAAATCATTAGAAAGCTTCAAAAAAGACATAGGTGATGGTTCGTTTTTTAACCGTACCAAAGGCGATGTCATGTTTGATCCCACTGAGGTCAACTCAAAAATTGTAGGCCTTACTCAGGAAAGAGAAGCCCTTGAAGAAAAACTTGCCCTCATCAATAGTGTGGAGGTAGTGGAGGGTTTCACCGAATTTGAAAAACCCATCTGGCCTAAAAAATCGGTTTCCTTGGCTGCAGGAGCCACTTTGGGCCTATTTCTTGTGGGGATTATGATAGCTTTTAAATCCATCAGAAAGCTGGTTCGTTTTGCTGAAGCACACCCGAGTCAAACAACGCCAAAAGGTTGATTATAGCCCTTTTCAAGAAAGAATTCACCCTTGAGCTGAGGAGAAAATCAGTGGTCTCAGGGTTGTTGCTTTACCTTTTTAGCACAGCTTTCATCTGCTACCTCACTTTTAACTTGCGTCAAAACCTGGTGACTCCGCTGGTTTGGAGTGCGCTATTCTGGATTACTATTCTTTTTACAGCTGTCAACTCTGTCGCCAAAAGTTTTATTGGCGAAAAAAAGGGGAGAGACATGTACTACTATTCAATTGCCAACCCTTCCTCAATTATCCTGTCCAAAATTTTATACAATTTTTTACTCTGTACGCTGCTGGCAGCGTCCGGGTATATTCTATTCCTGCTTTTTCTTGGAAATCCGATTTATGACAAGCTGATTTTTGGCACCCTCATACTGCTAACTGCCATGGGCTTTGCCTCTTCACTTACGCTCCTATCCTCCATCGCAGCCAAGGCCAATAACAGTACCATATTAATGGCCGTGTTGAGTTTTCCGGTGGTGATTTCCATCTTATTGATGGCCATAAAAATTACCAAAAACTGCATAGATGGATTGGGTTGGGATGCAAGCTGGGATGAAATGCTTACCCTGCTGGCCATAAATTGCCTGGTAACCGCGGTGTCCTATTTGCTCTTCCCGTATATTTGGCGAAGCTAATCCAACCCTCCATGGAAAGGATATATTCCAAAAAAATTAAAAACTGAATGACTAAGAATTGGTGGAAAATAGCAGCTGTAATTTTGTTGATCTACACTGTAGTGGCGGGATTTCTAATGGGTGTCCCCCGGCTGGTTATTGTTAACGAAACTATTCGCGCACTTTATTTTCACGTGCCCATGTGGTTTGGAATGGTAATTATGTTTTTGGTTTCTACCCTCTACGCCATTAAGTACCTCAGAAATTCCGATCCAAAAAATGATATTCTTTCAGTAGAGTTTGCCAACACGGGGCTATTATTTGGCTTATTGGGCATATTTACTGGTATGATTTGGGCCAATTACACCTGGGGTAGCCCGTGGCATGGTGATCCTAAGCAAAATGGTGCCGCCATAGCTCTTTTGGTGTATCTCGCTTACTTTGTTCTAAGGGGCTCTGTAGACAATGCTGAGCAACGATCTCGTCTCAGTGCGGTTTATAACATTTTTGCCTTTGCCGCTATGATTCCCCTCATCTTTATCATCCCAAGAATGACCAGCTCCATGCACCCGGGAAGTGGTGGAAATCCGGGGTTTAATATGTACGATCTCGACAGTAAAATGAGAATGGTATTTTACCCCGCGGTAATCGGATGGATTTTATTAGGGGTTTGGATCGCTACTCTGAGAGTTCGGACCAGAAATGCTGAGGAAAAAATCTTAGAAATTGAAGACTATGCTTAAATACGTTTTATTGCTTTTTTTAGCCCTTTCAACTGTTGCGGCTTCTGCACAGGAAGTGGAGATGGCGGATGGAATGCGCGCAGAAGGTAAAATCTATGTGGTCGTAGCCATTTTGCTGCTCATTCTAATAGGTCTGATCGCCTACTTAGTGATGCTGGATAGAAAGGTTTCTAAATTGGAGAAAAGAATTTCTGAACGAAAATAGTGCCCTCTTCGTATATGATTTTGATCAGCTGAATGCAGGTCAAAATCTGGTAATATTGCACTATCTTTGCAACGGCAAAAAACGGGGAGAAATATGAAAAAATCGCACATTCTGGCCATTGTTGTAATAGCAGCTGCCATCGGTATTATTATCGCTACTGCCGGTGACGCAAGCACCTATGTGAATTTTAATCAGGCATACAAAATGGCTGAAGCTGGAAATAAAACCAGCATCCACGTTGTAGGTCAACTCAAAAAGGACGACAATGGCCATGTTATTGGTCTGGACAACGCTCCTGACAATCTCTCGTTTTCGTTTATCCTGGTAGATGACAACAACAGAGAGCAAAAGGTGTTTTATAATGAGCCAATGCCACCAGATTTTACCCGTTCAGAAAATGTGGTAGTAATTGGAGGATACCAAGGTGATAACTTTGTAGCCAGCAAAATCCTGCTCAAATGCCCTTCCAAGTATCAGGAACAAAGCGTGAATGCAGGAATTTAATCTCTAAGGAAAAAATCAATGATTCATTACTTTATTGGTGACCTGGGTCACCTTTTTGTTATCATTTCATTTGTCACCTCTTTGGTGGCTGCATTTGCATATTGGAAATCAAGAACAATTACCGATGTAAATGTAAAACAAGCGTGGATCAATAATGCCCGCATCGCTTTCTATGCACACACTTTCGCTGTAGTAGGCGTTTTTGTTTCCCTCTTTGTCATTATTTACAGTCACTATTTTGAATATCATTATGCGTATAGTCACTCTTCCCGTCACCTTCCGGCTCACTATATGGTATCTTGTTTTTGGGAAGGTCAGGAAGGAAGTTTTCTGTTATGGATTTTCTGGCAGGCGTTAATTGGAATTGTCATCATTCACACCCAAAAGAATTGGGAAGCACCAGTAATGGTGGTTTTTGCACTGGTGCAGGCATTTTTAGCTTCCATGATATTGGGTATCGTAATTCCTTTTGCCGACCTCAAAATTGGGAGTTCACCATTTATCCTGCTTAGGGATGCACTGGATGATCCTATTTTTAAAATGCAACCCAATTTCGTTCCGGCTGATGGAAGTGGACTAAATCCGTTGCTGCAGAATTATTGGATGGTCATCCATCCTCCTACTTTATTTTTAGGCTTTGCACTAACCATAGTGCCTTTTGCCTTTTGTATTGCCGGCTTGTGGGAGAAGAAATACGCTGAATGGATTAAACCTGCTCTTCCCTGGACTTTGCTGGGTGGGGCCGTGCTTGGTCTAGGCATCTTAATGGGAGGTTACTGGGCGTACGAGACACTCAATTTTGGTGGGTATTGGAACTGGGATCCCGTTGAAAATGCCGTGTATGTGCCATGGCTTATCCTTATCGCCTCCATTCACACCATGATTGTGTATAAAAACAATCAAACTGCACTTAAGACTTCCATCATTCTGGTAATCAGCGTTTTTATTTTAATCCTTTATTCAACGTTCCTTACGAGAAGCGGTATTCTTGGTGATGCATCTGTACATTCCTTTACAGACTTAGGCCTTTCGGGTCAGCTTCTTATTTATCTGCTTTTCTTTACTCTGGTGTCAATTGTATTGGCGGCTGTGCGTTGGAAAGAAATTCCATCTTCCGAAAAAGAAGTCTCTACCTATTCACGCGAATTCTGGATTTTCCTGGGCGCAACTACCTTATGCCTCATGGGATTCCAGGTAATCATTCCAACGTCTATACCAGTTTATAATAGCATTGTTGGTCTTTTTGGTGGCACTTCTAATCTGGCACCCCCTGCAGACCAGATAGCCTTTTACTCGAAATTCCAATTGTGGTTTGGTGTGGCCGTGGCTTTGCTTTCCGGTACGGGCCAATTCTTTTGGTATAACAAAATTGACAAGTCTAAACTCAAGAAGGAGCTACTTACCCCGGTGCTTATTTCTTTAATTGTTTTTGCATTGATTATTTCTATTGCTCGAGTAAGTGAGCCAAGTTATGTCATCCTTACGCTGGCTGGCGTTTATATCATTGTCTCCAATCTTAAAGTGCTGAAGAGTGTAATCAAAGTGAATCCCGCTTTATCAGGAGGTGCTTTGTCTCACATCGGAATCGGGCTGTCTCTTTTGGGGATTATGTTTTCTGCAGGCTACTCCAAAGTGGTTTCGCTCAACAACACCGGTATGTTGATCTCCACGGAATTAAGTACTGAATTTAATCGGGACAACCTTCTTCTTTTTATCAATGAGCCGCGCAACATGGCTGGATACGACATCGAGTTTCTGGGTGAAAGATTTGAGGCTAAAAACAAAACAGGCTACATCAAAAAGAATGATGTGGAATTAACCACTGACCCTTATCAAGTAGTAGCTAAAAGGGACATCATTTACAGAGACAAGAAATTATACGCAGCTAAAGATACCATTGAGATCTACCCTGAGAATACTTACTACGAAATTGAGCTAAGGAAGGGAGACAAAGTGGAGGCCATACTTTTCCCGAGAGTTCAAATCAACGAAGCCATGGGTGGTTTTATCGCTTCCCCTGACATTAACCGAGGAGTTACCAAAGATCTCTATACACACGTTTCGGCTCCAATGAACCGCGAGGCAGAGGTGGAATGGAGCGATCTGGAGGAGGTAAGAGTAAAAGCCGGAGAACAGTTCTTTGTCAATGACTATGTAGCCGTTTTGGAAGATGTGCTGCGCATCGATCAGATACAGGGCGTTACATTGAATAATGATGACGTGGCCGTACAGGCCAGAATAAGTGTGAAGGGAGAAAGGGATACTTATTATGCAGATCCAATTTTTCTAATTAGGGGTAAAACACAGGTAGGGAGAATTTCATCAGAGATCAATGACCTTGGTGTAAAAATTACTTTACTCAATATTCATCCAGAGACTAATGAATTTTCATTGGGTCTCAATGCGCGTCAAAAAGATTGGGTAATCATCAAAGCCATGGAGAAACCTTATATCAACCTTTTGTGGGTTGGCACAGGAATCCTTATGGTAGGGTTTACAATCGCGATGGTAAGAAGATTTAAGACCGCTTAGTTAAAAGTTAAGCTTCAATCAACTTTTCAATTATTCCATCAATTGTAATGCCTTCGGCCTCGGCCTTGAAATTGCGCACAATACGATGGCGCAACACTGGCTTGGCAATGGCTTGAACATCTTCAATATCTGGGGAATATTTTCCCTGCAACAGTGCATTGCATTTGGCCCCCAGTACCAGAAACTGCGAAGCGCGAGGACCAGCCCCCCATTCCAGGAATTCATTGGCTGTTGCAGAACCATTTACACCGGGTCTGGTCAGGTGGCTTAATTTTACAGCATACTCCACCACATTGTCCGCTATAGGCACTCTCCTTACCAAATGTTGAAAAGCAATGATTTCATCTGCCGATAAAACTTTTTCAACCTTTTGAATATCATCGGCTGTTGTATTCTTCACGATCATCACTTCCTGCTCATATGAAGGATAATCCAACAATACATTAAACATAAACCGGTCGAGCTGCGCCTCAGGTAATGGGTAAGTTCCTTCTTGTTCAATTGGGTTTTGTGTGGCCAACACAAAGAATGGTTTGGGCAATTCATATTGTTGCCCTGCAATTGTTACAGAATACTCTTGCATCGACTCTAATAAAGCAGCTTGTGTTTTTGGAGGAGTTCTATTGATCTCATCAGCAAGAACAATATTGGCAAACACAGGCCCCTTCACAAATTGAAAATTTCGCTCCTTGTCCATTGTTTCTGCTCCCACAATGTCGGAGGGCATTAAGTCTGGAGTAAATTGTATCCTTTTGAATTGCAGATCCAGAGATGTGGCAATGGTGTGCACCAATAGTGTTTTAGCCAATCCAGGGACGCCTACCAGCAATGAATGGCCTTGACAAAAAATAGAGGTAAGCAGTAGCTTTACCACTTCATCCTGACCTACTACAACTTTAGCGATTTCCTTCTTTAATTTTTTGTGTGCTTCGGAAAGCGCGTCTGCCGCCTCTACATCATTAGCAAATTGTAATGCCATTCTATTTGTTGGGGTTTATAAAAAACTTGAATTTACCTCCTTATAAAAAATTATTCTAGGAGGTTGCAAAAGTTGTATTCTGGATCAATATTAATAAAAACATCCTTTCGTGCTTTGCTAAACCATTTCTCCAATGCTATGTCTTTCTTCTCGGCAAGTGCTGCTGCCTGTATTCTGTGCCAGTCATCTTTTAAGTTGGCCTGATGTGGTGGCAGCTTGGTTTTAAAGTATAAAATCCTAACCGCATCTTTGCCATCGTCCGTTCTGTATCTAATAGGTCTGCTGATGTCTCCTGTCTTCATGGTATCAATCGTAAAATAAACCACAGGGTCAATTTCTTTAATAGAGATTTTTGTGCCACCATCTGCGTCAGTAAAAAATCCCCCTTGTCCTTTTGTCGCCTGGTCATCTGAATATTCTTTTGCCGCTCTCTGAAATTTGATACTGTCAGTTACGATTTTCATTCTCAAACTGTCCATGAATTTCTCTGTACGGTTGATGTCCTCCTCAGAAGGTGCGGCCGAGATTAAAATATGCCGAGAGTTGTACTCATTACCTCTTCTGTCTATGAGCTGCATAATGTGAAATCCAAAGGGTGACTCGAAAGGCATAGATATTTCACCCTTTCGCAATCTGAAGGCGGTTGCTTCAAAAGCTGGTACCATAGCACCGCGTCCTACATACCCCATTTCACCACCATTGAACTGCGCACTGGGATCTTCAGAAAATTGTTTCGCCAGCTCATTAAAGTTTTCACCACGAATTATCCGTTCCCTGATCTCTGTCAATTTTTGTCTTGCCTCCTCTTTTTGAGCGTCACTAACCTTTGCTATCCTCACAATCTGTGCTACTTCTACATCTGAGGAGTAGAAAGGCAAGCTGTCTTCAGGAATTTTGTGAAAAAATCTGCGCACCTCAGCAGGCGTTACTGAGATATCCTTCGTTATTCTTTGGGTCATCTCATTACCCAGCATCTGCTCTCGAATCTGGTCTCTGAGGTCGAGCCTTATCTCATCCATGGTTTTGCCATAGGCACGCTCAAGCTCTTCTGGCGAATTACCAGAGCTCTGCAAAATCATCTGCATCCTTCTGGTTGTATTTTGATCTACATCATTATCAGTGACTATTACAGAATCTATTTCCGCCTTTGCTACCATCAGCTTATTTACAATAAGTCTGTTTAACAGTCCGCATTTTGCATTAGTCGATGATGGGTTACCTTCGGCCAGGTAGTTTTGGTAAGTGCCTTCCAATTCGCTTTTGAGCACGATGTAATTGTCAACCTTGGCAATAATCTTGTCCACCAAAAATCCCGGATCGTCTTGTGCCCCCAAAATGGGTGATACAAGTATTAAAGCCACAAACAGGCCTTTACTAACGGTATATTTCAAAATCCTTGTTTTCAGCTGCCTTTTCATACACTTCGTCTTCCAATTTTCGCGCAAGTTCTACTTTTCTTTTGTTAATAATAATATTTTTTATGTCCTCTTTAACGAATTCAAGTGGGGATACATTATCTGAAATTTTATAGGCATCTATCTTCAGGTAGTACAAATACCCCGCATCACTGGTTTCGTAGTAGGGGTAGCTTTTCAAAAATTGAATTTTATTAGGAATCTCAGCAAGAGGTGAATTGACCACTAATTTGTCAAATTCAATCCATGTTGAATCGGAAAGATGATAAGCGGTGCTGAAACTCAAGCAATAAGACTTGAGATCTCCTTTGTCCTTCTCTTTATTTGAAAAGATCAGATCTTTTATTCTGTTGGTTCGAGGGGCTCCCTGTGGTACTTTAATAAAAGTGCCTCTGATAATATTCTGTTTAAGAATGAAGTTGTCAAGATTTGCATTATAGTATTCCTGAATCTCCGCATCCGAAACTTCCTTGCTCATGTTTTGCTGAATGTATAATTTCTGAAATTGATACCCTATCAGGCTATATCTGTAATCCAGTATCTTTCGTTCTACCTCTGCCTCATTGATGTCAATTCGTTTCAGTGCTTCATTGATCAACACTTGTTTTCTTATCCAACTGTTGATGTAAGCGGTCAGCCTGGCAACGCTGTCTTCCTTTGGTGTGTTGCTTGTTACAATCCCCTCCAGCTCGTCAAGATAGAGGAAGGTATCGTTTACTCTGGCAACGGGTCTTCGACCTAGCTCCTCTTCGGATTGCTCCTTTTTCATTCGAATAAGATCGCAACTGGTCAACGACAGCAATGTACCGAATACAATAGCCGTCATTATTATTCCCGAATGACTGCTCATGAATTGCTTAATCCAATGTGAAACTTTCAAAGTTTGTCTTTTGAGGTTAATTCTACGATTGCTTTCTTCTTGCCTTTTGCATTCAACTTTACACGATATTTGCCCTTTAATTGAGCTATCCAATCTCTCTCCAACTTATCCTGATAATCCGATATCACATTAGCCCTTACTTCTTCGAATTTCTTAATTCCTGGTGGCATCAGTTTAATTGCCTCCACAAGATAATACATTCCGTTTGCTTCTGCTTCGTGCAGGCCTACCGTCCAATTGATATTGTTGATCGCCTCGTGTTCTCCCTTTTCAAAAGCCCTAAAAGGGGTTACAGACTTGAACTGCTTCATGTCTTCGGCCTTCAGGGTATCTCCAGAAATGATTCTGGACTTCATAGCTTTTAAAAAGTCCCTATTGGCAGTCGCAAAAATTCTGGCCTCCAATCGCATGCCTGCTTCATACTTACCAGTATTCAAATCATAATATCTCCTTTGTCCTATAGAATCTTCTGAGGCTTTATTCCAAACTTCTTTTTCCATAATACTGAAGAGCAAAATACCTTCTCGGTATTCTTTAACCAGACTTCTGTATTCAGGATTTTCATTTTGAAGTTTCTCATCTTCGGTTGCCGCAAGTGTCTCTTCCACAAATAGCTCGTACAATTGATTAATGTAGTTGCCAGGAGAAATATTAGTTGGTGACTGGTTTCGTAAAATGAAGTCAGAAAAATCGCCAACTGAATAAAATTTTCCGTTCAAGGAAAATAACCGATTCTCTTTTTCCAAACCTTCCGCAAGACTCCACTTTCCACTAATAAGCGCTGAGTCCGTCATGGCCTTAATTCGATCTAATCTTGAGGGGTCTTCCTTATAATTTAATTTTTTCTTTCTTTTTTCAATCAATAAGGTTTTTGAAATCGACATTCGCTCATCTCTCGCCACGCGTCTTTTTAATGATTCCTCTAATTCACTAAACGCAGGAAGTGCAATTTTTTTTTCAAATCTGATTATATGCCATCCGAAGGAAGTCTGGAAGGGCTCGGAAATAGATCCCTGCTCATCCATTGCGAAAGCTACTTCTTCAAATTTTGGAGCCGAGGCAAGCGCTCCTGAGGCAAATGGCCTTAATCGTCCTCCGTTATCCTTAGTGCCTGGATCTTGAGAATACATTGCGCACATTTCATTCCAATCACTCCCCTTTATCAATTTCTCATATACTTCACTTATCCTGTTTTTTGCTTGTTCATCTGAACCTCTCACCAGAATATGAGAAACCTCTACCTCTCCACTTGAAGGTCGTTTGTCTTCCACTTTTATCAGATGGTAGCCAAACCTTGTTCTTACAGGTTGCGATACATCTCCAACATTCAATTGAAAAGCTGCTTCCTCAAATGGATACACCATTTGTAATGCCGAAAAGTAGCCAAGTAATCCTCCGTTGGATTTTGCCGATGGGTCTTCGGAAAGCTCTCGTGCCAATTTATCAAATTGCTCTCCAGCCAAAACTTTTTCACGAATTGAAAGCGCCTTATTGTAGGCAACAAGTGTATCTGAGGGCGCAGCATCTGGCGGTGAACTGACAAGAATATGGGATGCTTTTATTTCCCAACCCAACCTGTCATAAGCCTCCTTCACCAATTTATACAGTATATCAGTTTCAGCAATAAATGGTTTTCTGAGTTCTTCCTTATAGGTGTTCAATTCTTTTATAAAAGCATCTGAAGCATCCATTTTTCTGGATTCTGCCTCCATCACTTTTAATTTAAAATTGATGTATAACTCGAGGTACTCCTCAATATTTTCTTTGGTAATTTCTTCTGACTGATTTTGGTGGTTTTTGTTGTAAAGGAATACAAACTCGTTCACCCCCACTGACTTTTCATTGATAGTAAAAAGAGGGAAGTCTTTAATTTGTTTCTGGCCAATCGCTTTGGTAGTGAAAGCCAGCATGATCACGCCTAAAAAAAGATTATAATACCTCATCAATAAATATCAAGAAGTTGATTGTAATAGAAGCCTATTCTACTTTTTTACAAATGAAAGTATGTGATCCACTGAAGTGGTACTTGTAAATTCCCTAATAGGCAGAAGCTCTTTGTTGTAAAGTCGCATGTGAGGCAAATCATAAACACGCAACAAATTAAAGGTGTTTACCGGACTGGCATAAGCAAACTTTACATTTTTAAAATTCTTCAATCCGTACTTTTCAGAAAAGTCTTTAAGTTCATCCATTGGAACTGATCCTATCATGATAATGGTGACATCCTCTAATTTGTCCATGTTTTGATAAAACTCCTGAGCCTGAGTCTGGCAATGATCACAACCCGGGTTATACACAACAGCAATGAGTGAACCTCTCAGGTCTGATTTTGTAAATTCTAACTTCGTGCCGTCCAAGGCAAGCATTTCCAATTTATCCAACTCACCCATGCTGACAGGCTGATCATCTTTAGATCCGCACCCGTTTATAGTTAACGCAACCAAGACGGCAACAAAAACCATCGCAATTATTGCTATCCTTCTTTTGTTCATCATAACTAGTCTATTCTATTTTTAAACTCTTTGGTTAACCGGCAAACATTTTTGCCGTCTTTCGTTCCATATTCTACGCTATCCATGATAGATTTTACCAGTCGTATCCCTAATCCTCCCTTTCTTTTCTCATGAATCAGATTATCCATTTTAGGTTCGCTGAATGCATTGATGTCAAAAACGTTTCCGTCATCGATGATTTCAAATACAAGCCTTCCTTTTTGGGGCTCTAGTATACAAAGCTCAATTTTGTGATCTGGATTGCAATGGTGTGCATGAATCATGAGGTTGGAACACATCTCATCTATAGCCAGCACAATGGCGCTCATTTCCAGATCAGGAATATCATATCCCTTCAGCGAAGTTCTTATGAACTCCCTAATCCCCTTCAGGTTGCTTAAACTACATCCTATGTTATACCGATAATTCATTTACTAACTGCTTAGCCTCCTCTTTTGTAGCTCGAATATGTAGCAAATCGGCCAGGCCAAGTATGCTGAAATTGTTTGCTACCTTTTCGTTCAAACCATACATCACCATGCAAATCGATTTGTCTTTGAACTCTTCAATATAAGACATGAAAACACCCAGACCAGCAGAGGAGATGTATTCCAGGGAACTACAATCCACAAGAATTTTTTTGAATCCTTCCCCTACACTTTTGGCAATGGAGAGATCTAATTCAATGGACGAACTGGCATCAATCTCACCTATGATAGCAAGGGTGTCTATTCCGTCCTCTTGTAGTCTTTTGATTTGAACCATCTTATTTAACGATTTTAATTTCCATTAGTTCTGTTCTATTTAAATCTTATGATCATTGATGTAAAATCATCATTTATATCGTCTGTGCCCGAATATTCGTAAAGACTTGAAATTAAGTGCTCCTGAATACCTTTAGCGCTTTTGTCTTTTGCCTCCAAAATGGTGCGCTCCAGATTTTTGTACCCAAACTCTTCCCCCTTGCTGTCATTGGCCTCCGTAATCCCATCGGTGTACAATACCATAATATCACCTTTTTTATAATCCAGTTGGTAAACCTCTATCATATTGCAATAGCTTTTGTTCTTTACCATGCCTAAAGCGGCCCCTTTGTCCTTTAGAAATTCTGCATTATCCCCCTTTGCATGATAGTAAAGTACTGGACAATGTCCAGCCCTGGAATAAGTAATCTTCCGTTCAAGGCTATCCACAATAAAATAAATGGCTGAAATGAACGATCCTCTCTCAAGACAGAATACGAGCGCCTGATTGGCACGTATCATGAATTCTCGTGGATCGAGTTCCTGTTGTGCCAGGCTGTGAAATATCCCCTTCATCTGAGACATATGAAATGCCGCAGTAGTTCCCTTACCTGACACATCTGCAATTATCAGTGCCACTTTATGCTCATTTATTCTTATGGTATCATAGTAGTCGCCTCCTACCTCATCCGCTGATTGAGAGAACGCAGCAATATCAAAATCACCATTCGATTCCAGGTTTTCTGGCAAGAGGCTTTTCTGTACCGTCTTGGCAATTTTCAATTCTTCCTTATACCTCTCATTCTGGAATGCCTCTTCCAGCAATCTGAAATTTTCTATTGAAATGCCTGCCTGATTGGCAAAGGTGGAAACCACCCTGGTCATTTCTTTATTAAAACCATCTGGAAGTTCTTTTAATATAGCCAGTGTTCCTATGGGCTCTCCTTTTACAACAATTGGAAAGGAAAGCAACGAACGAAATCTTGCCCCTTTTAATGTGCCCAAATGCCGCGACAAATTCTTGGTTCTGTCTGCCCCCTGATCCAACACACCTTTGATTTTATTATTGCGAATGTGCTCCTGTATAGCTTTGGCTTCCTGTTCAGATATTCCATAGGTAAATACCCGATCTTCCTCTGAAGCACTTTTTATTTCAAGCCAGGCCGCATCTGCAAACACTGAGCTGACGGAGCTTTCCAATAAAATATTATAAACACTCTCTTCACTTTGTTCCGTTTGGATGGACTGGCTGATTCGTTGGAAGTTGACAACTTCTTCCAGCTTTTGCTCAAATACCGATGAAGTAGGCAAATTGAACAGTATTACCAGAAACGAAAACAGACTGTATGCCATTACAAATCCAAAAATGGATAGGCTAAATGTATGCGCCCTGAAATCCAAAAATGAAGTGGATTGAATACTGATAAAATCAGCGAGCCTGTTGGTGGTATAGAAAAAATATCCGAGATAGAAAAAAGCAAGCAATAGCAATAACAAACTTGTCCACTTCTGCTTGAAATTAAGGTAGGCTACCCACTTCATATTAGCCGAAAGCATCAGGCCTATTACACCCAACATCACTGCCAAAACTGTTCCCAATACTCCAGTAGTGCTTATGTTGATACTATCATAGAGCAACGCAAAAAACAAGGTGAACTCAAACAGTGTCCATAACCTTATCAACCATTTAGATTTTTGATAAAGAATTAGTCGCTTCCATGAAGTGAAAGCAGCCATTAAGAAACTTAGAAAAAGCGCAAGATTGATGTGATATACTACGTCTGAAAAAAGCACATTGGAGGCCAGGGCAGTATTGCCCAGTAAAAACAAAATCAATCTCATCCCCAATGAAACTACCGTTGCCACCAGCCCGGTAGCAAATACCCTCCAAAGCAGATCTGTGAAATTGAGGTTCTCCTCCTTTTCAATTTTAAACTTATAATAGTAGAAGAGGCACAACACGTAGAGGTCAAACATGAACCTTGGAAGCCAGACAGGAATGTCGGGGTTCAGGCCTCTAATGTCGCTGAATAGGATGGTTACATCTGAAAAAACCAGTACCAACCAGGCTATGAAAGCGCCTAAAAAAGTAATCCGTATAAGGGCCTTGGCTCGCAAATGAGGGCAGTATTGATAAAAAATAGGCCAATTGAAAAATTGGCCTTACAATTATAGGAAAAGGAGGTTAGCTCATGAAATCTACAGCTGATCGAAAGTCGAGTTAATAGATCAAAATGCTAACCTCCCCCGTAAAATACCCCAATAAATCCTAGTTGCGGCTATAGTTGGGTGCCTCCTGGGTAATAGATACATCGTGAGGGTGGCTTTCGTTGACCCCTGCTGCAGTGATCTTTACAAACTTGGCGCCTTTCAGTTTCTGCACATTCTTGGCTCCGCAGTATCCCATTCCAGCCCTCAATCCGCCCACCATCTGATAAAGCACTTCTGACACAAGCCCTTTGTAAGGCACACGCCCCGAAATACCCTCAGGTACAAGTTTCTTTACATCGTCTTCGACATCCTGGAAATAACGGTCTTTCGATCCCTTGCCCATGGCCTCTACAGACCCCATACCCCGGTAAGATTTAAACTTCCTTCCTTCATAGAGTATCATCTCGCCTGGTGCCTCTACGGTACCGGCCAGCAAAGACCCGATCATTACACTGTCAGCACCAGCTGCTATGGCCTTTACAATGTCTCCAGAGAAACGTATGCCACCATCTGCTATCACTTTTACACCTGATCCCTTCAAAGCCTTAGAAGCCTCGTAAACAGCCGATAGCTGAGGAAGTCCTACTCCTGCCACAATTCTGGTGGTGCAAATACTGCCTGGACCAACGCCCACCTTTACCGTGTCAGCGCCTACCTGTGCCAGCATCTTGGCGCCTTCTCCCGTTGCTACGTTACCCACTACAAGTTCTACCTCCGGGAATTTCTTTTTTACTTTTTTGGCACTATCTATCACAAATTTGTGATGTCCATGCGCAGTATCAATGCTGATAACATCCACACCAGATGTTTTCAGTGCTGTAATGCGATCAATGATGTCCGGAGTAACGCCTACTGCAGCACCCACCCTTAGCCTTCCGTAACTATCCTGGCAGGCATTGGGTTTATTCTTCTTCTTTTGAATGTCTTTAAAAGTAATCAGACCGGTGAGTTTACCCTTCTTATTGACGATGGGTAGTTTTTCGATCTTGTATTTCTGAAGTATTACCTCTGCCTTTTCAAGTGTAATCCCGTCCTGGGCGGTAATTAAATTCTCTTTGGTCATGAGCTGTTCTACAGGCTTAGACATGTCTTTTTGAAATCTAAGATCACGATTTGTGATAATGCCCAATAGTTTGCCATTTCCGTCTACTACTGGAATACCCCCGATCTTGTTTTCGCGCATGATACTCTCAGCGTCACGCAAGGTAGAATTTACCATAAGGGTGATCGGATCAAGGATCATCCCGCTTTGAGATCGTTTAACCTTCCGGACCTGCTCGGCTTGCGCCTCAATGGTCATATTTTTGTGAATAAACCCGAGACCACCCTCCAGAGCCATAGCAATGGCAAGGTCTACTTCAGTTACCGTATCCATTGCAGCGGATATGATCGGAATATTGAGTTTTATTTTGGGGGTGAGGTGAGTACTGATATCTGTTTCTCTGGGAAGCACCTCAGAATACGCAGGAACCAACAGCACATCATCATAAGTGAGTGCCTCAAAAAGGAATTTAGAAGAATTTAGGGGAGTCATAGCAAATAATTTACGATCCATTATTTGCCGTGCAAAGCTAGCCTAATTTGGTGAGACTGCAATTAGCCCTCTCTGATTTATCTAATTAACTTTACGAATTATAATAACTAAGAGTAAAAGAAGATTATGACTTCTCAAATCCATTTACAATGAACAAGTCCATTTTTACCCCATTTTTGATTTTGCTCCTTTCGGTGGGTGTTTATGCGCAGTCACAAACAGGCAAGGCTTCCTTTTATGCCGATAAATTTGAAGGCAGAACGACCGCCAGCGGTGAAAAATACAAACACAGCAAGCTAACAGCAGCTCATAAAACGCTTCCTTTTGGTACCAAAGTGAAGGTGACCAATCTGGCCAACAACCAAGAAGTGGAGGTGGTCATTAACGACCGAGGGCCCTATGTAGATGGCCGTATCATTGACTTGTCAAAATCGGCAGCCGAAAAGCTAGGGTTCATAAACCTGGGACTGGCAGATGTGAAAATGGAGGTAATTGATGCCGGTGATGGCAAAGGAAAGACTCAGCCGGTTTCCATTGAAAAGGTCTCCGTTGATGAAAAAGAATTCTATGAGCTTTCAATTTCCAGGTTGAAGCCAGCAGGTTTTGGCGTGCAAATAGGCACCTATCAGGAGCTGGTTAACCTGATGCGACTTTCAGAAAACCTCAAGAATTCCTACAAAAGAGATGTCACCATTCAGGTGAAGGTTATTAATGGCGTGAAATACTATAGCATTATACTAGGACAATTTTCCAAGCGATCAAAAGCAGGTGGTTTCTTGGCCGACATTAAGAAAAAATTTCCAGATGCCTTTATTGTAGAATTTGACCGTCTCTAGTAGTCCTGAATTTTTCACTCTTCTTCTGAGTGACTTCTGTCACTGTTTTTTAGTATTTGAATCACGACCTTTGCCTTTCATTTAAATGGTTATGGCAGCTAAGAAATCTTTCAACGAATTAATACAGGACGAAAAACCAGTTTTAGTTGATTTTTTTGCCGAATGGTGTGGGCCTTGCAAGATGATGGCTCCTGTTCTGCAGGAGTTTTCGAAAGAAATGGGCGACAAAGTAAAAGTGATAAAGGTAGACGTAGACAAAAACCAAAATGCAGCCATGGCCTACCAGATTCAAGGCGTACCCACTCTTATACTTTTTCAAAAAGGTAAAGTCATTTGGAGACAATCTGGAGCAGTTCCTGGCCACCAATTAAGATCTGTTGTGGCTCAATATTTACCCAAGTAAATATTACTTCAGCCAGTAATAGTTTTAATCAGTTGTTCAGCTACTCTTTCACCTGATGCCAGTGCACCATTCAATGTGCCTGCACTGCCTGAAATATCTGTGGCCTCACCTGCAAAGAAAATCTTTTCACCAATGGGCAAACCCAGGTTTTCGCGATCTGCCAGAGTAGCTGTTGCCATGGGATAAGAATAACCGCCCTGAATAAATTCTTCCTTACCCCAATCTTGAATGATAAATAGCACGTTGCCCGTATCCAGATCTCTGCGTACAAACTGAGTAGCTTGCCCTCCATAAATTGAATCCAACTCTGCTAAAATTACGTTGATCATATCCGCACCTAGAGCCGATAGCTCAACTGCCTTGGGTCCATTGATCGTAATTGACAAAGTCTGGTTAAATTCTCCTCTACCCACACCTGCACTATAGCAATTGGGAAATGAAGTGCCTCCCCAAAGAAATCCGGTTGATGCACCCCAGAAATTTTTCTTAAAATCCATAACCACGCGAATGGAATGATCCATTCCTATTCGGCTCATCGAGGAAGTCATCGCACTCGGCAACCCTGGGTTAAACGATATCACGTTTTTTTTCAAAATGGAAAGCGGCACGGTTACAATTACCTTAGTCGCCTCAATCTGACCACCATTCGCATCAGTAATTATTATCTTTTCTCCTGTAGCATCTATAGCCGTTACCTGCGTGTTGAGCTGAACCAATTCCCTTACCTGATCAAATCTGAAAATAAGGAAATCCTGCATAGGGTTGGTCTTTAGAACCAATTTCTGATTATCATAGATTCGTGCTTTGAGTGCTTCAGCAACTCCTGCTATCCCCAGTTTTTCATTAGAAGTACCATACAGGTTCCCAATTTGCGAGTTGACCAATGCCTTCACCCGATTGGAAAGTCCTGCGCTGGCCTGAGCTACTGTTCCTGATCCGGAAAAATCAGGTAATCCATCCACAAAACTTTGTGCATTGGCAAAGTCTCCATCAATCTGCCAGTCATCCCTGGTTTTGGAGACACTATCCATAATATACCGATCAGTTGAAATTGATCCTATGTCAAGCGTATTTACCTTAAAATTCTTCAGGTTAGTTCCCCAGATTGAATCGGAACCATAAACTACCTCTGCCCCTAACTCCACAGGAAAATCCGCAGCTGAAATATTTACCAAGTCCTTTTGGTTTCTAAGTGATTTAACACGACCACCAATTTGATTGCCAGCTTCAAGGATGGATACCTGTATTCCTTTTGCTTTAAGTATGTCAGCAGCATAAAGTCCGGATGCGCCAGCTCCAATAACAACCACGTTGCCATCGTACGGCACTTCGGGCCCCGGATCATCTTTACCACAGGATGACAGAAGATGTGGCATTAATAATCCGCCAGACAGGCCAAAACCTAATTGCTTTAGTAATTTTCTACGATTCACCTTTGTCTACTTTGTCAGAAAGGTAAATATATGAAGGGATTTATTGAAAATTCTGGTTCTAATGGCCTAATTAAAGCAAATTCGAGGTTTGGTTGCGTAGGACAGATGACTATCTCTAATGGAAGTTAAAACATCTGATCCCAAGCCCGTACTCGTTAGATGCATCATACTTTCAATACCATAAAAAAGATAGCCATCATCGGACCTGAATGTACAGGCAAATCTGAATTGTCTGAATACCTGGCAAAACATTACGATACTTGTTGGGTAAAAGAATATGCAAGGGCGTATTTGGATAACCTGAATCAACCCTATCAGGAAAGTGATCTTGAAAAAATAGCTCATGGTCAGGTAAGGATGGAAGAAGAGTGGATGCCTGAAGCCAACAAAGTATTAATATGCGATACCAATTTGTTGGTAATAAAAATATGGAGCGAAATTAAATATGGCCATTGCAGTCAGGAAATATTAAAGTTGATTGCCTCCCGAACTTACGATCTGTATTTGCTTACCTACATTGACATTCCATGGGAAGAAGACCCTCAACGAGAGCATCCCGATAAAAGAGAAATGCTTTGGAATATTTATAAAGATGAATTGGAGTTACAAAATATACCCTACATCGAGATTAAAGGTGATCGTACACAAAGGAGAAATACTGCAATTGAGGCTATCAATTATTTACTTAGCAATAAAGCATGATGGAAAAACCAGGCCCTTATGCGGCTTTGCAAATTAGGGATTTTCGTCTTTTTATATTGGCGCGACAATGTGCCACACTGGCCATACAAATTCAGGCTACCATTGTAGGATGGCAATTGTATGAAATCACTCACGATCCTCTAGCCCTTGGTCTCATTGGATTAGCCGAAGCTTTACCTGCAATAACTGTTTCTTTGTATGCGGGTCATATTGCTGATGTAGTGGCAAGAAAAAAAATAATACTTACAACTGTATCTCTCTTACTCTTAAGTGCTTTGGCATTGCTCTTCTTTACCTTGGAACCAGGTGCCTTTATACTGGAGTACGGCTCTTTTCCTATTTACCTTGTTATTTTTCTAAGTGGCATCGCTCGTGGATTTTTATCACCCGCCAATTTCTCTTTCATGCCACAGCTTATCCCCAGGCATTTATATGGCAATGCGATTTCTCTCAACACCACTTTCTGGCTCATCGCTTCCATTATGGGGCCTATGATCGCAGGCTTTGCCTATGCCCTCATTGGTATAAGCGCAGCTTATTTATTAGATGTTTTGCTCGTGATCGCAGCGATTGGTTTTTATTTATCCATACCATCCAGACCAGTGCCTCCTGTAACTGACGAACAAGGTGTGAGGGAAAAAATTAAATCGGGATTAAAGTTTGTACTCAAGACGGAAATCATTTTAGGTGCCATTAGCCTGGATATGTTCGCTGTACTCTTTGGAGGTGCCGTTGCCCTTCTTCCAATTTTTGCGTCCGAAATATTGAAGGTAGGCCCTCAAGGTTTGGGTATGTTACGCGCAGCCCCGGCTCTTGGCGCTGTACTCATGGCCATGTACATCACCCACAACCCTATTCAAAGACAAGCCGGAAAGGTGATGTTGCTTTCTGTGGCTGGATTTGGCGCTAGCATGATTGGCTTTGGATTGTCTACTAGCTTTGTCTTCTCCTTGATACTGCTTATGCTCAGCGGCATGTTTGATAGCGTAAGCATGATCGTCAGAAGCACCTTAATTCATACCCGCACTCCTGAAAACATGAAAGGCCGGGTGTCAGCGGTAAATAGCATCTTTATAGGCTCATCTAATGAAATTGGAGCGTTTGAATCAGGGGTTACCGCCAAATTAATGGGTGCTGTTGCCTCTGTTGTATTTGGAGGCACTATGACATTGCTCACGGTGGGCATTACTGCCTGGAAGGCAAAAAAACTCACTCATTTGGATCAATTGGATGATCATCAAAATGATCAATAGAACATCCTGTTCAATGGCCTAGCCAGTCGTCACTTTTCATTTTTATTTTCCTGTTCTTAATGTTAGTTTTTGTTTTAAATCCAAATCCGATGAAGAAAGTCATTATTGCATTATTCCTTTTTAGCCCGCTACTCCATTTCGGTCAAACCTCGCTTAGTGTTCCTGGTTTGCAAGAGCCCGTAGAGGTGATCCGTGACAACTATGGTGTTAATCACATCTACGCCAAAAACGAACATGATCTTTTTTTTGCACAAGGATATTGTGCAGCAAAAGATCGCTTATTCCAATTTGAAGTTTGGCGAAGACAGGCAACAGGCACTGTAGCGGAGCTGCTAGGGCCCAGGGAAATAAATCGGGACATCGGAGCACGATTATTTCGTTTCAGGGGGAATCTAAAACAAGAACTTAACCATTATCACGAACGTGGTGAAGCAATCATTACCGCCTATACCGAAGGTGTAAATGCGTATATCGAAGAGACAGAAAAAAATCCCAAACTACTTTCTCTTGAATTTGAGTTGTTGGGTACCAAGCCACAAAAATGGACGCCTGATGTGGTTATCTCAAGACATCAGGGACTGGTCATGAACCTTACTGAAGAAGTGAGCGTAGGCAGAATGGTAGCTGCACTTGGCGCTGCCAAAGTGAAGGAAATTCAGAATTATGGTCCCGGTGATCCATTGCTGGACCTTGACCCAGCTATTGATGCGAAAAGACTCTCCGATGATGTTATTGGACTTTACAATGCCTTTAGAAGACCAGTGGCTTTTGCTCCCGAGGATTTAATGGCTTCTTCCAATTCAAATATGGACGAATATCGGAATTTGGTAAAACTGGATGAAGAAGCCAGACAAAGTGTTTTGGATCAGGAAAAACAAATTATAGGAAGTAACAACTGGATTGTGAGCGGCCGCTATTCACAAAGTGGGTATCCTCTCCTTGCCAATGATCCACATCGTGCCATCTCTGCACCCTCTTTACGCTACATGGTGCACCTCAATGCACCCGGATGGAATGTGGTTGGAGGTGGCGAACCAACCATTCCGGGAATTTCAATTGGTCACAATGAACACGGAGCATGGGGACTTACTGTTTTTGAAATAGACAGCGAAGACTTGTATGTGTATGAACTCAATCCTGCCAACAAGAATCAATACAAATACAAAGGAGGCTGGGAAGACATGCGTATTGAAAAGGACGTGATCAAAGTTAAAGGAGCACCGGATGTTCAGGTTGAACATCGCTACACAAGACATGGTCCGGTTACTTTACTAGACGAAAAAAACAATATTGCCTATGCAGTCCGTGCTGCCTGGATGGAAATTGGAGGCTCCCCCTATCTGGCAAGCCTTAGAATGGATCAGGCTACAACATGGGAAGAATTTAGAGAAGCTTGCTCTTATAGCCACTTGCCAGGCGAAAACATGATATGGGCAGACAAGAAAGGAAACATTGGGTGGCAGGTAGTTGGTGTTGCCCCTATGAGAAAAAACTGGAGTGGCATGGTACCGGTACCCGGAGATGGACGATACGAGTGGGCCGGCTTCTTACCTATTAAATCATTGCCAAATGCATTTAATCCTGAAAAAGGATTTTTAGCAACTGCAAACGAAAATCTGGTCCCGGACAATTATGAACATCGCAATGCTGTTGGCTGGAGCTGGGCAGAAAGTTATCGAGCCGATCGCATCAACGAAGTGCTGGCCATGAACAGGAAGTTTTCTATTGCAGACATGATGCGCCTGCAAACCGATTACCTATCAATACCAGCGCGCACATTAGTGCCACTTTTGAGTGAGTTAAAATCTGGCGATAAGACTACAGAGTCCGCTAGAAATATGCTGATAAAGTGGGATTTTGTAATGGATAAAAATTCAGTTGAAGCATCCATCTACAAAGCATGGGAAGACCGACTTCAACAAAACATCAAACCCCTGTTTGTGCCCGCGGCAGGAATGAATCTTGTGAGATCATTACCGCTGAGCAATGTGATCGATTGGATCTTAACTGCCCGACCTGAGTTTGGAACTAATTCGGTAACTGCGCGAGATGAGTTTTTGCTAACCGCCTTAAAAGATGCCACTGCAGATCTATCTAAAAAGCTAGGATCGGATATGCGCAAATGGCAATATGGACAAGCCAGTAATCATCACGTTCATATTAAACATCCACTAAGCAATGCAGCAGATGCAGCCACCAGGAAGAAAATTGAAGTAGGGCCTTACCCACGCGGTGGCTATGGCTCTACACCAGGAATGACTGGTAATGGTGATAACCAAACACATGGCGCCACGTTTAGAATCGTAGTAGACACTGAAGATTGGGACAAGTCAATGTTTACCAATGCTCCAGGGCAAAGTGGAGTTCCAGGCAACCAATTTTATAATAACCTATTCCCACTTTGGGCCAACGACAAACATTTTCCAGTATATTTCAGCAGATCTTTGATTGAAAAATCAGCCTTTGAAAAGGTAATTTTAAAACCCTAACAAAAATCATGTTTTCAATTTTGGAGAATTGATCAATCTCACTGTTTTGCAACAATTGAACATTTACATTGTTGAATCATTAAAACTATTTAATGAGCACTAAGCTTGTTAGGCTTCTTATCATTTGTACTTTGTGCCTAGGAGTTGCTCTAGCCTTAGCCGTAGTGATTGATAAACTATTCAAATAAAAATAAATTTTTATGAAAAAAAACATGGGTAACGTAGATCGAGTAATTAGAATTTTGTTAGCAATTGCATTTATTGCTTTGTATTACACTGGTACAATTACCGGATTAATTGGAATAGCGCTGATTATACTTTCTGTTGTGTTTGTAGCCACAAGCTTTTTGAGCTTTTGTCCACTCTATGCCGCATTTGGCATGAATACTTGCCCAGCAAAGGAAAACTCTAAGTAATTTTTCAAATTGCTTCTATTGCCACTGCCTGCAATGGCAGTGGTTTTTTTATCCATTAAAGAAATTAGGGAAACTCCAGACCATCCATCCGTAAGCAGCAAACCGAAGAATTCTGGTGATAGAGATCAGGACAAAGGATTTGAATGGAAAATTGATGGACCCCGCCAACATGCACATGGCCGAGAAAGGAATAGGTGTAACCGCACCTACAAACACAAGATAGCCGCCATATTTTCTTATTTGTTTTTGATAATCCCCCAGGTATTTTTCGCTGATCTTTAAGAAAAATCCAGTCTTAGAAAAGTTGCGCCCGATATAATAACCGAGTAAACCTGCTCCATAGGAAATTATAGTAAGTAAAGTCAGATTAATTACATATTCTGATACTGGTAAGTGGTTCAGCACATACACAATCATAAAAAATTCTGGAGGCACCAACCCAAAAACAATTTCAGAAATGGTAAAAATCAAATAAAATATTATTGGATTATCCTGAATTCGGGCGATGTGAGGCATGAAATTGTCCTGTATATAACCCTCTAGTAGAATAAAGGCCGTAATAATCACAGCGAACCAAAGCAATCCTTTGGCCAGGTTTTTAAACAAAAACCCAGATTTCGTTTCTTCCTCTACTGGTTCCATTCCTAATTTAAAATTGGGTGTCGCTTAAATGGTTTGCTCTCATCAAAAAGTTTACGATAAGTGTGATGCACTTTACAAATTTCTGCCCCCACTTGCTCCACCACTACAATCATCTTTGGATTAAAATCACCAATCCAATTCATCTCATATTCATCATACCGCTTGTACTTCACCTGAAGTATTTCTCTTGCATTTAATACCATAGCCCCATCGACTCCCTTACCCTGATGCGCTGGCACAATGCCAAACAATATACCAAAAGCTTTTCGGTTAGTTTTTAATAGTGTGTGCCATACAAATTTAATTTTTCCAAGCCAGTCTAGCTTTCCGTTCACATACTTAAAAATTTGATTGATTTCCGGAAGGGATAGAAAAAAGGAAATAGGTTCTCCCTTATAAAAACCAAAATAAAGCAGCCTGTTGTCCATAATTGGCTTCATCTGTTTCACTATCAACTTTGCTTGTTGCGCGGTCAGCTCTGGCATCTCTGCTCTGTTGGCCCAGGCATTGTTGTAAACCGTACGAAGGTATTCGGCTAACTTCCCAAGTTCATTTTTTTGTAAATGTCTGAATGAATAATCCTTATCCTCAGCCAGACGTAAGGCCTTTGCCTCCAGCTTGGGAGAAAGCGGGTCCATTACTTTTCGAGCAAATGTGAATTGCTTGAAGTATACCTGAAAACCATATTCCTCAAAATAAGTTTGATAATAAGGGAAGTTATAGTTGCATTGGTAATTGGGGTCTCTGTCAAATCCTTTCACCAGCAAACCCCACCACCGATCTTTATTACCAAAATTAATTGGCCCGTCCATAGCTTCCATACCTTTTGATGATAGCCAGGTTTTACATTGATCCAATAGCATGAAAGCAGCATCCTTATTTTCAATGCACTCGAAAAAACCCATGCCCCCGGTTGGTTGATCATTGCCCTTATCCACCATTTTTTGATTAATGAAGGCTGCCACACGGCCAATTGTTTCACCATTATTATCCAATAATATCCAACGGATACATTCACCATGGCGAAACGTTTTATTCTGCTCTTTGTCAAAGACAGATTCTATATCTTTATCCAGGGGTCTTATCCAATGCTTGCTGTCCTTATAAAGTCTTACAGGCAACAACAAAAAATTCCTAATGTCATCTTTATCAACAACCTCTTTAATCGTCATATCAATTGTTCGTTGGGAATCATTATCGTGAAGGTGGTGCCCTTATTGGGTGCACTTTCTACTTCTATAGTGCCTTTTAGTTTTTCAACAGCATTTTTAACTATATATAAGCCAAGTCCAGAGCCTGTAGAAACCTCACTGGCGCGATAAAACATTTCAAAGATATTATTCACCTTGTCTTCATCAATACCTATTCCATTATCGCTGAAAGTAATGGTTGCGCACTTAGTGTCTACTTGAATGTTGATTGAAATATCAACCTGACTTGTTTTATCGTTTCTGTATTTAATGGAATTGGAAATGAGGTTTCTGAAAATCTCTTTGATTCTCCATAAATCACTATAGAATTCAATTCCACTTATTAAAATCTTTTTACTTACAAGTTCTGCCCCCGAGAGGTAAGTTAAGTCCGAAAAGGAATCATTAATAATTTGATTAAAATCAATTTCGCACAACTTGATTTCCATTTTCAGGTTTTTTGAATGACTTAGCACATCACCAATAAAATGGTCTAACTGCAATGCCTTTCTTCCAACAATTTCAATGTATTGATCAAGACTGTCATTGTTGTTTGGCATCTTGGCTAAGTTGACAAGGCCCAATATGGATGATAACGGAGCCCTTAAATCATGAGAAACCTTATAAACGAAATTGTCAAGCTCAGAATTTCTTACCTTAAGTTCTTCCTCCACTTTCTTACGTTCTGTTATGTCCACGTACAAACCAAAAATCCCAATCGTTTTATCCTCCAACCTTACTGGAACTCCATAAATAATAACCGAAAGCAGTTGGTTATCCTTGGACTTCCTCACAGTTTCAATCTTAGCAACATTATAACTGGAAATAAGGCTGTTTAAATCACTCCCTTCATCCTCAAGTCCTGGAGGAACAATAAACTTTTCCAAAACACCTCCTTGCAACTCTCCTAGACTAAATCCAAACATCTCCTGAAACCCTCGATTCACATTCATCACTATCCCATTGGCATCAAGCATGACCACAGCAAGTGGCGCATTGTTGAAAAGCTGCGTGAATAACATCTCAGTCTTTCTAATTTCAGCTTCCGCTTCTTTTTGCCCTGTAACATCTAAAATGATATTGAGTACTGATACCTCCCCCGCAATACTTACAGGTAATGCGCTTGATAGTACATCAATTGAACGACCGTCCACGCGCAGATACTTTGCCTCTATTTGCACGGCTGCGTTTCCATCAGTTACCGATTTCATTCTTTGTTGTACAACACTTCGGAACTCCGGATGCACAAAATCTATCATCTCCCTTCCAATTAATGTTGCCCCATTTATTGCCCCAAGAATTTCCGCAATTCTTTCATTGGCATACAGTAATTTTCCGTGTCTATGTACTATTGCTCCAATAGGAAGAAACTCCAATAAGTTTTTGTATTCCTTTTCTATCAACCGCTCTCTTAGCTCTATTTCTTTTCTTTTGGAGACGTCTGTAATGATTCCACTAAAAACAATTGAATTGTCATTCAAACGTATTGGCGAGCCTTTTGCTTCAACCCATACTATGTTACCATTAAATGAAATTCTCCCCTCCCAATTAAACTCAGAAAGTGTCTGAATGCAACGGTCTTTGACTTCTTCAAGTGAATCCAGATCATCCTCGTGGATAAACTCACTCATGGGCAATGCGCCACTTAACAGTATTTCTTTTTTCAAACCCAAAATCTCCTCGCATCTTGGACTTAAATACGTAAAGTCTCTTGACCCATCAGGGAAAATTGAATACTGAAATACAACTGCCGGTAGATTGTCAATTATGTGTTGAAGCACGCCAATCTGAGGTTGTCCAAGCTTTTGATCCATCTTTACTTAAAGGATAAAAAGCAATATAATGCTTTCAGTTCATTTAGAATATGAGCACGTAAGGATTTAGGCAAATATGTCTATCTGCCAACTGCGATATGTTTCACCTCGTTCAATTGCCAGTCAATTACCAAGCCTTGGGCGATGCCGTCTGCCACCTTTTTGCCATAAAGTAATTCAACTAGGTAAAGCGCAGGATCGTATGACTTGGCACCTCCCGCTGAAGTAATCGCCTTTCGGTCGTGAACAAAACTTATTCCTTCGTGAACTACCAGCCGAGGATAGCTTTCTTTGAAACGCTGGATGTCCCCTGGAAAGGTGGTGCATTCATAAGACTCCAGAAGACCAGCATTTGCCAGCACGAAAGCTCCATCACAAAGTGACATGAAGTAAGAAGCCTCCTTTCCGCTTTTGCGCACAAACTCCGTAAGGACTTCATTTTGCAGATCTTCATCCATACTATGAGCTGCACTTGGGACAACTAAAATATCTATAGCTGGAATTGAATCAACAGTAAATGCGTAATCTGGTATGATTTTAAGCCCTTCGAATGAAGTAATTGTGTCTTGATGCTGAGCTACAGTAAATACCCTGATGAATGGATTTACATGAAATTTTGTGTGATGCAAAACATCCATTGGTGCTATGAGTTCAGAATTATAAACTCCATCAACTATTAAAAATGCAGCATTTAATTCTTTTGCCGGGTAAACAGGGGCGAGTGTGGTGGTGCTTTTATTTTGCGTAGGTGCTTGCTTGCAAGAAACCACTGCTCCAATTATTAGCAAAATACAAGTTAAGCGCATAAGAAGTTTAAAATTGGTTAGGAGATTGAAGGTAACTAAAATTGGAGAATTCACTTAGGTAGCCACCTTCTTATCACAACTATAAACGTTGCTTTGAATAAATTGTCCGTAAAAAGAATTGCACTCACCAACAGTAAAATGTTTTGATCTAATCGCTTGATCCCAATCCGGAAGAGACTTTACATCGATTGCATCAATTATTTTAAAAAACCTGTACATCAGCCATAACAAAAAACGATGCCAATAATTCTTATTTACAAAATCAGCGACAAGCCAAACTCCGTTAATCTTTAATTTTGCACTCATCTGTTGTGCCAATTCCATGATTTGATCCTCGCGAAACATATCAACAAAAAAATGTGTGATTACCACATCAAATTCTGTTTTTGGAATGTCCAAATGAGTACCATGGATAAATTGAATGTTATTTGAAAAATTAAGCTTTTGAGTAGCCTTTTCAAGCATTACCAAAGATGCTTCAACATACCAAATTTTACAGGTAGGCTTTTCCTTCAAGAAATCAACTAGCCAATTGCCGCTGCCTCCCCCCAATACCAAAATACTGGCTTCCCTGGGAATAATTCTCAAGTGAATTCTCTGCGCCTTCAATATACTACCCCCAAATATCAGTTTGGTCATCCCATCATAAAAGGGAGCAATCTTGTCAAATCTATTCAATGAAGGTTTATTGCTCATAGCATCCAATAGCATATTGGAATCAAAAAAACGGCATCGCCTGCCAATCTGTACCTGTCGTTACACGAAAACCAATTTGCTTTTAAAAAAATAAACAGCAGGACGAGATACATCAGAAAAAAAACAACCCATATCTGGAATTGTGTTCCTATCATAAACGCGTAACTTAAAAGCACAAGCTGAATAAGTAAAAGTGCATAAAGGATTGTTTGAGCAATTTTGTCACCTACACTCGTTACTAATGAAGGATGATTATCCATTCTATCTTTATCTCTATCAAACCATGAAAACAGCACGAGGTTAATGAGTGCGGTGTTAAAAAATAAAACAGCAGGTAATGTATGTAGCACTTTAACTGACATTTCGGACATAGCTATGATCGGAAGCATCACACCAACGCAATAAAGCATCGCCCCAAGCACTTCTTTTAAAAAGCGCAATTTTCTCTGCACTAAAAAATAGACTACAACCAATAAGGCCAGGCGGATGCCCATGTCCAAAACAGGTTTGTAAATAAAAAATAGCAACGGCAGAATACTAATGAAAATACCAATTGCAAGCCAAAAAATGGTTTTAAAATATTGCTGATGGAATCGGTGGCGCATCGTTGATGCCTCATTTTTTATTATCCTTGCGTCCACCAGATGATCTGCTGTATAGATTAACCACACCGTAAGCCCAAGGCATACCAATCCTTGCGGCTTAACATGAACATCAAATACATTGGTTAGAAAATAGGCTGAAACAGCGGCACCAAATGCCACATCCAAGCTTAGGAGATTGAAGTATCGGTAATAAGTAAATAGCCGCTGCATCAAAAAAGAAAGCTCTCGGGTTAGGAGAGCTTTCAATTTATAAAGAATTGTGGTGCTTTTTATGAGGATTTCAGTGCTTCCGCACCTCCTACAATTTCCAATATTTCCTTGGTAATGGCAGCCTGACGCGTACGGTTGTAAGTAAGCTTCAATTCTTTCAGTAACTCACCTGCGTTTTCGGTAGCCTTGTCCATGGCTGTCATTCTCGCTCCATTCTCTGCCGCGTTTGAATCCAATACCGCTTTGAACAACTGCACTTTAAGCGACTTAGGAATTAATCCTGTAACAATCTCCTCTCGATTAGGTTGATAGATATAATCTGCATCTGTAGTTCCTGAATCTCCGTCAACTGATAGGATGGGCAAATAAGGTTCTACTCTCAAAATCTGAGTAGCTACATTCTTGAACTCATTGAACACGATTTCAATCTTATCGTACTTACCACTTTTAAATCCATTCATCATATGTTCAGCTGCCCTGGACACATTATCAAACGATATGTCCTGAAACATAGTCGAATAAGCATCTTCTACCTTGAAACCACGCTTCTTAAAATATTCGAGCGCTTTCTTCCCAATAGGCAAAATGGTTACCGTTCCCTGGATTTGCTGTTGTTCATACTTATCCTTTATCAGTTTAAGGGTAGCTTTAAAAACAGTTGAATTAAAGGAACCACACAAACCTCGATCGGCACTTACGGTCACAATAAGGATATTCTTCTCTTCACGCACTTCATTGTACCAATTTTGCGCTTCCTCATTGGCACCAGACACACTTCTCAACACCTCAGATAGCTTCTGAGAAAACGGCCTCATCTGGATAATTCTCTCCTGAGACTTTCTCAACTTGGCAGCCGCAACCATCTTCATGGCTTTGGTGATCTGCTGCGTAGAGATGATAGAAGAAATTCTGCTTTTTACTTCCTTTAAACTGGCCATTTTTCGTATTAATATTTAGAAGCCAATTCTAACGCTGCCTTCTTAATAGTTTCTACATCCGCATCTTCAAACTTACCTGCTCTGAAATTGTCAAGTACAGCTTTATTTTGTGCTCTCAACAGAGTAGTAAATTCTTTTTCAAATTCCTTCACCTTTTCAACAGGCACATTGTCAATGTAACCTTTGGTAGAGGCCAGAATCATTGCAACTTGCTCCTCTACTGGAACTGGTGCATACTGTGGCTGCTTCAATACCTCTGTATTTCTTCTTCCACGCTCGATGGTCAATTTTGTAGAGGCATCAAGGTCTGATCCAAACTTGGCGAAAGCTTCAAGCTCTCTAAACTGTGCCTGATCCAACTTAAGTGTACCTGCCACTTTTTTCATTGACTTAATCTGCGCTGAACCTCCCACACGAGATACCGAGATACCCACGTTGATTGCAGGACGAATACCTGAGTTGAACAGGTTGGTCTCAAGGAATATCTGTCCGTCAGTAATTGAAATTACGTTGGTAGGGATATAGGCAGAAACGTCATTGGCTTGTGTTTCAATGATTGGAAGTGCCGTAAGTGAGCCACCACCCTTCACTTTACTTTTAAGTGATGAAGGCAAATCATTCATCTTGGATGCAATCTCATCATTGGCAATAATTTTTGCAGCACGCTCCAATAAACGAGAGTGCAAATAGAATACGTCACCTGGATAAGCCTCACGTCCAGGAGGTCTTCTCAACAAAAGCGAAACTTCACGGTAGGCAACAGCCTGCTTTGACAAGTCATCATAAATTACCAATGCAGGGCGTCCTGTATCTCTGAAGTATTCACCAATCGCGGCACCTGTAAAGGGTGCAAAGAATTGCATTGGAGCAGGATCAGCTGCAGATGCAGAAACGATTACAGTGTAATCCATTGCTCCTGCCTTTTCTAACGTATTTACAATACCAGCAACGGTTGATGCCTTCTGACCAATGGCTACATATATACAATATACGGGCTCTCCTTTTTCGTAAAATTCTTTTTGATTGATAATGGTATCAATAGCCACGGCAGTCTTACCTGTCTGACGATCGCCAATGATCAACTCTCGTTGCCCTCTTCCGATTGGAATCATGGCGTCAATCGCTTTGATACCTGTTTGCAAAGGCTCATTTACTGGCTGACGGAAAATTACCCCGGGCGCCTTACGCTCCAATGGCATTTCGTAAAGCTCCCCTTTGATAGGCCCTTTACCATCGATAGGCTCAGCCAACGTATTAACTACTCTTCCCAATACACCCTCACCTACCTTAATAGAGGCAATGAGGCCTGTACGCTTTACTGTATCCCCTTCCTTAATTCCTTTGGAATCTCCCAGCAACACAACACCCACATTGTCTTCTTCAAGGTTAAGTACCATTGCACGCAGGCCATTTTCGAATTGAATAAGCTCACCCGCTTGCGCTTTAGTAAGTCCGTAAATACGGGCAACACCGTCACCAACAGTGAGCACGGTTCCAATTTCTTCCAGTTCTGCACTGGTACGAGCACCTGAAAGTTGCTCTCTCAAAATTGCTGATACTTCTTCGGGTCTAATTTCTGCCATGATTTATTAATGATTTCTTGTATATCCTTTTTCTTTTTGAACAACTTAATATTCTCTCACAAATGGATTTTCTTTGAATGACAACTTCAGCGCTCTCAGCTTACTGCTAAGTGAAGCGTCTATTTGCTTGTCTCCCACATTCAATATAAACCCACCAATAAGGTCATTGTCGACTTTTTCCTCGAGCTCAATTACTTTCTTGTCGCTTAACTTTTTAATAATATTTTCAATCTCTGTTCGAAGCTCCTGATCCAAAGGAAAAGTGGTAGAAATGGTGGCTTTTTGAATTCCTTTGAACTCGTTGTAAGCATTATGAAATTCGTGTGCTATTGCCGGCAATATTGCTTCTCTGTTTTTTGCAGTCACGATATCAATGATGGCCATGGTAAGTTTGTTCATCTTACCCTCAAAAATCTTTACCAGAACGGCTTTCTTTTTATCGTGTTTGATGATGGGACTGCGCAGCAATGACACCAAATCATGACTCTCTTTGCATGTTTTATCGATGAGTTGCATGTCTTTATGCACTTCATCCAGCACACCCTGCTCTTGTGCCAATCCCAAAAGTGATCTTACGTATCGCGATGCAGCTCTGAAGTCCGACATTTCTTTAGTTTAACTTTAGTTCGTCAACAAAACGATTGGTCAATTCTTTTTGCGCTTTGTCATCTGAAAGATTCTTTCTCATCAATTTTTCAGCTACTTCAAGCGAGAAAAGTGCAACCTGTTCTTTAATATCTCTGAGTGCGGCCTGCTTCTCGGTTTGGATTACGCTTTTTGCGTCTTCAATTATTTTATCTGCGCTTTTCTTGGCATCATTTCTAGCCTCTTCGTTCATCCTATTTGCGGCTTCCTGTGCTGTACGCAAGATTTTATCTCTTTCTTCACGCGCTTCCTTCAGCAAGGCTTCGCTATCTGCCTGCATAGAGGCCATCTGTTGCCTGGCTTTGTCAGCTGCGTCCAAGGACCCTTGAATGGTCTCTTCACGCTCTTTGAGTGAATTCAATAATGGCTTCCACGCCATCTTGGACAGAACAAACAATAAGACAAGGAATATTAGTGCTTGCCAGAAAATGAGACCAACGCCTGGGGTTAATAAATCCATAGTGGCTAATCTTTAATTAAATCGTTTGATGTTGTTGTCTAAAAAACCAAAGAAACCTGCCCAGGCCTAATGCCAAAGGCAAGTTTCTAAATTTGATTTACGCTGCTGGGCTTGTTGCTATCAAGAAGCAAACCACCACCGCGAAAAGTGCAATTACCTCAACAAGGGCTGCAATGATCAACATAGATCCTTGTAATTTATTTGCAGACTCAGGTTGACGGGCCATGGCTTCCATAGCAGAACCTCCAATGCGACCAACACCGATACCTGCGCCAATTGCAGCAAGACCAGCTCCGATGCCCGCACCCATGATTGCGTAGCCGATGTCCAATAATAAAGCAAACAACATACTTACTTTTTTTTAGGTTAAACAACACCGGGAATTTCCCGGATATCTTAAAGCGCAAGCGCTAATTCTTAATTCTAATGATGTTCATCTTCTGCTGTAGCCAGCCCAATATACAGGGATGAAAACAGTGTGAATACATATGCTTGAATTCCAGCAACCAACAACTCAATCAAACTAATAAATAATACCAGAATGGATGAACCAAAACCTACAATCCAACTATGAAAGATAAATGTCAAAGACATAATGCTTAACAAGACAATGTGGCCGGCCGTCATCGCTGCAAACAAACGTATAAACAAGGCTATAGGCTTTGTAAATATTCCAATTATTTCCACCATCAATAATATAGGACGTAGAACCAAAGGAACACCTGGTGTCCAGAATATATGACTCCAATAATTCTTATTGCCGCTAAGATTGGTGATTACGAATGTAAAAGCAGCAAGAGTCATAGTCACCGCGATGTTGCCTGTAAGGTTTCCTGCACCAGGCAGAAGTCCCAATAGGTTTCCAAAAAGGATAAAGAAAAATAGTGTTAATAGGTATGGAAGAAATCGATCTGCTTTGGGTCCAGCATTTGGCCTTACTACTTCATCTGCAACAAACAAGATAATAGGCTCAATGAAAGACTGAATGCCTTTTGGGGCCTTCCCGGCATTTCTTTTGGCTCCTTTGGCCGCAGCTCCAAATACTAGCAATAAAACAACAGCTGTAATAATCAACATCGCCACATTCTTGGTGATGGAAAGATCCAGCACTTGCTCTTCCCCTAAATAAATGTGGCTATGCTCCAATTTGTATCCATTGTAAGGGATCAAATTGTGGTGTTCATCATAAAAATTAGCCGATGAAAAAACCTCAAGGCCTCTTTCAGCCGAATAAACGATTATGGGCAAATACAAAGTGCCGTAATGACCATCAAAAAAGTGCCATACATGATCATCCAGTACGTGGTGGATGATCACCTCGCTCACATTAACACCCTCCTCTTTGTCGCTTTGTGCAGCAACAGAAGGGGTCGAAATCCCAATAAAAAGAAGGATTATTATAAAATTGCGAAAAAGAACGTTTTTATTAGGAAAAGCCGTCATTTTGACTCTTTTGTAGGGTTATAATTTTGCCCGCAAAGGTATAAATTAAAGGACCAGAAAAAAATATTCTTGGAATTTTAGCGCCCCATTCTCAGCCCTTTTATTCGTTTACTTTTCGGTAAAGAAAACCAATCTCAATGGTCGTGAAAATAAGGTATGTTGCCATAAAAACGCCCGCGTTTTGGGCCGCCTGGGCAGGATTATTCATCACCACAAAAAGAATATATACCCCATACGCGATCAGCTTTACTACCAGGGTAAGCAGGTACAATTGAACAAAGTATTTGGGCTTCTCATTCTTGATGTCTACCAGATAATAATATATGCCAGCTGCGCCCAAAAAAAGGAGTACAATCGTCTGGTAGAAGAATGAGGGTAATACAGGAAATAGATAATGTCCAAATGCCACCACCAGCATTGCACTCACCAGTAGTGTGATGATAAAACGCATATCCTTACTCTTGATTGATAGAACGATAGAGCTGGTAAATTGTGCCTCCGAAGGCTCCCAAACCCAGTAAAAGCATAAAAAGTGGGAATCGAATTTCCAGGTAGTTATCCAGCTTATGGCCCAGCCATCCTGCCACACCGATAGTGATCAACAGCTGAAAGGCAAGTCCACTGTACTTTAAGTACGTATTAATTGGTTTTGGCTTCTTCTGGTCTGAGGGACCTTGATCCTTGCCCATTATCACCCATTTTAATCTCGCGGACTGAGGCCCCCATTTTGCAGGTTCCATTAAATACGGCTCCTGGCTCCACTACCAGCTTCCCGGTAACTATGTCGCCATGAACTACTGCGGTTGCTTTGAGGATAAGCATTTCAGAAATCTCAATTTTACCCTTTACCTCACCCTCAAGGTCGGCATTCTGTGCTATGATGTTTCCATCTACATGACTGCTATTGCCCAGGGCGATTTTGGATTTGGATTTGATGTTTCCAATCACCTTTCCTTCTATGCGTATGTTGCCATAGGTTTCTATATTTCCTTCAAGCACGGTGCCTTTACCAATCGTGTTGGTTGAATTGCTAATTTCTTCTGCCACTTTTTTTTGTTCTTTAGAGGTAAACATGATTCTCTGATTAAAAGGTTACAAACTCTTCCGGATTAAGGGAGTTACCATTGTACCACAATTCAAAATGCAGGTGCGGGCCATCGGTCATTTCTCCACTGTTGCCAACTATAGAGATAATGTCTCCGGCATTTACAAAATTACCAACTTTTTTCAACAGTTCAGCATTATGCTTATATACCGATATAAGGTTGCTTCTATGCTGTACTGCTATTACATAACCTGAATCCTGAGTCCAGGAAGCCATAATGACTGTCCCATCTGCTATCGATTTTACAGGTTCATTGGTTTTGGCAACAATATCAATTCCAAAATGGCTTTTTTTCAAATCGTAGTGATCTGAAATAAACCCTGTGATCGGAGAGAAGAAGAACATTTCCTGTAGCTCGCGATACTTCGTACTTGTAAGTGCAATGAGCGACATCTCGGTTTGTTCAAACTCTTGCCGAAACTGTGAGTCGGATGCGGCCAGCCTCATGTCGTTAACAGAAGGAATTACTCTGCTGTCATTTCCCAAAGCTTCCACCGGATCGATGAAACCGCTTGATGTATCTCCACTTAAGATGCGTTGAAAGTTCATGATGAACTTGTCCTTGTTGTCCACCTCTATCGCCAGCGAATCTACCTTGATGGCCAACTCATATAATTTCTTGTTGGCTTCCATCTGCGCATGCTTTGGGTCAAACCACTTGGCCAGCACTGTTTTGGACAGCAGCATGCTCAACGAGAAAACCAGAATAAAAAAAGTAATGGAAACTACCAGTAACTTGGCATAGGTAAACGCAAAGTTTGATTTCTCAGCCAGATTCTCCTCATTGCGGATAACCAGTTGATATTTGGTGGTGAGTCTTTCTGAAAGGGTCTTTTTTGGCTTCAAAAACCGTTAAATTTTGCACAAAAATAGATATAATCGTTAATTATAATATTGATTATCTGTTTTTTACGTTTGTAATCTGGAATAAACCCTTTTAATTGGCCTTGCGCGCATTTTTTTTCATTGCTTTGGTGTGGATCCTGTTGGCTGGATGTTCTTCCGAACAGACCACAGTTACCAGCAATGTTTACCACAACCTCACCGCTCACTACAATGGCTATTATTACGCTCGTGAAAAAATACGTGAAGTAGAAAACATTATTCAGCAAAGCTTGGATGATGATCACAACCAGATTTTAAGACTCTACCCAAAACTGGACACGGTGCTTGCCAAAACCTATAGCAAGGACACCGAAGAAGCTATAAAAATGGCCTCCCTGTCAATTCAACGACACCCCAATAGCAAATGGGTAGATGATAACTACATCATGGTGGGACTTGCCCGGATGTATGATTGCGACTTTGTCAACGCGGTTCAAACATTTAAGTACGTGAACACAAAAAGCAAAGACATCAACACACGTCATTTAGGGCTTTTAAATCTCATCCGCGCTTTTACTGAAAATGAGGAATACCAAAAAGCTGAAGAAGCTTTTCTCTTTTTAGAGAAAGAACCCCTTAATAAGCAAAACGCCAAGAAGTTATACATGGAGAAAGCTTACTATTACCAGGTACGCAATGATTATAACAACATGGTGCGCAATCTTACACTGGCCGATTCGCTGCTGGGTAAGAAAGATCAAAAAGGACGAATCTATTTTATCATAGGGCAGGTTTACCAACAACTCGGATTTGGCTCTGAAGCCTACAATTACTATCGAAAAAGTATAGCCACCAACCCAGCCTATGAAATTGACTTTTATGCAAGGCTGAACATGGCACAGGTAGCTCGCCTTGATGACAAAAGAGATGTTAAAACAGTGAGGAAGCAATTTGACAAAATGTTGACTGATGCCAAGAATCAAGAATTCAGAGACAAAGTATATTACGAACTGGCTCAATTCGAATTAAAACAAGGCAACGTTCCCGAAGCCATTGCCAATTATACCCTATCTGCGCATGCCGGCAACAACAAGAGAATACAAGGGAGCGCCTACTTGCGATTGGGGCAAATCCATTTCGATTCTTTAAAAAAGTATAGCCTTGCAAAAAATTATTATGACAGTGCCGTTTCTGCCTTGCCCCCTGACTTTGAAGATTTGGAGACAATCAAAAAGAGACAGGAGGTGTTGGGAGAATTTGCCAAATACACGGAAACGATTGCCTGGCAGGACAGCTTGCTTCTTATGGCTTCTATGGATTCGCTGACATTGCGTGCCCAACTTGATTCAGCGGTTGCTAGTCGTAAAAAGATTGAAGAAGGAGGTAAAAAGAAGAGAAGAAGAACTCAAGGGACAAGCAATTCCAACCAAAGCAATCCATTCTTTCTAGAGGATTCCAACACCACGCCAGACTGGTACTTTGGCAATCTATCCGCAGTAGGCGCTGGTCAATCCGAATTCAAAAGAATTTGGGGCAATATTGCTTTAGAAGACAACTGGAGGAGATCCAATAAAACTTCCATATTAAGGCAGGCAGAAGAGCAAATTGCAGTTGCCCAGGAAGAGGCAGAGCAAGGAGAAATTAAGGGAAACACCAAAGGCACTGACGAAGTGGACAAAATATTCTCACAACTTCCCCTTGCCAGCGATCAGAAAGAAAAAGCACTCGCCAAGATTGAAGATGCCTATTTCAATTTGGGGGATTTGTTCTATTTCAAGTTGAATGAAAAACAAAATGCCGCAGGTTCCTATACAAGTTTACTCAACCGATTTCCCGACTCAGAATTTAAACCGGAAGTCCTTTACAAGTTATACCTTATCAATTCTGAGCTAGGCAACGACAAAGCAAAAGATTATTATCAGCAGCTCACCCAAAATCATCCCAATTCCAGCTTTACTAAACTCTTATTGAACCCAAACTACCTAAAAGAAACCAGCGAAGCTGCTGAAAAACAGAAGCTGATTTATAAAGAAGCTTACAAGTCGTTTGAAAATGGACACACTCAGGATTCTCAAGAGAAATTAAATGAAGCCTTTTCCCTGGGCACTACTAGTTTTACACCACAACTGGAGCTCTTGAAAATCATGATTACAGGTAAGACAGAGAGCATTACCCGCTATCAATCGGAACTAGAAGAGTTCTTGTCAAAAAACCCTGATGGGTCCCTTAACACTTATGCGAAGGCTCTGTTGTCATCATCTAAAAGTTTACAAGAAAAACTTGAGAAATCTCGCAGCATTCGATATGTAAATTCCCTCGAAGGACCTCATTACTTTGTGCTCTCCTATCTCCAGCAAAGCCAGATTTCTGAATTGATTTCAACTACCATGAACAAATTCATTCAGCAACATTTCAAGGGAAGTAAGTTAAAAACCAGCACATTGATCCTGAACGAAACTTACATCCTTTCTATGGTAAACGAGTTTCCAGATCCGCTTTCAGCGGTTGAATTTCTCGATAAGTTCCATGATCAAACCTTAACAGATAATACACTTTCGAGCTATAAATTCGATATTTTTGTTATTACGAAAGAGAATTCAGACATTCTATACAGAACTAAAGCACTGGATGAGTACCTCACTTTCTTTGATAGAAACTATAAAGTTAAAAATCAGTAAACTCCTTGGCTTTAAGAGCAAGTGGTTTGGCACTGTTACCAAGTGGGCTTGGATTGTTTTACTGTCCTTTTTAATTGGATTGCCCATTTATGTATTTACCGTGAGCATTAACCTTTTTGGGCTGTACGGTGAAATGCCAAGTATCAAGGAAGTAGAAAATCCTGAGAACGACCTCTCGTCTGAAATTATATCTGCTGATGGGGTATCCCTTGGCCGCTACTTTCGCTACAACAGAAGTCAGGTACTTTACAGTGAACTATCGGAAGACCTGATCAATACACTGATTATTTCAGAAGATCACAGGTTTTATAGTCATTCTGGCCTGGATTTTCCCGCATACATCAGGGTGTTTTTTGGCTTGATCACCTTCAATCATCAGGGAGGAGGAAGTACAATTACACAACAACTTGCCAAGAACCTGTATACCATGAACCCTGACCGAAGCCTGGATGGCTCATTGAGTAAACTAGGCAGCGTGCCAAGGCGCTTAATTCAAAAAACCAAGGAATGGATTATCTCTGTAAACCTGGAGAAAAACTTTACGAAGGACGAGATTTTAGCCATGTATCTCAATACGGTTACTTTCAGCAGTAACTCCTTTGGAATTAAAGTGGCAGCAGAAACCTACTTTAACAAACAACCTGATAGTCTTAATCTACAAGAATCTGCCGTGCTGGTGGGTATGTTACAGGCTGCAACCCTTTACAATCCTCAAAGAAATCCTGAAAACTCTCTGCGCAAGCGCAACGAAGTACTTTATAAAGTTTACAAGCATGGTTATAAAATTAAAACCCGCGAACAATACGACTCAATAACCGCCCTGCCTATAGAATTGAAGTACAGCGTGCAAAATCAAAATGAGGGTCTTGCTACCTACTTCAGAACCGTCATGAGTAATTATTTAATGCGGTTTTGTAAAGAAAGGGGAATTGATCTCTGGAACTCAGGCCTTAGAATTTATACCACCATTGATAGCAAACTTCAAAAATATGCAGAAGAAGCTATGGAAGAACATATGAAGCCCCTTCAAAAACAATTCAATGAAGAATGGAAAAGAGTGGGTAGCAATCCATGGCAAGACGATAACGGAAGAGAGATAAGGGGCTTTCTGGAGTCTCGAATTAAAAAGACTGATGCCTATAAATCATTGGCAGAAAAATACGGAGAAGGATCTGACTCTCTCAAAATTGCATTAAAACTAAAACGACCAATGACGGTTTATACGGCCGATGGTGAGCGGGATACACTCTTTAGTTTTATGGACTCACTCAACCATTACATGCGTTACCTGCAAGCAGGCATGATGGCGATGGATCCTACAACAGGACATATTAAGGCCTGGGTTGGCGGTGTCAATCACAAGTATTTCAAGTACGATCACGTGAAGCAGGGTACCCGACAACCAGGCTCTACGTTCAAACCATTTGTTTATGGCCTGGCTATGGAGTCAGGTTATTCCCCATGTCACCCTATGAAAGATATTTCTCCCAGTTTCAAAGTTCCAGGAGGGGTGTGGTGGCCACCTAACTCAGACGGTAAACGAGGTAATGGCGAAGAAATGACGATTCGCCAGGCCATGGCCAGATCTGTCAATTCAATTACCGCTCAAATGATGCAACAATTGGGTGCTGAAAATGTAGTAGAGTTTGCCCATCGGGTAGGAATATCCAGCCCACTTGATCCTGTTCCATCATTATGTCTTGGTACCAGTGATGTGTCACTATTTGAAATGGTGGGCGCATACAGCACTTTCGTCAACAGTGGAATTTACACCGAGCCTTTTTTTATTACCCGGATAGAAGACAAGCATGGTAACGTAATAGAGAATTTTGTGCCTAAGACCAGGCAAGCCATCAATGAACAAACAGCTTATAAAATGATCTATATGCTAATGGGTGGTGTTGAAGAAAGAGGAGGGACATCTGGAGGATTAAGCAAAGAATTGAAAATTGATAATGAAATAGGTGGTAAAACCGGTACAACTAACAATGCCTCTGATGGGTGGTACATGGGCTTAACCCATGATTTAGTAACGGGTGTTTGGGTTGGAGGTGATGAAAGAAGCATACATTTTCCTTCCTGGTTATTTGGTCAGGGTGGTCGGTCTGCAAGACCTATCTGGGATAAATTTATGATGAAAGCCTATAACGATCCGGAAAGCGGCATTACAAAAGGCCAATTCCAAAGACCTTCCTCTGGTCTTGATATCTCATTGGACTGTTTGAAAGTAAGTCAGCAACAAGATTCCGTAGAGGTAGAAGTTCAACCCTGGGACATCAATAACTAATGTCGCGAATGAATAAAGATGCACTTAAATCACAAGTTGCATCCTTACCTGATTCCCCTGGTATTTATAAATTCTATAATGAAGATGCGGTGCTTATCTATATTGGCAAAGCCAAGAATATTAAGAAACGTGTTAGTAGCTATTTTTCAAAACAATCGCAGTACAATAGAAAGACTGAAAAACTAGTATCAGAAATAAATACCATTGAATATACCATTACCAATTCAGAGTTTGATGCATTATTGCTTGAAAATAACTTTATCAAAGAGAACCAACCTAAATACAACATTCTCTTAAAAGACGATAAAACATTTCCTTATCTGTGTATCGTCAAAGAAAGATTTCCGCGAATTATTTCTACTCGCAACTACCACCAAACAAAAGGCGAATATTTTGGCCCTTATACCAGCGTTGTTTCAATGAACAGCGTTCTTGAACTGGTAAGGCAATTGTACACTATCCGTACCTGCAATTTACTATTGTCAGAAATGAATATTCGTGACAATAAATTCAAAGTATGTCTGGAGTATCACATAGGAAATTGCAAAGGCCCATGCGTGGGTCTTCAAGATGAGCCCTCTTACCTGGAAGACATTGAATTAGCAAGGAACATTTTGAAAGGTAATTTGAGTGTTGTGATTAACTATTTTCAGGGTCACATGCGAGATGCTGCAAAAGAACTTAATTTTGAGATAGCAGAACAATTCAAAAAAAAATTAACCCTTCTCGAAAAGTTCCAAACCAAATCACAAGTCGTAAATATGCGGCTTACAGATATCGATGTATTTACCATTACCAGTTCCACACGACATGCATTCATCAATTATCTGCAAATAAAAGAGGGCGCTATCATCTTCTCTGAAAATATAGAAGTGAAGAAAAAGCTGGAGGAGACAGATGAAGACATTTTAAGTTATGTGGCCCATGAAATTCGAAACAAGTACCATAGTACCAATCAACTTATATACAGCAACATTCCCATTGCTGTTAAAGCAAGTGAAACCGAAAACATAGTTCCTCAAATCGGAGACAAAAGAAAACTGATAGAGCTATCATTAAAAAATGCGTTGTATCAACGCAGACAAAAAGAAATTCAGAAAGAGAACAGTGCCTCCAAAACCAATAAGGTGCTTTCCATCCTAATGCAAGACCTGCGCTTAAAGCAGTATCCTAATATTATTGAATGCTTTGACAACTCCAATTTGCAGGGTTCCCATCCCGTAGCCTCCATGGTTCGTTTTGTAAATGGCAAACCCAATAAGACGAATTATCGTCATTTTAATATCAAAACCGTTGTAGGTCCTGATGACTTTGCCTCCATGAAAGAAATCGTATTGAGAAGGTATCGCAGACTCATCAACGAAAATGCTGAATTACCTGATCTTATCATTGTGGATGGTGGCAAAGGACAATTAAGCAGTGCCTGTGAAGCTTTAAAAGAGCTTCACCTGTATGGTAGAATTCCCATAATAGGTATTGCTAAAAAACTGGAGGAGATATATTACCCTGAAGACTCTCTCCCACTTCACATCAATAAGAAGTCACCGGGACTATTGCTCATTCAAAGAATAAGAGATGAAGCCCATCGCTTTGCAATTACCTTTCATCGCCAAAAAAGAGGAAAGGCAGCTATCAAGCTTGAAATAGAAGCTATAGATGGAATAGGTGAAAAGACAGCCAATAAACTCCTGAGGCAATTCAAATCCTGGAAAAAAATCAAGGAAGCAAGCTTTGAAGAGCTTTCACAAATCGTAGGTTCTAAAAAAGCTGAACTAATTGAGCAAAAAAAAAGGGAGCTATAAAAGCTCCCCATTTGTTATTGTTTTGGTTATTAATATTCCCAAAGATTATGCTCACGCTCCATTAACTTCATCTCTTCCCACTCGCGGGCCCAAACTGATTCTTTGTAAGGTCTTCCGTTGGCAGCATAGGTGTCATAAATGCTTTCATTGTCAGGATTTTCCACTTTTTCAATAGTACCATGGAACAGTCTTAACAAAAAGGCATCAGCATAATTCTTATTCTCAGCTGTATTGTATCGGTTGAACCAAATTGCTTCGTCTGGATGATTTCTGAAAACTTTTTCCAGGTCTTTGTATTTAAACCAACCAAGGTCTTTAAAGGTACCCGTATTAATATCGAAGGCAGACATTTGAACAGCCTGAATATCATAATACAAACGAGATCTGCGTTTATCAAAAATGATGTCTTCCTGCATGGTAAGCTTGTATACTTCAAAAGGTAAAAACTCCACAGCCTTTCCTGCAGAAGTTTGCTGCCAGTCGTTTGAGCCTACAGGGTTTACACCCCGTGAATCTACAATGGCCTCATAATTTTTACCGCCTACTGTAACACGATCACCTGCGTACCAATCCTGGCTTGGATCCCATGCTGGGAAGTTTTGTCCTTGCTGAGCTACCAACGCAGCTAAAAACTCATCCTTAGGCATCTTGCGGTTAACTGAATCTTTGTAATAAATATCGGCCAACTCTCCGGACTTAACCGCATCAAGGATAAGCTTAGTGATCTCATTTCCTCTGGCAAAGAATCCCTTGTTCTGCTTTTCACGCAAATCAATATTTCTCCATACCCGCACCTTGAACAGCTGCTCGTAGCGAGGTATAGGAATTAAAGAATTGGGATTAATCTGGCCCTCAACCTCCTGAGCCCATGTCCAGGAAGCCATTCCAACTAAAGCCAACACCAACGATATCCTTTTAAGCTGCATCTCTAAGTAATTTTTTTATTGAATCGGAATATTGATAACCTCAGAGCGGATAGCTACTCGCTCATCCTCTCCCTGGAAAGTTCTACGGGTTACGGTCTTAATGTCGATAATAATCCTGTCACCAGGTCTGAATTGTGATCTCCATGCGCCCATATCCAAAATTTCAGAATTGGCGTTCAATGTAGCCACACGCTGTGTTCCTCTGGCAAGAATTACCTCCATACTGCGTATTCTGTAGTTCGCATCTTTAGGAACTTCAGTCTTGAAGTTTTCATCAGCCTCAGCTGAAATTCTTAATCCAGTTAAGCCAGCACCGCGTACACCATTTTTAAGGTCAATTTCCTTTCCGCTATTGTCTTTGGCTACATACTTAGGGGCAGGTATTTGCTTTACATCAAAGTTTTCAGTTCCTAAAGTAGCTCCTCCATTGGCAACAGTAACTGCCATCTTTCTTTCCTTTGGCACTAATGTTACTCTGCCTGGTTTGTCACCTTTTAATACAGTACCACCCCTTGCCGTGAAAGTCGGATTGTAGTTCGTTCCCAAAGCAGGCACCTCAATGTTCACATTATTACCACAGTTCATATAGAGTGTTGGCGCATTACCAGTAGTTACACGGATAACGGGTTTGGCAACAAAATATTCTATAGTCTGCTTGTAGATTTGGTCTTCGCTATCTCCAATACGAATTTCAGCTTCAAAGGTCTGCTTTGACAAACCGGATGCATCGTAGTTATTGGCAGATGCAGGGAAAGAAACTTTACCCATCATCACACCATAGGTAGGATCCAATTGAACATCCAATTTCTGCCCGTTTCTAAACATTTCAGGAGTCAATCCTTCAGCCGAGGCAGTAATGAACATATCCGCTTCATACTTATCACCAGCTGCAACAATAGAAGACTTTGGCTTTACCATTGGCACGATCTTGTCGAACTTTACAACACCGGCATCTGCATCTACTGCGAGTTTGGATAGCGCCAACGCCTCTGTTGCCAAAACCTCTGTCTGAAACTGGTTAAGTGAGGCAATTGCAGCAATTGGTGGTGTATTCTCAAATGTAAAAGTTAAGAAGTCTTTTTTATTGTGATCGGGATCATCTTTAAAGAAATCGATATCCTTCGGAGACTTCGCAATCTTATGATAAGTTTCACCAGTCAGTTGATTCAAGGTAGTCACGTAATCATTAAGTGCCTTTTCAAAGTCCTTTCCAACTGGACTTCTAGGGTCAATCATTAAAGTTGCCACCTGAGATCCGTGGTTATTTATTAAGATTTCATCTACCTTCCCGGATGTTGTAGAAAGGTCAATCATCTTTTTCTTTACCTCAGCAATTTTAGTCATTACCCCCTGTGTCGCTTCTCTTACCTTATCGGCATTGGACACAGCTGTTAATACTTTGGGATTGGTTTTTCCTTGTCCGGCCTCACGAATTGCTGCTAACACAGCGCCATTCTTCTTATTTTCTTCTGCTACCAGTTCTTCAAGTGTAACGTTAATGATGGCAAATTTCTCCAACACAGCACTACTTACCTGTAGTGCCAACAATGCTGTGAGCACCAGGTACATCATACCTATCATCTTCTGTCTTGGGGTTTCCTTACCGCCTGCCATGATCTATGTATTTAGGTGAATGATTTCAGTTAATTAATTTCAGATTAGTTGCCAGATCCTGATCCTTTCATCGCGGTTAGCATACTTCCGTATACCTTGTTCAATGAAGTTAAGTTATCAGTCAACTTAGAAAGCTCTCCAGTAAACTTGGAGGTGTTCTCTCCCACCTTAGTCATGCCTTGCATTGCGCCAGCCAAACTATCATAGAACTTGTTCATGTTCTTTACGTGAGAGTCTGCGTCTTTCAATTCCATTTCATAAACGGAGTTTAGGGCAGCCAAATTCTTAGTTACCTTTTGCACCTGGCTATGGTATTCGCTGGTGTCTTTAGATGCATCCGCCATAGCTGAAACAGCTTTCATCGCAGTTCCATAGGACTTATTCATTTCAGTCAGTGCAGATGAAGCTGACTGAACATTCTTAGCATATTCGTTAGTGGCAACTGCCGCATTGGACAGGTTGCTCATTTGAGAAGCTGACGTAGCAAGATTGGTTAAACCCTTGCCAAGGTTATCCAAAAGATTTTGGTCGACTTTTGCAGTCTTCAACATCTCATCGATTTTTAAAAGAGGAGAATCTCCTGCAGCTGGCTTGTTGCTGATGCGAGTAGCTGTAGGTGTTACGGCTCCTTCAAAATCCTCAGACAATTCTGGATATACTTTTGACCAATCTGGCTCAGGATGAGGCGGTTCAAACGCACTGAGGAAGAAGATGGCTGCCTCCACTGAAAGACCAATCATTAGCATCTCATCGGCACCAGTTAAGTGAAGGATTTTAAACAAAGCACCTATGATAACGACTGCGGCTCCAATACCATATACCTTTGGCATGATGGTCTTGTAGAGTAGTTCCATGAATCCGCCTTTTTTCTTGCTCATTGTAGTATAGATTTAAGTTTTTGGCAATTAGTTTCTAAATATAACGAGAGTTTTTAATTATTAAAATTCTGTTCCTGATGACCTTCCAAGATGAGTAACTGCACATCTGAATCCGATGTATGCTCTCGTTGAATCTTTGAATTCATAAGTTCTTGTTCCCGTCTCAAGGAAATAAGCAACGTCCTTCCATGAACCTCCGCGAATCACTTTCTTCGGAGCTACGTTGGCGTTGTATTTAGCGCTTTCAGGATTTGTTCTTTCATCAATAAACTGGGGATTTAAGTCCCACACAGTTGGAACTGATGCCGGGTTGAAATCATCTAAACACCACTCAGATACATTGCCTGATGTGTCAAAAATACCATAGTCATTTGGAAAGTACGATTGAACGGGTGAAGTGTAGGCAAATCCATCATCGTAGAAATTACCACGACCTGGTTTAAAGTTAGCCAACATACAACCCTTTGAGTTTCTTATATAAGGATTACCCCATGGATACTTGGCCATATCTCGACCGCCACGTGCCGCATACTCCCATTCAGCTTCTGATGGAAGACGAAACTCTGGCATAGGGAACTCTCCAATGGTTTTTCTGTAGTCGTTAAGATAAGCTGTTCTCCATTTTCCAAAAAATACTGCTGCATCCCAATTGATACCTACAACTGGATAGTCGTCATAACCTGGGTGCCAGTAATAATAGTCTTGAATAGGATCACCCATGTGGTGCGCAAAGTCTCTCACCCAAGAGGTAGTATCAGGGTAGTAATTCTGACGAAACTCTGCCTCACTTACAGTTGGAAATCCTTCTATGGTACCGTTGTCTACCAAAAAGAAATTGGTGAACTGGCGGTACTCGTTATTGGTAATTTCAGAATCGTCCATAAAGAACGGTCCAATAGTCACTTGCTTGTTGAAGTTGATTTGAGTGGATGCAGGATCTTCATCGGCCTGACCCATGTGAAACGTACCTGCAGGAACTGGTACCATTCCATAAGGAATAGTCATTACCCAACCTTGTCTATTGGGCACTCCAACCAACTCACCTTGATCTCCACCTTTACTTCCACCAATACCTAACAGTCCGCAGCCACCTACTACAGATGCAGCCACTATCAAAGCCATGTAGCTCAAACCTTTTGGAGAAATAATCTTATTCATATTCATAAATGATATTAAAAAATCAATTTACAGGTTAAAGCCAACCCAAACAGATCCGAAAGTTATCTTTTTAGCACTTATAATTAAAAAATGTAGCTCCCAAATTCTATAAAATCCCTAAAAAAGCAAAATAATTCTCGGTTTAGTGCCTGTATCTCGGGGTTCGAACCACTTTTTTCCCGCTACCCGGATTTACCGGCAATTCATAAGTCAGCATAAATTCATGTGAAGTAGGCTGCTTAGCGGCCTGATCCTTAATAATATAGTCCAGTCCATAACCCAACTTCAGTGATTTATCCTTCAACAAGCTATACCCCAACATCAGAATGGCTGCCTCTGACTGACGAAACGACAAACCTCCCCACATAGTATCTTTAAAATAGGCCAAACCCCCAATATCGAAGGTGGTTTTGGTAAAATCAGACTTTACAAGGCCCGTAAATTGAAATCTCAGGTCAAAATTTACATCGTAAAAATATCCCCCAGTCACATAAACGTGACTTGCCAAAGCATTTCGTTGATTGACGCCAAAGTCAAACTCAGATTTGATCAAATGGTTGAAACTCACTCCTCCATAATATTTCTCTTTTCTAAGGAAGATACCAACGGCAAGGTCAGGTCTTACCTGCGATTGCTTGCCCGAGGCATTGAGTAAAGGGTCGTTGGGATCGGTAGCTCTGTATTGATCAAAATTGATTGTCTGAGAATAAATTCCTACCCTCATCCCAATACTTAGCTTACTTTCTTTGATCCCTAAATGATAGGCATAGGAAGCCTGGGCTTCCAGATTGTTTTGCGGGCCCAATTTATCGTTGACAATGTAAGCACCAAATCCACTGTTGAGCTTATATATAGGAGTGGTCATGCTCACAATTTGGGTAGTAGGAGCAGTGCCTCCTCCAAAACTTGGAGAATAGCCAAGCCACTGGCTTCTGTGCATGGCCGTAAGTTTAGTTACACCTTCTACTCCGGCATATCCCGGATTGTAATAAAGTGTATTAAACATGTACTGGGTGAATTGGGGATCCTGCTGGGCAGAAACTTTCCAAGTCATTAACAGTAGTGCAACACCTATGATTATTCTTCTGCTCACAATATCCCAAAAAACAGATTTAAATATACAGCATTTATAATTACACAATCAACCGAATGTAATTAAAGTGTAATAAAATCTAGGCCAGAGTAAAAACTTAACCCTTAACGAGTTACTTAATGCCATTTGCCTTCACAATGTACAACTCCAAAGCTCCCGTCATGGAGGGGGCATTAGGGTGTGGCGCCTCGATATCCAGGATCAAACCAGCATCGCGTACAGCCTTTGCTGTAGTAGGACCAAACGCTGCAATTCGAGTGTTATTTTGTTTGAAATCAGGAAAGTTGAGCAATAGAGAGTTTATACCTGCTGGCGTAAAGAATGCCAGGATGTCATAATAAACATCAGTAAGGTCGCTAAGATTTGAAGCCATTGTATGGTAGATCACCGCTTCTGAGTAGTCAAAATTGTTTTCTTTCAGGAAATCCGGTATATCATTGATGCGTATATCAGAACAAGGGAATAAAAACTTCTCGTTCTTGTGTTTCTTAATAATTTCAAGCAGGTCTTTAGTGTCCCTAAGCCCTGAAAATATTTTTCGCTTTCTGATCACAATATACTTCTGAAGGTAATAAGCAGTTTGCTCATTGATGCAGAAGTATTTCATGTCTGCTGGCATCTCAATCTTGAGTTCATGGCAGATTTGGAAGAAATGATCTACCGCATTCCTGCTTGTAAAAATGATTGCAGTGTGGTTGAGGATGTCAACTTTCTGCTTTCTGAATTCCTTGATATCCACGGGCTCCACCTGGATAAATTGCCTGAAATCAATCTTCAGATTGTACTTCTCAGCAAGTTTAAGGTATGGAGAATTGGGATCTGTGGGGGCTTCTTGAGAAACTAGGATGCTTTTAACTTTACTCATCCTGTCATTCATGGTTTCAGTCATATCAACACTAAATCAGGTTCTGCCTAAGAATTTAAGACCTTAACGAGGATAAAAAACGAAATTAATTCCGATGCGCAAAGGTAGGAAAATAAATGAAAAAATCTGAATGACGATCTCCTCAATAATTTAAGACCTATTACAATTAACCATAAAATAAAAATCCAAATTATGCCTCTTAGCAAAAAACTATATGCCTCCGGACTTTGAATTTTAAAAACAAAATAGCATAGACACACTATCCCGGCCAGCACACAAATGAAAAAGGCAAGTCGAAGATAATTGTAGAACTGCACGCTAGTGGCATCCCTAAAGTCAAACAATCGTGCCAATCCCAGGATGAGAACTAATTTGATAAACAAAGAAAGTAAGACAAGTCCGGACAACTTCAGCCACTGAAAAAATGCCTGTGCAATAGAGTGAATTGGAAAAGATTCGGACAATGGTATGGAGGCTCCTCCAAAATGAAAGATAGTAAGCAACAAAAGGCCTGAAAGTAAACTGCAGAATATGTAATAAAGAATATTTGCACTGGACGAAATACGACTATTGAGCAGTGAGTCCTCTCTTTCCTGTATTGAAAATAACCTGACAAAATTGAAGTAATCAAAAGTTAAACGCGGATTGGATCTAAGTAATACAATGAAAAATATAAACACGAGTACTGATGCGATTATGGAAAAATCAAGATAATAATCAGGTGGACGTAAGGAATTGCCAATATCTGCCCGAAATTCAGGCGGTGAAATCACTTCTGTTTGAAGCCATGACAATCCTTTTGACTGATAAACACTGAATAACCAAGGTGCTGGAACTTTTGCCTTCAGGCTGTCTATGTCAATGGAAACGGTATAAGATTGAAAAGAAAGCAATTGGTAATTCAGGTATACGGAGATGGAGCTTGTACCGCTGATATTGATACGACTACCCGCACGGTAGCGATCTGGATCCACTTCAAAATATATAGTAGAAATATCTTTGGATGAAAGTTGCGACCAGTCGATAAAGGAGCCATCGGAAAAAATTTTCCAATTGCTCTTTAGATCATAGGTCACTTCATGCTCTACCAATGATTGGGTTCGCCCAATAATAGTCAGTAGACTTAGTAATAAAAATGGTAGTACTCTCACCCTGATCTGAAATTTTGCAAAGATTATGAATTATTAACGAGTTAAGTAAAACCACGTGTTCTTTCTACCTTTACAATACAATTTAATTGAGCTGGCTTTATGCCTGGACTTTACTTCCATATACCCTTTTGTAAACAAGCCTGCCACTACTGCGACTTCCATTTCTCAACCAACTTAAGTCGGATATCTGACCTTGTAGATGCGATTGTGAAGGAATTGTTACTTCAAAAGGAATACCTGGCGGATAAAAAAATCAATAGCATTTATTTCGGTGGGGGTACTCCGTCAATATTGGAACAGCAGCACCTGGATAAGATCTTTGAACAAATTCACAACTTGTATAAACTGGATACTTCCTGCGAAATAACACTTGAAGCCAATCCAGATGACTTAACAAAGACAAAGGTAGCCGCACTTATTAAGTCAGGGATTAATAGATTGAGTATTGGAATTCAATCTTTTGATGATCCGGTGTTGAAATTTCTAAACCGGGCTCATAATGCCGAAATGGCCCTATCCGCCTTAGATAATGTAAGAAATGCAGGATTCAAAAATATTAGTCTTGATCTGATCTATGCCATTCCAGGGCAGGATCATGACGCAGTTAAAAAAAACATTGAGATGGCTATGAGGTTCACGCCTGAACATCTCTCTGCATACTCCCTCACCATTGAACCCAAAACTGTATTTGGGAATTGGTCCCTGAAAGATAAATTGACTCCCGTTGACGAAGCGATTAATGCAGAACAATTTGAAATCATAAGTAGTCATCTTATTGGATACGGATATGAGCACTACGAAATTTCTAATTATTGCAAACCAGAATACTATTCGAAACACAACAGCAGTTATTGGAAACAGGAACCTTACCTTGGAATTGGTCCGAGTGCACACTCTTATAATAAGGAGTCAAGACAGTTCAACATTAGTAACAATGCATCTTATCTGAAATCGATTGCGCAAAATAAGGTGCCATACCAGAGGGAAACACTTACTCGTGAAAACATGATCAATGAATTTGTTTTTACCACCTTAAGAACCATTTGGGGATGCGACCTAAATAAATTACAGGATGAATATCAATTCAATCTCCATGACCATCGCAAGAAATACCTGGAAGAGTTGATGGCAAATGAACTTGTAACTTTAAACAATCAGGTATTAAGATTAACCCAAAAAGGAAAACTCTTAGCGGATCAGATTTCTCTGGATTTAATGCTGTAATCTAAATATACTGACAAATATCATCCGCTTTGGGTAGCATTAAACCAACTAAAAAGTGCTAATTTCGAGGCGCAAGTCCTTTTATGACCAAAGAAGAAAAACAGGTTTATATGCTGTTGAAATCCGTGATCTTTAGCTATCACGGGTTGGATGAAGACGAGAAGCAAGACCTGGAAGAAACAGCGTCAAAATTAGAAGCCACTGAAGAACTAAAGTGGGCCTTGAATTTTATTGCCGAAGATTATATTACGGCATTTGATCGTGCGCGCGCTTATCTCAATGACATCATTGGAGACTATCCCAAAAACGAACGTATTAATCTAATTAATATGGTTTGGGAAGCAAATAATCACAAAGGCTATGTTACAGAAATGGAAGCCACTGCTATGCTAAAGCTGGCCAAAGACTGGAACGTAGAAAAAGAATTAATTGCGCTTGTGCTCAAGTAGGTTTACAAAGACATCATGTCTTTAAACTTAGCCGCTTGTCTGCGACTCACTTCTACTTTATCTCCACCTTTTAATTTTACCATGAGGCCACCATTGAACCACGGCTCAATGCCTTCAACCCAGCTCAAATTAATGATGTGCTTTCTGCTGGCTCTGAAAAACGCGCGCTCATCTAATTTCTCATCCAAAGCATTTAATGATTTGTGAATCATGGGGCGGTTGTTATCAAAATATACTTTGATGTAATTGCCATCAGATTCAAACAGCCTGATATTAGTAAGGCTTACAAACCAGCAGCGGTCTCCATCCTTTACAAACACCTGATCTTCAAGACCGAGCTTTTTATCTTTGGATCTGCCTCCTCTTGATTTTTCTTTTTCATTTATTTTTTGAACAGCTTCTGAAAGACGTTCAGGATGTATCGGCTTTAATAAATAATCCAAAGCGTTTACTTCAAATGCTTTTAGTGCAAACTCATCGTAGGCTGTTGTAAAAACCACAAGTGGTGCTGAGTCCAATGACTCAAGCAATTGAAATCCGGTGCGGCCAGGCATCTGAATATCCAGGAATAATAAATCAGGATTCTGTTCATTCACCATCTGTTCTGCCTCGTCTGCATTTACTGCTTCGCCTATTACCTCGATGGAGGGATGGTCTTCCAATAATTTTATCAACTCCTTGCGGGCTAATCTTTCGTCATCAACAATCAGTGCTCTCATATAGAATTTATGTGTGGAATTTTAATTTCAGTAAGTACAAAACTATCGTTTTCTGTCAATATTCTAAAGGAGGCCGAGCCTCCGTAAATGAGTTTCAGACGCTGCTTCGTATTCTCAATCCCCAGACCGCCTGAGGTGCGTTTTACACCATTTATGTATTGTCCACTGTTTCTGATCTGAATATTGAGCATATCATTTTCAATGGTGGTCTTTATTTGAATTAATCCTCCTTCGGTGAGACGTGAAATACCATGTTTGATACCATTCTCTACCAAAGTCTGAATCATCAATGGAGGCACCAAAAACTCTTTGGAATGAGGATCAATAATAAACTCTGTGCGCAATCTTTCTTCGAAGCGAATATGTTCCAATCCTAAATAATCTTTTACCACTTTCAACTCATCCTTGAACCTGGTTAGCCCTCTTTTATCTGCTACCAAAGAGTTGCGAAGAATACTAGAAAGTTGATTGATGGCTTGTTTTGACTTCGAGGGATTTTCATCTACCAAGGCACGAATACTGTTCAGTGCATTAAAAATAAAATGAGGATTAAGTTGAGACTTCAGGTTGTTCAGCTCAATTTCCTTTGCATACGCTTCAAGCTTTAATGATTTGTTGTAGCGTTCAAAATAGTTGTAAATAAAATAGAGTGCCGACCAGAGAAAAAAGATGATGGCATAATAGAATGATAGCCCCAGGATGTTTTGAGGATCAAATGCTACCTCCATGCTGAACAAACGCAAGGGCAACGAGATCGGTATTCTCAAAAAATACATGATCAGGCCTAACGCAAATACACTGATAATCACTTTGGGAATCAGGCGCGACATGCCCAGGCTTAGCCACTTCCATCTGTTAATTAGATGCCGGTAACCATGCGATACCAATAGACAAAAAATGGCCTCGTATGCCAAAAAGATGATGCGCTGGGTGCTCACACCAAGGCCACCTGCTGCGATTAAGCTGGCTGCAATTTGCACTGCTGCATAGAGAGACCAGCCCCCTATCTGTAAACTCCAATATAGTTTTTGCTTGTTGAGCACTGCTTTAGTCTGAAATACAAAGATACTGAATTGAAAAATCCCGATTATCCTTCTTTGACAAACGGTGTTAAGCCAGCTCTGCCTTGAGGTATTTTCCGGTATAGCCTGCAGGGTTGTTGGCAACCTCCTCAGGGGTTCCTTTCGCTATCAACTTACCTCCTTTTTCACCGCCCTCCGGCCCTAAATCGATAATATAATCGGCTGATTTTATCACATCCATGTTGTGTTCAATAATGAGCACAGTATTCCCTTTGTCTACCAATTTTTGCAAAACATCAAGCAAGTGGCTGATGTCCTGAAAGTGAAGCCCTGTGGTGGGTTCATCCAAAATATAAAAAGTTCTCCCTGTATCTCTTTTGGAAAGTTCGGTGGCCAATTTTACACGCTGTGCCTCTCCCCCAGAGAGGGTAGTGGCATGCTGCCCCAATGAAATATATCCCAACCCGACTTCACTAAGGGTTTGTATTTTTCGCAGAATGCGAGGCTGGTTTTCAAAAAACGAAACAGCCTCTTCTACTGTCATATCTAAGACATCAGAAATAGATTTACCTTTAAACCTTACCTCTAATGTTTCTCTATTATATCTTCTGCCTTTGCACGTCTCACACAGCACGTGAATATCTGGCAAAAATTCCATCTCTATCAAGCGCAACCCTGCACCCTCACAAGTTTCGCAGCGGCCACCTTTCACATTAAAGGAAAAACGGCCTGGTTTATAACCCCTGATCTTTGCTTCCGGCAGCTGTGCAAACAAATCTCTAATGTCAGTAAATACACCCGTGTAAGTAGCTGGATTGGACCTTGGTGTTCTGCCAATTGGCGACTGATCTACTTCTATTACCTTGTCCAGTTCTTCTAGTCCCTCCACTTTTTTGTGAGCCAGTGGTACTGTTCGGGACCTATAAAAATGAGCATTGAGTATCGGAAAAAGGGTTTCGTGAATGAGCGTAGATTTTCCGCTGCCCGATACTCCAGTCACGCAGGTAAGCGTACCCAATGGAATCTGAAGGTCAACATTCTTCAAATTATTTCCTGACGCACCATAAAGTGAAAGTTTTTTGCCTGTTACTTTTCTCCGCTCTTTTCCATAGTCAATTTTCAACTTGCCCTTCAAGTACTTAGCCGTTGTGCTATTGGTTTTTAGAAATGTTTTTGGGTCACCTTCCGCTACCACGCTTCCACCATGACGACCGGCTCCCGGCCCGATGTCTATGATATAGTCGCACTCCAGCATCATCTCTTTGTCATGTTCCACTACAATCACACTGTTGCCTAGATCGCGCAAATCTTTTAGTGCTTTGATCAACTTAACGTTGTCTCGTGCATGAAGTCCAATACTGGGTTCATCCAGAATGTAGAGCACACCTACCAACTGTGTTCCAATTTGTGTAGCCAATCTGATGCGCTGCGCCTCTCCACCACTTAAAGTGCGCAAAGGTCTGTTCAGACTAAGGTAGTCCAGACCTACGTCCAAAAGAAAACCTATTCTTTTTCTTATCTCCTTTAAGACTTCAGCGGCAATTAAGTTTTGCTTGTCGGACATGCGACTCTCCAGCCCATCAAACCATTTCTTTAGCGCGTTAATGTCCAACATTGCCAATTGAGCAATATTGGTGTTGTCAATTTTGAAATGGAGCGATTCTTTTTTTAACCTCATTCCTTCGCATTCTGGACATATCTTTACTTCAGTAAAGTCATCAACCCATTTACGAATTGCTTCTGAACCCTCCTCTTTTTGTTTTTGTAAGAAGTTGATAATGCCTTCAAACTTAGTGTTCCATTCCGTTCCAGGATATTTAACAGATGCCACAGCTACCGGAACATCATCGCCATAAAGCAACACCTTCAGCACATCCTTGGGTATGTCTTTGATGGGGGTAGAGAGAGTAAGTTTATTGCGTTTTAATAGAGCTTCAACTTTTTTAAATATCCAGATGTCACGGTATTCTCCTAAAGGAAGAATCCCTCCCCTGCTGATACTCAATTTTTTATCCGGAATAATAGACTCTTCTGTAATTTCTTCAATCTGACCCAATCCATTACATGACGGGCAAGCTCCATAGGGGGAATTGAAAGAAAAATTATTGGGGGCAGGCTCATCATACGACAAACCGGTTTCCGGGTCCATTAGATATTTAGAGTAATGATGCACAGTGCCACCTTCTTCCATGGCCATTAACACTCCTTTGCCTTCTTTCAGTGCGGTGTTTACTGACTGTGCAATCCTGTGTCTGTCTTTATTATCTACAACTATTCTGTCAATAACTACTTCAATGTCGTGAATCTTAAACCTGTCCACCTGCATCTTTGGCTTGATATCCTGCACCTCACCATCAATACGCACTTTAGAATATCCGCTTTTTCTAATCTGAACAAAAAGCTCACGGTAATGCCCTTTTCGCCCTTTTACCACCGGAGCCAGCAAGGTTAGTTTTTTGGCTTTGAATGAATTGATAAGTGCGTCCAGAATCTGGTCTTCTGATTGGCGAATCATTTTATTTCCAGACAAGTAAGAAAATGCTTCGCCTGCTCTGGCGTAGAGCAAACGCATGAAGTCATAAATCTCCGTAACCGTGCCAACGGTTGATCGTGGATTTCTGGATGTGGTTTTTTGCTCAATAGAGATCACCGGACTAAGTCCGTTGATTTTATCAACATCGGGACGTTCCAGGTTGCCAATAAAACTGCGTGCATAGGCAGAAAAGCTCTCCATATACCTCCTCTGTCCTTCGGCATAAATGGTGTCGAATGCCAAAGATGACTTGCCACTGCCACTGATACCCGTTATTACTATAAGCTGGTTTCGGGGAAATGTTAGGTTAATGTTTTTGAGGTTATGCTCCCTGGCTCCAATTATCTCGATGGTATCGAGGTCATTCAATAAAGTGTTCTTTTTTTGAGCAGAGGATCGGGCCATGAGAAGATTTCAGAAATGAAGATGCAAGTAATAATACAATTATGAATAGGAAAAGGTTTGCCCCACAAATCAACTATTTATAAACAACCAAAGGAAAGTCGTTGCCAAAGGAATAGGCAGATGGGTATTGGGCTGTACCTTTCAATTGCTCTGACAGTTCCGGTACTTTATTTTCAATGTAAGTGCTTAGTTCGCGAATGGTGAGCTTTTTATCGTTGTTGGTATCGGCCTTCCCACTGATGCCCTCCAGGAGCGAAAAGGTAAAAATGCCATGACCCAACTTATCAAATTCTGACGCAAATTGATCAGACCCGGTAGAGGTTATCCAAAAAGTGCCAGTACTTCGCGCTAATTGCGCAATGGCCTTTTCTTCGGCAACACCTCGCACAGATACGGCATCTAACGCTCCGGCTGACTGACAGGCATCCAGAATAAACACCTGTTTTTGGGCATTAATCGATTCCGCATATTCCTTCAACGAAGAAGCAGATATGGCTTTACTCTTCAACATGTCATCACGCCCGTACAGCTGAGTAACATCCGCAGGCACAATATAAAACTCCTTATCAGAAGCTGCTTCGCCTGACATTACACCATGTCCGGCATAATATACTACCAACATATCCTGCTCCAGTGATTTCTTTTTTACATCCTCCAGCGCTGCCAGTATGGTTGCTTTTACGGCCTTTTCATTTCGAATATTGTAAGGTACAATGGCCTTAAATATTCCCGAAGATGATTTATTAATGCTGCCCTCTACGCCATTGGCATCTGCTTCCGCATAATTCAGATTGTATTTCTGGTTTTTGTATTTGTTAATGCCGATAGTGATTAAATACAGAGTAGGCTTCTCTTCAGTTGCTCCTTTGTAAATGATGGTAAACTTAGCCTTCTCCGCATCAATGCCGTTTTTGCTACCTGCATTGATGTAGAAAAAGTTCTCTTCTCCAAAAGCAGTGGATAAACTCAAGTCGAATGAATAGGTTTTATCACCAGTGCCAGGTAGGGATTTCATTAGTTTGGCGTTTTGATAAAGTCTGACCTCAGTTACTTCTGTTGGATTTTCTGTTATTTCTACTGTGACTGATGATATTTTTTGGGTTGTTGTGACAGACGCATTGGCTGAATAAGGCTTTTCGTTGATGCTTCTAACTGTTACCACTGGAACTTTGGAAACCAAGTTGTCCACATCAAAACTCTCCATCGAAGCTGATTCTTCATTAAGTACGGCATTAAACAATCGAGGAGTGAAACCCTTATCCATTGAACTTTCCAGCATCGTTCTCTGTAAGGTCAATCTGGTCGTCCAAAATACTTTCCCAAGTGCATCCGCTGTTCCATCAACGCGACCATCTTTAGCGACAACAGCGTAATCATCGTTACTGTCGGAATAAAAATAGGCGATGATAGAGTTTGATTTCAAGTCGAATATCTGGTTGATGTTATTTCCGGAAGCATTCAGAAAAAAAATCTCATTTTCCCTGTCCAAAGGATAAATATTGAATGAACCTACCCCCATTCCCGGGTAGCCCGAAAATTTCCATTTATCTGATTTAGTTGTAAATATGGCCTTGCCAGAACTTTCATCGTAAACATTAAATGATCTTGAAGCTGTAAGTGCCAAAAGTTTATTATTCGAATAAATACCCCCATTGGCAGTAATGGTGGCAAGAAAAAATTCCGACTCCAGGCTTTTTTTCATTTTATAAGTAAGAGCATCCCATACCTGGACGATGGATTTCGAACCCATATAGTTGAGTCCCGCTACAATTAGATTGTCACCAGTCTCATCATAGGTTGCCATGGTAAAGATCCCCGGTGATGATTCACCAGTCTCCGATCCTGTGATGAGGTCATATTGCTTCAGGGGATTATTACTTTTAATAAAGGACATTACCCCTACCATTAACTTTTTCCCGTCTGGATGAATCGCGAGCGCACTGACATGGTGCTTTTTATACTGTGTGGTAAAGATTTGCTTTTGCACTTTCAAATCAATCACCTGTACATGGCCTTCTTTTTGTCCTACAGCCAGCAAACTGTGTTTGCCCGAGAAAGCGGTTTTCGTTGCCTCTGCTGTTAAATTGTATTGATTTATTTCGCGCTCCGATTTCAGATCAATTACGCGTACAATTTTATGTTCGATTAGAGCAAGTTGCTGGTTAGAGGTTAGCTGGATATCAAACAGATTTTCGTAGGATGCAGTAAACTTTTTAGTGAACCGTCCGATAGTGACATCGAATAGCTTCACTGTCTTGTCTTCATAAAGAAAGACAATCAATTTTCCGTCTGGCGATACTGCCATCCCCTCCTGACGTGATTGAATAGCCGTTAAATCATAGGCTAATCTCAACAAGTCTACCTCTTGGGAGAAAGCAGTAAAATATCCTGATGCCAGGATGCCCAATAGTATAATCCTTTTCATAACCATTAATTCATACAAAAGGGAGGGGCAACAATTTTGCCATAGCTGTTCCCTCAAATTAAAATGTCTAAAAAAAACCTTCAGTTTTTGATTGTTATTGCAAATTAGCCATAGGTCATTAAATTTGCAGTCCCTTTGGAGCCCAATCTTTGATTTACAATGATAATGGCTCCAAAACAAGCGGGAGTAGCTCAGTTGGTAGAGCACGACCTTGCCAAGGTCGGGGTCGCGAGTTCGAGTCTCGTTTCCCGCTCAAGAAACAAAAAACCCCTTTCCAATGGAGAGGGGCTTGTTTTTTCTACCCGGGTGGTGGAATTGGTAGACACGCAGGACTTAAAATCCTGTGGCTAGTAATAGCTGTACGGGTTCAACTCCCGTCCCGGGTACATCTGCTCTTTTTCAATTCACATTAATATCAAATTCCACATCCAGATCTGTTTCACCTACTTCCACATCAGACACGGTGGTTTTTAAATCTGGCTGGTGCTTTAATATCACACGGAATTTTCCTGCTGCTGCAGATCCGGTTGTCCAACTGGTAACAATACCAATGGGCAAGGCATTGACATCCTCATCTTGATAATTGACAGCATCCGATCTTTTGTCAACATTTCCATCTCCAGTAGGGTCAGAAAACACATTACCCGTCCAGGCATAAAAGAACATGTGCTCGTCCCCTTCCTCTTCTACTTCTTCAGTAATGTCATATTCCGCAGAATTCTTTTCAGCCAACTCATTGATCAAGGAAAGAGTAAGGCTGTATGTTGTACCCGATTTCAAATTAATTGCTCCATCAACCTTAATGTCTTGAACACCCTCACCATCCGGATCAGAAGCCGTTGCTATGACTACATCTCCTCCACCTGCAGGAGTAAAAGTGAGCGTTACTTTGGTTATAAGTTCAGGTGTATCCTCCTTTTGTGGGTCGTTGGATTCGCACGAACTTAAATTCAAAAGTGCAACACCTATAATTGCGAATTGTAAATATTTAAAAGTAGAGTTAAGTAAATTTTTCATTTTCTATTTTTTTTATTTTCGCCAATCCTTCGACCAGCATTTGGTTTAAAATTTTAAAATCAAAAAACACATTTAAGGGAAACTGTAAAGTTGCTTCCCAATTCATCCGCATAATACCGGAACCGATTTGTGTACTCCCTATAGGATGTATTCAACAAGTTTTCAGCAGCCACCCTTACGTCATAATGCACCTTTTCCCTGTTGATAGAAAAGCCGGTGCTTAGGTTTACTAATGCATAGGCTTCAGGAGCATCCATAAAATCAAATATCCGATTGTCTCCGGCAAACAAATTCACATTCTGATCGGCCGCATCCTTAATTTGACGTGGAGTAATCACACGAGGCGTTCTGTTCTGCCTGGAAACGTACTTGACCTTAGACTCTACAAAGAATCTTTTTAATTTAAATTGATTAGGCTCTTCAAAACGAATTGCTACTTCATATTTATTGGAGGGTATAAAAACCAGCACATCATTGTTCGTTACATCTGATGCTCTTATCAAAGAGACCTGAGGAGTAACTTTAACTTGTTTACTGACATTCCACACAGCCATCAAATCTGCACCAACAAACAAAGCATCCGTTTGGGTGTACCTGAAATATGGGTAAGTGCCTCTCAGGTTTTGAGTAATTCCCATTGGTTTCAAATAAATATAGTTGAATATGTAATTGGCAAATCCGCTTACTTCCATCTGGAAATTTTTCCATTGATGCTTGTAGGTACTCACCCCTTTGATCGCCCTCTCTATTTTGAATGAAACATCATTGATGTTCATTACCTCATTGGTTGTATCATTGAGAAGCAGGCCATATTCAATAGCTGCTGCACTTTGATGGGTACCCAAACTGTACAGCTCAGCCACGTGAGGAGGCCTCCAGGAGGTGCTCAGGTTAAGAGCAAGTGATTGATTGGGGTCTATCTTTCTGGTGACGCCTGCCGTCAAACTTACATTGGCAAAAGTTAGGGATTCGTTGTAAGCCGAATTCTTAAAGTCAAACCCTTTCGCGTTGTAATAGCGGTAGTCATACCGCGCTCCAACGTCCATAACCCAACTGTCGCGAATAAACTTGGCCACACCAAAAGCACCTCCTGAAAAATTGATGTAGTTAGGAATAAATGCAATTCGCTGTGTGCCAAAAACGTTGTTATTATTTTGATACATGCTATTCATTCCAACACACAAACTATTAAAAGCATTGTGAGGTGTCTCCCATTCAACTTCCATTGTGTGTGTATTCAATTGCAAATCAATACTGGGGACTCCTGCAAGGTTGCCTTTTCGGATATCATATTCTTTTCTATTGTTATTCTGAAATCCGTATTGCACCCTCCAGTCTCCATTTTCAGTCTGCATGTGACCACTCAGCTTCACCAGGTTGTGACTTACGTTTTGACTTGGCGCGTCAATGTTATAACTAAACTGACCTGTTGATTGAGGAGGTTCTCGTTCCATAGCCGCAATCAGATCATCGAGGTTGCCAATGGCTGTACCTTTTAAGATTCCCAGGTCGGTGCTAAAATGACTGACAAAGACTTCAAACCCTTTCTTTTCTTCATGATAGCCCAATGCACCCGAAAAATTCAATTCTTTCACCCCGGTATTGGTAAGCGAATAATCCGGTGTATGAAAATCCCCAGTACGCTTTCCGGTGCCTTGCAATCGCCATCCCCAACCATCGTGATTGTTAATCCCTCCTTCTAATAGGGCAGAAACAGTACCCGATCTTCCATTACTTTGTCCTACAAAATTGAACATGCCCCCAAGACCCGGAGATTCCGGCAGTTCAGCAGGGTTAACAATGATCACGCCACCCAGTGCATCTGTGCCATATTTAATGGAGGATGCATCCTTTACTACAACAATATTAGAAGCAATAAAAGGATCTATCTCAGGTGCATGTTCCGCGCCCCATTGTTGTCCCTCTTGTCGGATACCATGATTGAGAATTAAAATGCGTTGACTGTGCACACCATGAATGACTGGTTTGAAAATTCCAGGACCAGCCTGAATGGTATTTACTCCTGAAATCTCTTTTAACGATTCACCCAATGATTTCCCCGCAGTTTCAGCTAGTTTTTCCCCACTCAGCACTGCATAATTTTGAGATGTTTCCAAATGCTCGAGCTTCTCTTCCACTACCACTTCTCTCAACGTTGCTATACTGGGCACCAGGGTGATGGTCTTATTTGCACTTCCATTGATGGTTATTTCAAAAACCTGTTCCTGATATCCCAGAAACTGAACAGTGACATGGTATAGACCGGGGCAAAGTTCATTCAATTTAAAATTACCATCTATGTCAGTCACCATTCCCTTACCTGAGGGGTCAAGAACAATGGCTGCACCAATCAAAGGTTGCCCTTCATTATCCTGGATATGTCCTGAAAATATACCTTTACACTGATTTTGGCTGTAGCCAAAAAAGTGTACCAGCATTAGCACTGTAATAAGTGTAACTAATTTTTTCACGCGCGTAAAAATTGATTCCATGCATTACCTGATGATAATTAATCAGGATGCTAAAATGTTTGTCGGATAGCTAACTAACTCAACAATGGGGGCGCTCGTGAAGGAAGAAGAGAAAATTCTTCTGCGGTAACAAGGGGTTGAACTTCTCCACCGTGCCCTTTAACTGAAATAGTTAAATAGTCTGCCGGTTTTGCACTTGCAAAATGAAATGACTGATGAGACAACTGGCACATTGCGCATTTCTTATTGGCAACTACATGTGACTTGTGCTCGCAGTTTTTCCCCTTTTGATTATGATAAACACTTTGATGACAAGCATTCGTTTCGTTTACTTTCGAATGCAATTTGGATTCATCTTGTGTATTGTGAAGGATGGCATGGAAGGATCCAATTTCCACAGTCCCTACCAGATAAAGCATCAGTAAAAAAAGAACCGAATACAGCGCGAAGCTGTTTCGTTTTCCTTTGTTATTACTGATTCTGAAATATTGCATGCCTGATCCTCAAATTCTACAACGAAAATATAATGCAAATCATCCAGTTGCAACATTATTGCAACTAGGCCCTCCGTTTCTTTTACAAAAGGCGTCAAAGTGGTATCATGCTGTTCAAAAACAGGGTATAAGGCAAGTTATTCTTGCCTCCTCAACCAATTTGGAGAGATTTATATATGGACATTAAAATAATGGGTAGTGTAGTGGACAAGGAATCCAGGTGTATTCATTATCATGCTCCTGTGGACATCATTGCGATTAAATTCAAATGTTGCCATGACTACTACCCTTGCTATCAATGCCACAAGGAAGCAACTGATCACGCTGTTGAGGTGTGGTCCAAAACGGAGTACGATGAAAAGGCGGTGTTATGTGGTGTGTGCAAAACTGAACTTACCATTCATCAATACATGAATAGTGATAACATTTGCCCTAATTGCCGATCACAATTTAACCCCAATTGCGACAAGCATTATCATCTTTACTTTGCTATTTAAATACAAAGTTGCCAATACTCAACGTTGAACCTGGCTTGTTTTAATGTATGCCAATAAGTTAATGATCAGAATTCTAATCAGTAACAACCAAGGCAATCCGTGAAACAGTGTGTCAAACCAATCAATGGCTTGCATGCCTTCAGCTCCACCCATTATCCATTTTAGTTTCCCCCATATGTGGGGCTCGGGCACAAAAGGAGCAAGTCCCAGGGTAAGACAAAATAGAATCACAGTCTTCCAATCATTAAAAATCTTCATGATATTTTTTCAGAAGTACTATCCATCCCTATAAATTCAGGATGAACATTAATGAGAATTCAGTATTTAACTTTAGAGCAGATAGGAAATTTGTAAAATCAATTCTGAAGAGTTGTAGGACAAACGTAATCAGTTAATGGTACTCCAGCTTCACTCAATGCTTTAATTCCTCCTGCTACTTCCACAAAGTTGTCCCAACCGCGAGCTTTAAGAATTGAAGCCGCAACCATAGAACGATATCCAGTGGCGCAATGCATATAAAACATCTCATCCTTTGGAAACTCGGCTAAATGCTCATTGATAAAATCAAGTGGAAGGCTAATAGCCCCATCGACATGTTCTGCCGAAAACTCAGTAGGCTTGCGCACATCAATGACTTTTGCCTTTTTCACTATCATTCGCTTTACGTATTCATCCGCTGAAATGGATTCAATAGTATCCACATCTTTTCCAGCATCGGCCCAGGCTTGTATTCCACCCTTCAAATATCCCAAGGCATGGTCATATCCAACACGTGCCAGTCTTTTAACAACCTCCTCTGCGCGACCCTCTGCCGCAACAATCAATAGTGGTTGGTCCACGCCAGGAATCAATGCCCCTACCCAAGGCGCGAAACTTCCGTCAATACCAATATTCACAGCATTGGGAATGAACCCTTTTGCAAAAACCTGAGCAGCTCTTGTATCTAGTACCAGAGCACCTGTTTCGTTAGCCGCAATCTCGAATTCTTCAGGGGAAAGGGCACGCATTCCCTGACGCATTACCTTGTCGATACTTTCGTATCCTTCCTTATTTAATCTTACGTTTTCCGGAAAATAAGCAGGAGGTGGAAGTAGCCCATCGGTGACCTCTTTAATAAATTCATCACGTGTCATGTCTGCACGCAGGGCATAGTTCATCTTTTTTTGATTGCCCAACGTATCTACCGTCTCCTTCATCATATTTTTACCACAGGCTGAACCAGCTCCATGGGCAGGATATACTATTACATCATCTGCCAAAGGCATTATTTTATTTCGCAATGAGTCGAAAAGCATGCCAGCCAATTCCTCTTGTGTCATATGTGCAGCTTTTTGCGCGAGGTCAGGCCGCCCAACGTCACCTAAGAAAAGTGTATCTCCAGAAAAAATCGCATAATCTTTTCCCTTCTCATCTTTCAATAAATAAGTAGTAGACTCAGTTGTGTGTCCAGGAGTATGTAAAACCTTAATGGTGATTTTACCTACTTTAATTTCTTCTCCATCCTTGGCCACATGACAATCAAATTTTGGTGTGGCAGTAGGGCCATACACAATAGTTGCACCTGTTTTCTTGGCCAAATCAATGTGACCCGATACAAAATCGGCATGAAAGTGAGTCTCCAGGATATATTTAATGGCGGCATTGTCTTTTTTAGCCCTATCTACATAAGGAGATGTTTCCCTTAATGGATCAATAATAACAACTTCTCCTTCTGATTCTATATAGTAAGCGCCTTGTGCAAGACAGCCTGTATAAATTTGTTCAACTTGCATAGCTAATCAATTAATTCAAATACAAAGATCGTTACAAACAACGCTAAAAACAGTGATTTATATCACACAGATTCCATTCTATAATAAAGATGACGAATCAATACAAAATTGCAAACCTCAAAATTCAACAACTTGTTCCTTTACGAATAAAAAATTATTTCAAACCCTCAGTAAAATGTTTTCTTTCCTGTGGCTTACTGAATTTCTCAGCATTAAATGCATTAGTGGCCCCTTTGGCAATAGAAAGTGAAATCCAACTTTCTCCTTTTATTTGTTTACCTATAAACATGATCTGGCCAACATGAGAAGAATAATGAGCCAATTGCCTCTGAATGGCTTCTACTACGGTTTGTCCTTCATTTCTGATATAAATAAGTTGAGAGAGATCATTCGGTTTCAAATTCTGAAGCGCATCCAATAAACAAGCCCACCCTTTTTCCCACGCTGCTAACATCGATTTTTTATCCGCATAACTCTCTTCGAATTCTGCTTCTCTATCCCGCCATGGCTTTTCACCATCGGTAGTTAGAAAATCAGTCCAACGCGACAACATATTTCCGGACAGGTGATGTACAATTATTGCAATGCTATTGCTTGCTTCGTTGGGTCTCCATTGAATCTCCTCATCGGAGAGTTGCTCTATTGTTTTATCCCCAAGGCTCTTATAGTATTTAAAAAGCTTTATTGCACTCTCAAGAAAATTTTGATTGACTGATGTCTCCATCTAAGCAGAATTTAATACCTCCTGATATTCTTTTTTTAATTCCCGGGCTTGTGCCTTATTCTTAGAGAACTTGATGTGCTTGGGCACTCCCTTAAGGTCCCAAATCAATCCAAACCAGGAAAATATTTTAAGTATGTACCACGTGATGTCAATTTCCCACCAGAAGAATCCCTGTCTGGATGCTACCTCATAGTAATGGTGATTATTATGCCATCCTTCTCCCAAAGTAATTAACGCAAGCCATAAGCTGTTTTTAGATTCATCACCAGTTTCATAGCGTTGATTCCCAAACTTATGCATGATTGAATTGATGGAAAACGTGCCATGATATAATATCACTGTACTCAGAAAGAACCCGATAAATAGAGTAGACAGGCCAGCGGTGGTAAACATGGTGAGAATACTGCCACCGTTAACAATACCTCCAAGGGCCGTCACCAAAATTGCTAAAGCAACTGGTGGCACCAGATAGTGTTTATTAAGCCATACCAACTCTGGGTATTTGGCAAAATCGCCAATCACTTTGTAGTCTGTTTCCTTAAAATCAGGACCTACAATCCAGCCAACATGGGAATACCAGAAACCATAAATTTTCATTGAATGTGGATCGGCCGGTGTATCACTGTGTCGGTGATGGTGACGATGATGTGCCGCCCACCACAAAGCTCCCTTTTGGGCAGAAGTCTGTGCCATAAAGGCAATGACAAATTGGAACCAACGTGACGTATTGTAAGATTTATGTGCAAAGTATCGGTGATATCCACCAGTGATCCAAAACATGCGAAACACATATAAAAACGCACAAACCAGCCAGTCAAATAAGGTCGCTCCTGTCCAAATTGCTGCCAGAGGGAGCAAATGGAGTATCAAAAACGCGATTTCCTGCTTCAAAATTGGTTTTCTTCTTACTTCTGGCGTTACGGTGCTTTCCATGTCTAATTAACAATATTGACCTGATAAAATTCAGTTTGAGAAGATGCAAAGTTATTGCCTTTTGATTCGCTATTCAAATTGACACAGGCACTATCTTTGTAGGCGAATCACGCATCCAAACAACAAAAAATTATATGAGATTCTTAGTCTTAGTTATGCTGGCTGCTGCCAGTTCAATCATTTATGCACAACCAGCCAATCCGAAAGGCCCACAGAGTATCAACTTTGAAAAAATTGATACTTCAAATGTTCCTTCGCACATCAAAGCTAAGTTTGAAAGTACATTTGAAGGAGCTACTGCAGTTAGATGGGAAAAGCATACCATGCAAAGCAATAAAGAGTACCTGAGGTATGTAGCTGTATTTACAGAAGGAGGTGTTCGCAGCAGAGCTCGGTACGCAGAAGACGGCACTCCTCTTTCTTCATCCAAATATTATGGAGCCATCAAATTGCCTGAACCCATCAAGGTTGCTGCCAAAAAGAAATATCCGGACTTCAACGTGGTAAGTGGTGAAGAGATCACACTAAAAAATGGTAAAAGTTATTACAGGGTACGTTCACGTAAGGGGGCAGCCAAAATGATTCAATATTTTGATGTAGATGGAAATGAGTTGTCAAAAGAAAAAGCTCCGGCCGGACTCATCGATGGTGAGGAAGAAGGGAATTAGTTTTTCGCAAAATTATTAAGTCAAAAACAACAAGGAATTGATGGTTTAATCGAATCAAATCACCTTATTGTTGTGTTAAGAAATAGCCTAAGGTCTTAATCCCTGGTGTGATGAAAAATGAGTTAAATGAAATGGGGTTTTTAGACCACTTTGAGGCACTGCGGTGGCACATTGTGAGGTCACTAATGGCGGTTTTTGTTTTCACCATCATGGCCTTTGTTTTCGACAGGTGGATTTTTGATAATATCATCTTTGCTCCTGCTCGACTGGAGTTCCCCACCTTCAAATACATGTGTCAACTCAGCCAATGGATAGGAGTTGAGGAATTGTGCATTACAGACTTGCCTTTTAAAATTCAAAGTCGGAACATGACCGGACAGTTCATGATGTCGATCACGGCATCTTTTGTGATCGGCATTATTGTGGCTTTTCCCTATATCGCCTGGGAGCTTTGGCGATTTATCAAGCCTGGACTTGTGGCAAGGGAACTGAAATTGTCTAAGGGAGCAGCCTTTGTTATTTCTTTGCTTTTTTTCCTTGGCGTATTCTTTGGATACTACCTGCTTAGCCCTATGTCGGTATGGTTCTTGTCAACCTATTCCATCAGCAACATGATCTCCAACGAATTCGACATCACCTCCTATGTGTCAACAATTGCAAGTCTTGTAATTGGTTGCGGTTTATTATTTCAATTTCCAGTAGTTATTTATTTTCTCTCAAAAATTGGAATAGTCACTCCGCAACTAATGCGAAAATACCGCAAACACTCTGTTGTGGTTATTCTCATATTGGCTGCCGTAATTACACCAACTGCAGATCCCTTCACACTTACTCTTATTTCATTACCATTATACCTGCTATTTGAAATTAGCGTAATTACTTCTTCAATAGTAATGAAGAAGAATATGCAGGAATCAGAAGCGCTTGACAACTAAGACTACGGTGCTAAGCCATTGAAATAACAAGATCATCAGTGCCCACCATTGTGGCTTCTTTTAAATGCACCGCTTTTATCTCACCCGCTACTGTGGCTGTAATGGTCGTTTCCATTTTCATAGCTTCAATCACAAACAAAGGCTCGTTCTTCTTTACCTTCTGTCCCTTTTTCACCATTATTTTTGAAAGTAATCCTTGAAGGGGAACGCCTATTTGCTTGGCATTACCTGGTTCCACTTTTTGATTCTCAATCTTTTCAATCTTAACTGACTTATCCTTAACCTCAATATTCCGTGTTTGGCCGTTTACTTTGAAAAAGACGGTTCGCATTCCATCCTCATTGACGGTGCCTATAGAGAGTAATTCAATAATCACTTTTTTGCCTTCCCCTATTTCTACTATGGTCTCATCATGTAGATTCATGCCATAGAAAAAATTTAGAGTAGGAATGCGCATTACATCACCGTACTCAATTTGTTTCTTCAGCATCTCCTCAAATACTTTGGGATATAACTTCCAGGAAAGAAAATCTACAAACTCAAGCTTACGGCCGAAACCTGGCTGTAGTTTTTTTTGAAAATCCGCAAACTCTTTCTCCATGTCAACAGGATCAAGATGGGCATTGGGTCTGTCCGAATACGGCTTTTTACCTTTCAATACGATTTTCTGTAGTGCTTTAGGAAAACCTCCTGTTGGCTGACCCAGATCTCCCCTAAAAAAAGACTGAACAGATTCAGGAAAGGAAATCGTATCTCCCCTTTTCATAATATCTTCCTTTGTTAGTCCGTTAGAAACCATATACAGTGCAAGGTCTCCCACTACTTTCGAACTGGGAGTTACTTTAACAATGTCACCAAACAGTTCATTGACCTCCGCATATCTTTGTTTGATCTCTTCAAATTTTTCTATCAAACCCAGCCCGCGCGCCTGAGGCCCCAGGTTGGAATACTGCCCACCAGGAATCTCGTGCTGATACACATCTGCTGTGCCTGCCTTTAGGCCAGATTCAAATGGATAGTAATATTCACGAACGATCTCCCAATAGTTGGAGAATTGATTAAGCGATTTAATGTCATATTTATTTTCCCGCTTTTGCCCCTTCATCATTTCAACCACTGCATTGAAGTTGGGTTGTGAAGTAAGCCCGGAAACTCCCCCGAGTGCAACGTCCACCACATCTACACCTGCTTCGATTGCTTTCAGATACGTGGCACTTTGCAATGACGAGGTATCATGTGTATGTAAATGCACCGGAAGTTTTGTAGCATCTTTCAATGCCGACACCAATTCCTTAGCAGCATAAGGTTTAAGCAAGCCGGTCATATCTTTAATGGCAAGTATATGCGCACCACTGTCTTCAATTTGTTTAGCTAGTTTCACATAATAATCCAACGTATACTTTGTGCGTGATGGATCAAGGATGTCTCCTGTATAGCAAATCGATACCTCTGCTAATCCTTTTGTTCTTTTGTTGACAAACTTGATGCAAGGCTCCATGTTCTTGAGCCAATTAAGGGAGTCAAAGATGCGAAACACATCAACCCCTTCTTCCCATGATTTTTCAACAAATGCCTCTATGAGGTTATCAGGATAGGCAGTGTATCCCACACCATTCGAGCCTCTTATTAACATCTGTAACAAAATATTGGGCACAGCTGCACGTAACTCACGTAATCTTCTCCAAGGGTTCTCCTGTAAAAATCGCATGCATACGTCAAAGGTAGCGCCACCCCATACTTCCATGCTAAAAGTTTGTGGATGAAGATGCGCAAAGCTTGCGGCAACATCCAACATATCAATTGTACGCATGCGCGTTGCTATCAATGATTGATGCGCATCCCTAAGCGTAGTGTCGGTATAGTGTATTTTCTTTTCTTTGAGCAGCCATTCACTGAACTTTTTAGGGCCCATTTCCGTCAGCAAATCCTTGGTGCCTTTTGGATAAGGCGCATCGACATTGTACTCTGGCACTACAGGCACCCGAAACTGTTTATTCTTATCTATGAATTTTACATCCGGATTGCCATTTACAATTACGTCTGCCAGATATTTCACCACCTTGGTGGCGCGGTCCTGCTGCTGGTCAAATTTAAAAAGCTCCTTGTGTTTCTGAATAAAGTTTACTGTAGCTTTTCCTGATTTAAAAATTTCGTGATTGATGATGTTATCCAAAAATGCAACGTTGGTCTTTACTCCGCGCGTTCTGAATTCGCGTAGGGCCCTATGCATTTTTCTGCTGGCACCATCCAATGTGCGGGAGTGGGCCGATACTTTCACAAGCATTGAGTCAAAAAATGGACTGATCTGGACGCCTTGATATAAACTTCCAGCGTCCAATCTGATACCAAAGCCACCTACACTTCTGTAAGTAATGATCGTTCCATAATCTGGCTTGAAATCATTTTCTGGATCTTCAGTGGTAATCCTGCATTGCATGGCATAGCCATTGGTGTGCAGCGATTCCTGAGAAGGTATTTTTATTTGTTCGTCAGAAAGTTTGTATCCTCCCGCAATAAATATTTGTGCTTTGATCAAATCAATACCCGTCACCATTTCTGTTACAGTATGCTCGACCTGAATACGTGGGTTGACTTCTATAAAGAAAATTTCTCCTTTTTTATCCACCAAAAACTCAACAGTGCCTACGTTATCATATTTAACCGCCTTTGTGATCCGTAAGGCGTAGTCGTATAAGTTGTCAAGCGTACTTTGTTTGATGCCATAAGAAGGTGCTACCTCCACTACTTTTTGAAACCTTCTTTGTACCGAGCAATCACGCTCAAACAAATGCACTGAATTACCGTGTTTATCGGCCGCTATCTGTATTTCTATGTGCTTTGGTTCTTCCACAAATTTTTCAAGAAATACAGTTCCATCACCAAATGCATTGAGTGCCTCTCGAGTAGCTTCATGGTAAGCGTTTTCTAATTCTTCTGCCGACCGCACCACGCGCATCCCCCTTCCGCCCCCACCTGAAGCAGCCTTCAGCATGACAGGAAACCCGATTCGCTTACCCTCCTTAACGGCTATTTTCGAATCGGTAAGTGCCAACTTGCTACTTTCTATTAAAGGCAAACCACACTCGGCAGCAATTTTTTTTGCAGAAATCTTGTCCCCCAGCAAAGTCATCGCTTTAGGATTCGGACCTACCCAAATGATTCCGTTTTCCTCACACTTTTTGGCAAAAGCAGCATTTTCTGATAGGAAACCATAACCTGGATGGATGGCATCGACCTTTCTCTTTACTGCCACGCGTATTATTTCGTCAATATCCAAATAAGGCTTTAGCGGCTCTCCTTCCTTGCCAATCTGATAGCTCTCATCTGCTTTATAGCGATGCAATGAGTATCGATCTTCATGAGTATATACTGCAACGGTTTTTAACCCAATTTCAACACTGGCGCGAAAAACACGGATAGCAATTTCGCCACGATTAGCAACTAGAATTTTTTTGATCTTCATTCTAGTAAGATACTAAAATGACAAACTTTATTATAGGTAGGGCTAAATAAAATTTCCAAAGAAAAACCGGCCAACAAATTCCTTAACTCATGCCAGTGCTATTTTTTCCTGCCAAAAGTTTTTAGAAGTGTAGATTCATACAATTGGAGAAATGAAGATGCGTCCATGTAAGCGTATTGACTTTCATCTTCCTCATTCACCCCAAAATCAATACAACACGAATCTTTTCGTTTATGATACCAGACTCTTTCCCCGGATGATGTAAAAAGGGCAATCTTAAGCCGCATCACGTGCCTTCTGCTTTTCCCAATTACTCCACCCAGCACCGGATTATACCGATGTTCTATTTCAATCTTTAGCAATGCTTCATCAGCATTAGAGGAAATTTTGAATAATTCATTTTTGTTTAACTTTTTGAATTTATTAAACGGATTCTCACCCCTCCATTGTACGTGTGCCCCTTCAATAAAGGAGACCTCTGAAAAACGAAATAATTGAGTAAGCTGCGAGGCTAAAGGCAATAGCAGCTCATTGTCATTAATTCCGGGGTTGGGAGACTCTACCCGAAATGAAAGAATTTTTGCAGTTTTTCCAGACAGTTGCTTTTGCGCAAATGAATGGGCGCAAATAATAATCAGTAATAAGATTAATCCATACTTTTTCACTCTTTCTTCAGATGAATAAGGATTTCGTTCAATTTCAGCAAGGCCTCTACAGGGCTTATGGTATTGATGTCTATTTTACCCAATAGCTCCTCCATCTGTTTCAGTTTAGGGTCTACTTCAAACAACCCCATCTGAGTAGTTGGTTTGGGCAACTCCTCCATTTTTTTTCTGGACTGATTCTTTTGCTTGTCTTTTTCGAGAAAGTGCAAAATTTCATTGGCGCGGATAACAATCTTGTTGGGCATTCCGGCCAGTTGGGCTACATGGATACCAAAACTGTGTTCACTGCCTCCTGCTTTGAGCTTGCGCATGAAAATAATTTTATCGCCCGTCTCCTTGACTGATACATTGAAGTTTTTCACGCGCACCAGGTCTTCAGCCAATTGATTCAATTCATGGTAGTGGGTGGCAAATAATGTTTTGGGTTTAAAATCCTTGTGATTGTGAAGATACTCTACTATGGCCCAGGCAATTGAAACACCGTCATACGTACTGGTGCCGCGACCTATTTCATCCATCAAAATCAAGCTGCGATTGCTAAGATTGTTGAGGATGCTGGCCGTTTCAGTCATCTCCACCATAAAGGTAGATTCCCCTTTAGCCAAATTGTCTGAAGCGCCAACGCGAGTGAATACTTTATCTACAATGCCGATTTTCGCTTCTTCTGCTGGCACAAAGCTTCCAATCTGTGTCATCAATACAATCAAAGCTGTTTGCCTGAGCAATGCTGATTTACCCGCCATGTTCGGACCGGTGATGACAAGAATTTGTTGAGATTCATTGTCAAGATAAATATCGTTGGGAACGTAGCTTTCACCTATCGGCAATTGTTTTTCGATAACAGGATGACGCCCATTTTTTATATCTATGATTGTAGTATCGTTGACTTCTGGTTTACTATAGCGATTAGATTTGGCTACCACAGCAAATGAGAGAAGGCAATCCAACACTGCTATTACTTTGGCATTTTGTTGTATCTGAGAAATGAAATCAGAAGCGTGAATAACTAAATCCTGGAAGAGTTTCTGCTCAATTACAGCCAACTTTTCCTCTGCATGCAAAATTTTTTCTTCGTAGGTTTTTAATTCTTCTGTGATGTAGCGTTCAGCATTAACCAATGTTTGCTTTCGGATCCACTCTGCCGGCACTTTGTCTTTATGTGCATTGCTCACCTCCAGGTAGTATCCAAAAACTTTATTGTAAGAAATTTTTAAAGACGAAATCCCTGTTTTCTCAACTTCTCGCTTTTGAATCTTTACGAGATAATCTTTCCCTGAATAAGCAATGCTTCTTAGCTCATCCAACTCAGCATTGACTCCTTCTTTGATGATGCCACCCTGATGCACCAACATGGGAGCATCCGGCTTCAATTCGGCCTCAATCTTGTCCAAAAGAAATTCACACCGCTCTAATTGATCTCCCAACTTTCTTAGCGCGGGTGAGGTCTGTTTCATCAATAGCTCCTTAACGGGAAGTACTGCTTGCAGCGATCGTTTCAGTTGAATCAACTCCCGAGGATTGATCCTCCCTACTGCCACCTTGGAAATGAGCCGCTCCAGATCCGCTATATGGCTGAGTTGCTCAATGATCTTTTCGCCAAGCTCTTCATTCTGGTATAAAGTATCCACTACATCCAACCGCTCTTGAACTGCCGATTTTTCTTTGAGCGGCAATATCATCCACTTTCTCAGTTGCCTGGATCCCATGGCTGTAATTGTCTTATCCAGAATCTGGATAAGCGGCACACCTCCATCCTGCTGCGGGCTTACTATTTCAAGGTTTCTTATGGTGAACTTATCCAGCCATACGTATTTGTCTTCGTCTATCCTCGAGATGGCTGCTATGTGATGCGTATCCTTGTGTTCTGTAGCTTCTAGATAATGTAGAATGGCTCCGGCAGCTACAATAGACTCAGGCATACCTTCAATCCCAAATCCTTTCAAATTGGCTGTCTTAAACTGATTGATCAGTTTCTCATAGGTATAGTCAGTTGCGTAGACCCATTCATCAAGAGCAAAAGTGGCGTATTCCTCGCTGAACTGACTTTCAAACTTATCTCTATTGGGTTTGCTGAAGATAATCTCTGCCGGAGAAAAACTCTGAATCAATTTGTATATGTACGTTTCACTTCCTTCTGCTGCATAAAATTCACCAGTGCTGATGTCTAAAAATGCAACCCCAAATTGGTTTTTACCTTTATGAATAGAGGCTAAAAAATTGTTTTGTTTCTTTTCAAGAACATTGTCATTAAATGAAACTCCCGGTGTAACCAATTCAGTGACACCCCGTTTCACTATGCCTTTAACAAAACGAGGGTCCTCCAACTGGTCGCAAATGGCTACCCGGTGACCTGCCCTCACCAACTTGGGTAAATAATTATCCAGTGCATGATGAGGAAAACCTGCTAACTCAATTTCAGAAGCAGAGCCATTGCCGCGTTTAGTTAGTACAATATCAAGTACTTTACTTGCCTTGATGGCATCTTCCCCAAAAGTTTCATAAAAATCTCCTACCCTGAATAAAAGCAAGGCCCCAGGGTATTTCACCTTGATGGCATTGTATTGTTTCATTAATGGGGTTTCGGAAGAGTTGGCGGCCATGAAGGGCAAAGATAAAATCCAGGCACCAGATGCAAGTGGGTATCTTAAATTATCTTTCTATTTCTCAGCAACAATAAGCCACATTTTATCACCCTTGATTTTCTCCCTATCAATATAAGGGTCTTGTTTGAAAATGATTCTGAAGCCCGCTTTTTGCAAATCCTCAAGCGCATAGTTCATCCCCAGTTCATGCTTCCTTTCCTGTTCAGTTCTGGTTAGATTTCTACGATCCGATGCTATGGGCTCACAAATAATTAGTCTTCCCTTTGTTATCAAAGATGCCTTGATATGCATAAGCATATCATCATGATCATCCATTTCATGATAGGTATCTATGATAACCGCTGCGTTGAGTGCATTGAGAGGCAAATGTGGGTTGTCATAGTCGCCTTTTACCGTATTCACATTCTGTATATTCCTCTCCTTAAGAATCCCATTCAGTTTGTCTAATCGGCTCTGTTGCACATCTACCGCGTATACTTTCCCTTTAGATCCAACTACTTTTGCCATCTTCACCGTTATATAACCTTCGTGGCACCCTACGTCTGCTACTTTGTCTCCTTCTTTGAGGTTGAGCTTGGAAAAAATTTCCTCAGCTCTTTGCCATTGATCTCTCTCTTTCCAGGCACTTTCAGTGTATATATTTTTCCATTGATCCTGTGCATATCCCGTAAGACTAAGACCTATAAGCAATAAAAGTAGTATAGCTTTCATGTGTTGATCAACGGCCAGCGCTTTGATGAGTTTCAGAACCAAGTGTTTAAAGTTAGTTTTTCGTTCTACTTTTGTCAGGTGAAAAAGTTAAAACTTGAAGAGTTGGGGAGAATTTCCGTTGAGGAGTACAAATTCTCAGAAAAACTTCCAATTGTAGTCTTACTGGATAACGTAAGAAGCCTTCATAATGTTGGATCCGCCTTTAGAACTGCTGATGCCTTCAGGGTAGCAAAAGTGTACCTAACGGGTATCACAGGCCAGCCACCCCATCGAGAAATTCAAAAGACTGCTTTAGGGGCTACCGAATCTGTGGAGTGGGCCTATTTCAAAAATGGATCAGAGTTGGTTCAGCAACTTAAATCTGAGGGATATACAATTTTGGTTATCGAGCAAACCACCAGTAGTTTATCCCTTCAGGATTTCAAACCCCAAGCAAACTCAAAATATTGCCTCGTATTTGGAAACGAGGTGAGCGGAGTCAGTGAGGATATTATTGAATTTGCCGACTACGCCTTGGAAATCCCTCAATCCGGCACTAAGCACTCAATCAATGTTTCTGTGTGTGTGGGCATTGTGGTTTGGGAAATGGCGAAAAAGTTTATTTAATAATTAATCGAATCACATAGGCCAGGCTACAAATGAGCCAGAGTCAGAGAATATTTGCATTTTTGTGAAGCACAATATTATGTCAGACAGATACAACCAAAGAGGGGTTTCAGCATCGAAGGAAGATGTTCATAAAGCCATAAGTAACCTGGATAAGGGATTATATCCACAGGCTTTTTGCAAAATTGTGGAAGATCATTTGGCGGGCGATCCGTCTTATTGCACGGTGATGCATGCTGATGGAGCCGGCACTAAATCCTCACTTGCCTACCTCTACTGGAAAGAAACAGGAGACTTGTCAGTTTGGAAAGGGATCGCGCAAGATGCTATAATTATGAATGTAGATGATCTGCTTTGCGTAGGTGCTACTGACAATATCCTGCTCTCCTCCACCATTGGCCGTAATAAGAATCTTATCCCCGGTGAGGTGATAGCAGAAATTATTAATGGTACAGAAGAAGTACTTGCGATGTTGCGAAAGCATGGTATGAATATCAGAAGCACTGGAGGAGAGACTGCAGATGTAGGCGATTTGGTAAGAACCATCATTGTCGACAGCACAGTAACTGCACGAATGAAACGAAGTGACGTTATCTCGAACCACAACATTAAGGCTGGTGATGTTATTGTTGGTTTGTCATCCTATGGACAGGCAACCTATGAAAGTGAATACAATGGAGGCATGGGAAGCAATGGACTTACTTCTGCACGTCACGATGTGTTTTCAAAAAAATATTTTGATAAATACCCTGAGTCATTCGATGACCACATTCCCAAGGACTTGATTTATAGTGGCGAATATGCGCTTACAGACACCATCGCTGATGCTCCTGTCAATGTGGGTAAGTTAGTGCTTTCTCCAACACGTACTTATGCTCCGGTCTTAATTGAAGTTTTTAATAAATTTCGAAAGCAGGTACATGGTCTGGTTCATTGTAGCGGAGGGGCACAAACCAAGGTGTTGCATTTTGTAGACAAGCTTCACATCATCAAAGATAACTTACTGCCTACACCGCCACTCTTTAAATTAATTCAGCAGCAATCTGGTACTGATTGGAAGGAGATGTACAAAGTATTTAACATGGGGCATCGCATGGAAATTTATCTTGAAGAAAAATATGCAGAGGAGGTTATCGCTATTTCGCGTTCTTTCGAAATAAACGCAAAAATTATTGGTCACGTTGAGACTTCAGCTGAAAAGCAAGTCACCATCAAAAGTGAAAATGGTGAGTTCATCTATAACTAATGCAAGTAATTATTTGCGGCTTACTTTACCTAATAAAGAGGAACCTCTACTTCCCGAATCAGGAATGGTTATGTCGGAAATGGCAACGTAATTAAGTCCCTTTTTTTCAAAAGTCTGCACAATCTGAACTGTGGCATTCTGACTTACATCTCCATTAACATTAGCCTGTGTATACTTTCCAATAAATGAGGCGGTTGTTCCCCCTCCGGGAAGCGTTCCATTTTCTACTTCAAACTCAGACGTAAATGTCAGATCATTAGAAGAGCCTTCGAAATACCTGAATGCCAAGCCGTAGACACCGTCAGGCGCAGGAGTACCCAATGCAATTTTTTCAAAATCAGTGCCTATTGAACTTGCTGCCACCAGCACGATCGGCCCGTTAGTGGGATCGAGGTAAAACAAAATAAGATCCATGTCTACATCCCCGGGGGTTCCATCGCCTGAATCCCATGATAATCCAATGGTAATTGATCTGGCTATCGGGTCATTCTCCTGGATGATCAATAGATGTGTGAGTTCGCCTGAACTATCAGACAATATACCGTTCCCTGAAACACCTGAGAGTGTAATCTCCAATGACTCCCCAAAAACATTTGTAATCTCAGGATCAAATTCAAATACCGCATCATCAATGATACTAATTGATAGCTCTCCTTCCAGAGCGCCATTGGGTATTGTAAATGAACCAGAAGTTTTGAAGTCATTGTCAATTTGAGCACTTCCTACTAATGTAAAATTGACAATTATATCACCTGGAGCCGCTTTGCTTAGGTTTATCCTAATAATCGCATCACCAACACCTTCAGACACTGTTGAAATTTGACTGCTAAAAGAAATAATGGCGGGCGGGACTTCATCTTCCTTGCATGAAAAAAATTGAAGCGCTACAACAATAAGCATTAGAGAACTAACTGTTTTTTTCATGATTGATGATTTATGCTCAACGATTATGTAAAGGGCCAATAGGTGTGTAAAGCCGCTTGACTCTGTTTTAAAGAGATAAACAACACTATTAAAACTACAATTAATCGAGGATACAAAAACTCCCCTTTTAAGGGTTATCTTTTATATAGGGAGGATAGAAGGCACTAATTTTCGTTTTTAAAATACTTGTCTTCATCAAACTCATCGAAGTTCTTCTTCTGAGTGATTCCGATTTCAAGTATTTTAAACTCTGTCCTGCGATTTCGCTGACGTCCCTCAGGATTATCTGTGCCGTCAGGATTGGTATTTCTGGCAATAGGTTTTTCTTCACCGTATCCTTTGGCTACCAATCGATCCGGTGCAATTCCTTTACTGATAAGATAAGAAACAGTAGACTCTGCCCTGCGTTGTGACAGTTGAATGTTATAGGAATTGGAGGCAATGCTATCTGTATGTGAACTCATCTCTATTTTGATCTCAGGGTTGTCTGTTAAGAGATCAACCAACTTATCCAATTCAACCGCTGCATCTGGTCGGATGTCTGATTTATCCAGATCAAAATAAATGTTGTTAAGTACAAATATTTTATTCTTTTCAAGCTTGTCAAGCACCATTACCGTGTCCAATGTTATGTTGGTCACCAGTTCCTTCAAAGATTCTAAAGGAACTGATTTTCCAAATGTCGTATAAGGCTGTCTTTTTACCAGATAACCATCTGTTTCTCCTACCAATGTATAGTCTTCGTTTTCGTATACCCTGAAAAAAAACTTACCATCATTTCCGGTAACAAAATCCTGCATTACTTCGCCCCTCGAATCAAGCAAAGTTACTTTGGTGTTGGAGAGTATTTGCAGTGTGCTGTCACTTTTTGGGGTCATCGTAACTCCTTGCAAGTAGTAATTCACCACTTTCAAATTGGGGTCTTCATTCACGAAAGTATAGATGTCATCATCTCCTTTACCTCCTTCGCGGTTAGAGGTAAAGAAACCTCGATCTGCTTTGAACAAGAAAATCCCAAAATCATCCCCTGATGAGTTCATGGGTTGCCCTAAGTTTTCAATCACATTGCGGCCATTCACTCTTTTTACTTCAAACAAGTCCAACATTCCAAATCCGGGATGCCCATCCGAGGCAAAAAACAACTTGTTGCTTTCACTTACATAAGGAAACATTTCGTTGCCAGAAGTATTGATGTCTGGTCCCATGTTTCTTACTCTTGAGAATCTGCCCCTTGAGTCCATTCTGGCGGTGTAAATATCTAGTCCTCCAAAACCTCCACTTCGGTTGGAAGAAAAATAAAGTGTCCTTCCGTCTGGTCCAAAGGCTGGTGTTGATTCCCAGGAATCGGGTTGATTGATATTGATTTGGCGCGGCTCCTCCCACTCTCCATTCCTGAATCGAGACATGTATAGATCAACATCAGGATTTCCTTTGCGCTTGCCCGTATTGCCCTTGGCAAAGATCATGATTCTTCCATCCGGGGAAAAGGTGACACATCCATCATTTACATTCGGTGTATTGATCTTTTCTGGTAATGGAGACAATGTGGACACATCTACATTAGCGCCAGAAGTTTGCGCTTTATATAATTTCGTAAACGGGGTGCCTGTAGCCATATACAGTCTGCTGTCGTTTCTACTTGCTGTGAAATAAAGTTCTCCGTTCAAGTAAGCCGGAGAATATTCACTCAACGGAGTATTAATGGCATCAAGGCTTTTTACCTTATAGTAACTATTCTTTCTGGATAACTCATCGATATAATCAAGCCCATCAATCTCTTTTAAAATTCTGCTTTTGAAGTTTTCATCTTTTATGCTAACCACTAGCCCATCCAACTGTGCTTTTGCCTCACTGTATTTCCCGTTTGCCTTTAAAGAATGGGCATAATACAATGTGACAGAATCTCTGTTTACTTCACGACCTTTTGCTTTTGCATAAAAGGGTTCTGCTTCTTTGATGCGATTGGATAACCTGTATGATTCGGCAATGTAAAAATTAGCTTTGCTGTTGTTAGGGTCTTTAGCCAAAACCGACTTATAGTAGTTGATTACGTTTTGATATTTACCAAAACGCATAGCCTTCATCGCCTTCTTCTCAGGACCACAGCCAAAGAAGAGGATGATTACAAAAAATAAAACTGCCCTTAACCTCATATATAATTCAAAAAGCAGGTAAAATTACTAAATAGATGGCTTTATTAGGCTAACGTGCCTTTAGGTAGATACCTTGCCAACCACGACTGATCCACCGTTACCTGCCAACCTTCAATGTATGCTTTCTTGGTAGCTACCAGATTATTGAACGTAACACTGGTAGGCTTTAGCGTACCATCAATAAATAATTCTTTCAATTGAGCGATGGGATACAATTCAACTTTGTCATTAACCAGTATTGCAACCTTCGTTCTATCAAAAAAATCTAAATCCATTTTGGCACCAAGTTCTTTTAATATCCTCACTGAACCATCAATGGAACACCCACTTGCGCTTGCCACCTGTTCATCAACCGCAACTATTAAAAAGTGATCGTAAACCAATTTAAAAGATGTACTCAATGGAGCTCCATGGGCCTGCCATTGATTGCAAAAGGCTCTCAATACAGCTTCCATCTCCATTTTCTCCTGTTGGGATATCGCTCTGTTTAATTGATAAATCCACACTCTGGCTCCTGCCGATATCTCTTCAAATGGAATAAACATAATTATTGACGATTTTTATTATAAACCCTGTGATTCAGCTATTAGTTCAGCCAAGTCTTTCACGGCCACCTCGTTTTCCTTGTTTTTATTTTTTACCCCATCGCTCATCATTGTCATGCAAAATGGACAGGCTACTGCAACGGTGGTTGCTCCGGTATTCAGTGCCTCTTCTGTACGCTCCACATTAATGTCTTTGCTCCCCTTCTCCGGCTCTTTAAACATTTGAGCGCCTCCTGCTCCACAGCATAGCCCTGTTGTACGGCATCGTTTCATTTCTACCAGATCAGCATCCAGCGCTTGCAGTACTTCTCTTGGCGCTTCGTAAACACCATTGGCGCGACCCAGATAACAGGAATCATGATATGTAATTTTCTTCCCTTTAAAGCTACCTCCCTCTTTCATTTTGATCTTTCCGTCATTGATCAATTGCTGTAAAAAGGTGGAATGATGAATAACTTCATAGTTTCCTCCTAGCTCAGGATATTCATTTTTTATGGTATTGAAACAATGGGGACAAGCGGTAACTATTTTTTTGATGTTGTAGCCATTCATTACAGTGATGTTATTCATCGCCTGCATCTGAAACAAGAATTCGTTGCCTGCCCTGCGAGCCGGATCTCCAGTGCAGGTCTCTTCAGGCCCCAGCACTGCGAATTGGATCCCTACAGCATTAAGGATTTTAACAAAGGCTTTCGTTACTTTCTTGTACCTGTCATCAAAGGAGCCTGCACATCCTACCCAAAAAAGAATTTCTGGTGATTCGTTTTTGGCAGCCATTTCTGCCACTGTTGGTATTGAATAGTTCACTTCACTCATACTCACGATTTGGATTTTAACTCATTGGCCCAATTGAAACGATCACTGGCTGGAAATTTCCAGGGGGCAAAACTGGTTTCTATATTTTGGAACATCGCATTCCACTGTGCGGGGGATCCAGACTCTTCCATGGCCACATACCTTCTCATCTCCAGAATAATTTCAAGAGGATTGATAAGAACAGGGCATGCCTCAACGCAAGCATTGCAGCTTGTACAGGCATTGATCTCCTCTTTAGAGACATAATCTCCTAACAAACTTTTTCCATCTTGCAATCCCCGACCACCTTTGGCAAGGCTTTCCCCCACTTCTTCCATTCTGTCTCTGGTGTCCATCATGATCTTTCGTGGAGAAAGCTTTTTGCCAGTAAGGTTTGCCGGGCATTCTGAAGTACAACGCCCACACTCAGTACAGGCATAAGCCGCCATCAGATTGACCCTGCTCAGATCATTTATGTCCTTGGCTCCAAACCTGCCCGGTTCACCGGCAGGTGTTTCTACAGCACCAAGACCCAGCATCGACTTTACTTCATTGGTAACTACGGGCATATTTTTGATCTGCCCTTTTGGCTCCAGGTTAGCGTAGTAAGTATTCGGGAAAGCAAGGAATATATGTAGATGTTTGGAGTAGGTCACATAAAGTGCAAATCCTAAAATGCCTACAATATGAAACCACCAGGTAAATCGTTCAACCCCTATAAGGGCAGATGTACTTAGTCCGTCCAACATGGGCATCAAAAACGAACTAAAAAAAAGACTTCCTGTAGCTGTATAGTGTTCATCGCGTGACTGTAAAATCTGATCTGACGCATTCATGGTAAGTATGGCCAACATCAATGTGATCTCTATAACAAGTATCAGGTTGCCGTCCAACCGTGGCCAGGAGGTCATCTCCGCGGACCAGAATCTTTTGATCTTTAAAACATTCCTGCGTACTAAGAAAAATAAGCACGCCACCAAAACGGCCACAGCCAACAATTCAAATAAGTTCATCAGCAACGGATAAAAGCTTCCCAAAAACGGGGCAAAGAGCCGATGGGTTCCTAAAAGACCATCCAATACAAACTCCAGTACTTCAAGGTTAATAATGATAAAGCCAGCATATATCCAAAAGTGCAAAAAGGCTGGAATAACTCTTTTAAACATTTTTCTTTGACCGAATGCTACCAAAAGCACATTTTTCCACCGTTGGGAAGTATCACCAGCAGCTTCTGATGGCTTACCCAACTGGATATTGGATTTGATTCTGGACACCCTCCTCCAGATAAAATAGGTTGCTACAACCAGGGTTAATAGAAATAGAACTTGCTGAACTATGGCCATGGAACGAAAATAGGTGAGAATTCTCTTAACCAGAAAAATATAGGCAATTTTTGCGGCAAACCTAAATTTGTCTAGTTTTGTGCCCCGTCTCAAATCAGTGACGGAAATTTTTTCCTGGTGACGTAGCTCAGTTGGTAGAGCAAAGGACTGAAAATCCTTGTGTCGGGGGTTCAATTCCCTCCGTCACCACAAAATGCCTCCCTCTAAGGAGGCATTTTTGTTGAATACCATTTTCGATCTGTCTTAAAAGCTAATTTGTCCTTTGGGAAATCGCTGTTGCAGCTACAAACGAGGTTGTCCATGCTGATTGAAAATTGAACCCCCCGGTTTCTCCATCAATATTTAAGACCTCACCTGCAAAATAAACCCCGGAGACCAATTTGCTTTCCATTCGCTCCAGGTTAATCTCGTCAAGCTTAATACCCCCACAGGTGACAAACTCTTCTTTGAAGGTGGTCTTACCCTTGATTTGAAACTGACATCTTACCAAATTCTCTATGAGTTTATTCAAATTTTTCTTTGGCAGCTCCCCCCATACTTTTTCATCATCGATTTCAGCAAGTTGGCATAACCTCACCCAAAGTCTGCCAGGTAATTCATACATCGCATGTTTAACAATTTTTTGCTTAGGATGATTGGCTTTATGATCGGTTAACCTACTTCTTAATTCTTCCTCTGTAGTTTCTCCTACCCAGTTGACCAATGCAGTGAAATCGTAATTTTTTTGAAATAAATAGTCTGCTGCCCAAGCAGAGAGCTTAATAACAGCCGGACCACTCAGTCCCCAGTGGGTTATCAACAAAGGTCCTGTTTGTTTGAATTTTGTGCCAGCAATCTGGACCACAGCATGATTTACGGAAACACCCATCAAATCTTGAAACTTTTTGTTAAAATCATTGAAAGTAAATAGCGAAGGAATGGGCTTTGAGATTGAGTGACCAATACCTTTAAGCCATTGATAAGCCGATTCTTTTGGAGACCCTCCACTTGCTACCAATACCATTTTGGTTTGATAGATGTTTTGGTCGGAAGTCTTTATCCAAAACCCACCCTCACTTTGAGGCGTCAGATCAACCACTTCACTGTTTTTACAAATGCTTATATTTAGCCTTTCTGCCTCACTTAAAAAGCAATTAATAATTGTTTCAGATTGATTGCTTACCGGAAACATTCTTCCATCGGCCTCAGTCTTGAGTTTAACACCTCTCTGCTCAAACCATGCGACAGTATCGCTGGCCTCAAAAATCCTGAAGAGTTTTTTTAACTCTCTTTGACCTCTCGGATAATGCTTGGAAAGTGGAGTAGGCTCAAAACAATGATGTGTTACATTGCACCTGCCTCCACCCGAAATTCGAACTTTGGAAAGCAGTTTGGAGGATTTCTCTAAAATCAAAACTTTGAGATCCTTCTTTATATCAACTGCATTGATTGCTCCAAAAAATCCGGCTGCCCCACCACCGACTACAATCAGGTCGAAAGAGTTTGAAGCCTTCATAGATATTGCATGCTAGTCAATCTCCATTTGCCCTCTAAGCAAATCATCAAAAGTGTCGCGCTGACGAATCAAAATGGCTTTGCCTCCCTTGATGAGTACTTCTGCAGGCCGTAGTCTTGAGTTAAAAGTAGAGGCCATAGAATAGCCATAAGCTCCGGCATTCATTAGCGCCAAAATATCACCCTCTCTTACTTCGTTCAATTTACGATCAGACCCAAAGGTGTCGGTTTCGCAAATGTTGCCCACGACAGTATACACCTTCTGGCCTCCTACAGGGTTAGATACATTTACAATCTCATGATGGGCATCGTACATCATGGGCCTGATCAGATGATTAAGTCCCGAGTTTACGCCAACGAAAGTGACAGAAGGAGTAGACTTTACCACATTTGTGGTTACAAATAAGTAGCCCGCTTCACTTACCAGGTATTTACCTGGCTCAATCCACAACTCAAGTTTTCTTCCATAGCTCTCATAAAAATCCCTAAACGCCTTCCCCAACTTCAGACCCAGGTCATAAATATTGGTGACCATGTCATTTTCTTTGTAAGCTACTTTAAACCCACTTCCGAAGTCAATGAATTTCAAAGCGGGAAAATCTCTGGCAACTCCAAATAGTATTTCAGACATTTTTAAATAAACATCCGTCTCTGAAATTTCTGACCCCGTATGGATGTGCAAGCCATTGATCTCAATTTTGTATTTATTTACTACCTCAATGATTTGGGGCATCTGAAAGACCGAGATTCCGAATTTCGAGTTACCATGGCCTGTGGAGATCTTGTAGTTGCCCCCTGCTAAAATATGTGGATTGAGTCGAATACAACATGGATAGGTGTTGCCATATTTCTTTCCAAATTTTTCAAGCACTGAAAGGTTGTCAAGATTGATATAAACACCCATATCAACTCCTTCAACAATCTCATTAAAATCTACACAGCTTGGAGTGAACAAAATGTCTTCAGCCTTAAACCCTGCCTTGATTGCTAGCTTAGCCTCATTGATTGACACTACATCAATTCCACATCCTTGTTGTTGAATGTGCTTCAACACAGAAATATTGGTCAGCGCCTTGGCAGCATACTTGATTTTTAAATCGCTATCTGAAAAAGCATTCTTCAGGCTTTGAATTTGCTTGGTGATCTTTTCAGCATCGTACACATACAATGGCGTTCCAAATTCCTTACAAATTTCGAGCACGTTGAGCCCTTGGATCTGATAGGCTCCATTTATCAATTCCATCATTGGCAGGTAAAATTTATTGGCGGACTATAACTTTACTGGCCGCCAAGCAACAAATATATCATGATTGCCTCTGGCATTTGTATCTTCGCAGGTGAATTTTAACAACGGCAAAAGAAGATGAAATTATTTTTTCGGGAAATCGGACAAGGTCAACCTCTCATCATTCTGCATGGACTATTCGGTTCCTCCGACAACTGGTTCAGTCTATCCAAAGTGCTCGCTGAGCATTTTAAAGTTTATGTAGTTGATCAGAGAAACCACGGACAATCACCACATGATGATGTGCACGATTACCCTGCGCTTACAGAAGATCTCAATGACTTTATTAGCGAGCACAAATTGGATAAGCCCATCGTACTTGGTCATTCCATGGGTGGTAAAACAGCCATGAATTTTGCGGTAAAGTATCCCGACAAACTATCTCAGCTCATCGTTGTGGATATAATGCCTAAATCCTACCCTGTCCATCACGATCTAATTCTCAAAGGATTGAATGCTATTCGACTCAACGAATTAGAGTCGCGAGGTCAGGCCGATGATATCTTAAGTCAATTTGTTCCTGAGTCGGATGTACGTCAGTTCTTGCTGAAGAATCTGGCCAGAGATCAAAATCAAAAATTTGAGTGGAGAATAAATATTCCTGTGCTTGAAAAACACATTGATGATATGGGCCTTGCACTTCAATATAGCGGTCAATTTATTGGACCAACACTTTTCATTTATGGAACCAAGTCCAATTATTATAAATCTGGTGACGAGAAATTGATTCACACTTATTTTCCCAAAGCCTCAATGGTTGCTTTGGAAACTGGTCATTGGGTACAAGCTGAAAACCCTAAAGCGTTTATTGAAACTGTTCTAAACTTTTTGAGCTAATTTTTAAATCGATTGATGAAATAAAGAATCAGAGACAGCAGAATGCTTAATAAAATAGAGGTTGCTATAGGTATGAAAATTTTGGTTTTGCCTTGTTCAATTACAAAATCACCAGGAAGTTTACCTATAAATGGAATGCGATCACTGTAATTAATTGCTGCTCCAATGATAATAAGTACAGCACCTACAATTATTAATATTTTTCCAACAGGCATAAACAAAAGTACTCACCATGAAGCGTAAAGGAAAATTATACTTAATTCCAACTACCATTGCTGATAACAGCGCGGATAAAGTAATTTCATCCTATGTGCGTGAAACGATAAAACCAATTAGATTTTTTCTCGTAGAGGATATTCGAACAGCAAGAAGATACCTAAGCAGCTTGTCCATTTACGAAAGCATTGAAGAGCTTTACTTCAATATTTTGGATAAGAACACCACAGAAGCGGAGCTCCCCAAAATAATGAGCCCCCTTTTTGAAGGAAAACCTGTTGGAGTTATTTCAGAATCAGGATGCCCGGGGGTGGCGGATCCTGGTGCTCTGGCTGTACAGTATGCACACCAAAATGGAATTAAGGTTGAACCTATGGTGGGCCCCTCAAGCATTTTGCTTGCTCTTATGGCCAGCGGACTAAATGGACAACGATTTGCATTCAATGGCTATCTCCCTGTGGAGACCAATGAAGCCGCTCAGGCGATAAAAAAGTTTGAAAACGATTCCAGATCTAAAAATCAAACGCAAATTTTTATAGAGACCCCTTATCGAAACAATGCCCTGATTGGTCATTTGCTAAAGTCGCTTCATGACGAAACCTTGCTTTGTATTGCCTCCAATGTCACTGGAGAGACGGAAATGATCAAAACACTACCTGTGAAGACTTGGAGGAAAGAGGGCATCACACTACCCAAGGAGCCAGCATTATTCCTGTTTCTAGCTTTGTGAGTTTTGTTTTAAAGCCATTAGGTATAAATTTGCCTCCTTAAATTTCAACCCTTCTATATGCCCTATTTATTTACCTCTGAATCAGTTTCGGAGGGCCATCCTGACAAAGTTGCTGATCAAATTTCTGACGCACTCATTGACTATTTTCTTGCCTATGACCCCAATTCGAAGGTAGCCTGTGAAACTTTAGTAACGACAGGACAGGTGGTGCTCGCTGGCGAGGTGAAGTCAGAAGCTTACCTTGACGTACAGGATATCGCGAGAGAAGTCATTCGTAAGATCGGATACACCAAAAGCGAATACATGTTTGAGGCCAATTCATGTGGTATCCTCTCTGCCATTCACGAGCAATCTCCTGATATCAATCAAGGTGTTGAACGCAAAAAGAAAGAGGATCAAGGCGCTGGTGATCAGGGAATGATGTTTGGATATGCCACCAACGAAACGGATAATTTCATGCCGCTTCCACTTGAACTTGCCCATTTGTTATTAAGAGAACTGGCAGCCATACGCAAAGAAGGGAAGACAATGACCTACTTACGCCCGGATGCAAAATCGCAGGTTACCATTGAATACGATGATGATAAAAAGCCTCAGCGCATTGATACCATTGTAATTTCTACCCAGCATGATGACTTTGGCGCTGATAGCACTATGCTGAAAAAAATCCGGGAGGATGTTATTAACATTTTAATTCCAAGGATCAAGAAGAAATTACCAAAACGTATTCAGAAACTTTTCAATGACAAGATTCAATTCCACATCAATCCAACGGGAAAGTTTGTAATTGGAGGCCCTCACGGAGACACTGGATTGACCGGAAGAAAAATTATAGTAGATACTTACGGTGGCAAAGGCGCACATGGAGGTGGAGCATTTTCAGGAAAAGATCCCTCTAAAGTGGACCGCTCTGCTGCATATGCTACGCGCCACATTGCTAAAAATATGGTAGCGGCTGGTATTTGCGATGAGGTGCTTGTGCAAGTGGCATACGCCATTGGAGTAGCAAAACCTGTTGGTCTTTATGTCAATACTTACGGCACTGCCAAGGTCAATCTGAATGATGGCGCTATCGCTCAAAAGATTTCTAAAATCTTTGATATGAGACCTTACTTTATTGAAGACAGGTTCAAATTGCGTGCTCCAATCTACAGCGAAACTGCAGCCTATGGGCATATGGGTCGTGAGCCGAGGACTGTTGAGAAGGTATTCAACAAAGGGAAAAAGAATCAGGTGAAATTGAAAGTAGAGTTGTTCCCTTGGGAAAAATTAGATTTTGTTGATACCCTTAAGAAAGCTTTTAAAGTTTAATCAGGATTAAATTCAAATAAAAAGGCTCCATTTCTGGAGCCTTTTTTGTTATCGGCCATTAACGACCTTCGTCTTGAATTTTAGCAATTGTTTTCGGAGGGCTTCTGTGGCTAAATCTGTGGCCGCTTCAAAGGAGGCAGCCTGCTCTTTTGCAAATAATTGGTTTCCAGGCACCTTCAATTTAATCTCCACAGTTTTGTTTTCGGTACCCTCATTATTTATTCTTAAAAATACTTCACCGTCCACCATGCGGTCATAAAATGTCTCCAACTTATCCACTTTTTTCTGAATAAAATCAATCAACTTCTGGTCTGCATCAAAGCGAATAGAATGAACTTGCAACTTCATAAACATTTAATTTAAAGGTTAAACAATAATATTTTCAGTGTGGGGCGCGGTTAAGTCATCATTTCCATTTATCCATAATTTAGTAAATCCTACGCTTTAGGATGAGCCTGATCAAAAACTTTCTTTAGTTTCTCCATTGAGTTGTGTGTGTAAACTTGAGTTGCCGCCAGACTGGTATGCCCCAACAAATCTTTTACTGCGTTAATCTCTGCTCCTTTGTTTAATAAATGAGTCGCAAAGGAGTGTCTGAGCACGTGTGGACTTCTTTTCTCCACTGCTGTGAATTGATCCAAGTACTTTCTTACCAGTCGATATACCATCATGGGGTAAATTGGGACACCTGAATCATTCACAAAAAGAAAACCATGATCCTGCTTTTTCACCTCCTTGTTTCTGACCAATAAATAAGCCTCAATTATAGAAACGATACTTTTCGAAAAAGGGATTACTCTTTCTTTATTTCTTTTACCCAGAACCTTAATAGTGCGCTCATGAAGATTGATGTTGGATTCTTTTAGCCCTATCAGTTCTGACAAACGAATTCCCGTTCCATAGAACAGTTCAATGATTAATCGATTTCTACAGCCTTCCAGATCATTTTCAAATTGAACGTGATCGAGGAGTTTGGTCATATCTTCTTCATGAACAAAATGAGGCAGTTTTTTGGCTGTTTTCAATACCTTGATTTTTTGCATCGGGTTTTTTGTAATAACCTCTTGCTTCAGGCAAAACTTATAAAAGCTTCGTAAACACGCTATTTTCCTGTTGATTGATCGAGGGTCGAGTTTGATTTCAACCAGACTAACAATCCAAGACCTGATAGCTCCATAGGTTGCCAATTCAGGTTTTTTTTCTTCGTAAGTCTGTTCTAGAAATTTTGAGTATTGGTGAAGATCGGTCTGATAGGACAAAATCGTTTTTGGACTGTACCTTTTTTCGTATTGCAGATATTTAAAAAAAGAGTCCACCATTGCATTCCACCCCTTCGTGTATAGCAATGTAAAAAAAATATCCCCTTGGGTAAAGAACCCAAGGGGATATGTTATATTTTTTGAGGGCTACTGATTAATAGTTGTCGTTGGCATACATCTTCTGCCTGTAGGCTGCACCCAACACCTCTTGTCTTCTTTTAACTGAAGGCTTTTCAAAAGCAGTTCTTGAGCGCAATTCTTTCAATACACCTGTTTTTTCAAACTTTTTCTTGAAACGCTTTAACGCCTTGTCAATGGATTCGTTCTCTTTTACGTTGATAATCAGCATAATGTAATTTTTCTATTCGGGCTGCAAATATAGCCCCATTCACATGAATTTTGCAAATTTTACTTTAAAACCGCCCTTGATATGACCAATTTTTGAATTTCTGACGTACCCTCTCCAATAGTACACAACTTGGCGTCACGGTAAAATTTCTCAACAGGAAAGTCTTTGGTATATCCATAACCTCCAAAAATCTGAACTGCATCATTGGCTACTTCCACCGCTATCTCAGAAGCATATAGTTTGGCCATGGCTGACTCAAGGTTGACATTGATCCCTTTGCTTTTCAAATCTGCAGCCCTGAATGTAAGCAGTTTAGCAGCTTCAACTTTAGTGGCCATGTCTGCCAGTTTAAAGGATATTCCCTGAAATGAAGATATTGGTTTGTTGAATTGGTGACGTTCTTTTGAATATTGCAATGCGGCATCAAAAGCGCCTTGTGCAATACCCAAACTTAGGGCTGCGATGGATATTCTTCCTCCGTCAAGCACTTTTAGGGATTGCACAAATCCTTCACCAACCTCTCCAATAATTTGATCCTGGTGCACCCGGCAATCCGTAAAGATTAATTCTGCCGTTTCTGATGCCCTCATACCCAATTTGTTCTCTTTTTTACCAGCTGAAAACCCAGGGGTGCCTTTTTCAATTATAAATGCGGTCATCCCATGTGAATCTCCCACCTCTCCGGTTCTAACGATCACTACTGCTACGTCACCTGATTTACCATGTGTAATAAAGTTTTTAGCACCATTGATTAAGTAGTAATCCCCATCCTTTACTGCAACTGTGCGCATATTTCCTGCATCCGAGCCCGTGTTGGGTTCGGTAAGGCCCCAGGCCCCGATCCATTGGGCCGAAGCTAACTTGGGTAAATATTTTTTCTTTTGATCTACACTACCAAATTGCAAGATGTGGCCTGTGCACAATGAGTTATGAGCAGCTACTGACAATCCTATTGACCCATCTATGCGTGCTATTTCTGAAACAGCAGTCACATATTCCGGATATCCAAAACCTGACCCTCCATATTCCTCAGGAACCAATACACCCATCAAACCAAGGTCTCCCATTTTCTTAAACAAAGGCACTGGAAATTCCTGGCTCTCGTCCCACGTCATAATGTTTGGTCTAATCTCCAGATCGCCAAAATCACGAATCATCTGAGCAATCATCTTCTGGTTCTCAGATTCATCAAAATTCACACCTGCCATTGGTTCTGTCATCGTTGCCATTTCTTTTCTTTTTTTAGGGCCTCAAAAGTATTGGGTATAAACGTAATAACCAAACGAATGTTAGTTTGGGTCTATATTATGTGAAATTTTGCGCTCATCGCAAGTAAAACGCTATTTTTGCGCACGTTTTACTAAAATTAACTTATGAAAATCGCGGTTGTTGGCACCGGTTATGTAGGCTTGGTTACCGGTACTTGCCTTTCTGAAACCGGAAACACAGTTACCTGCGTAGATATTGATGAGGCCAAGGTGAAAAGCTTGCAAAATGGAAAGGTGACAATCTATGAACCTGGGCTCAACCCATTGTTTGAAAGAAATATTAAACAAAACAGACTTTTCTTCACTACCAATCTGGAAGAAGGCATCAAAGATGCCAAAATTATATTTTTAGCACTTCCTACACCTCCTGGTGAAAACGGATCTGCTGACTTGAAGTACATCCTTAAGGTGGCCAACGACCTTGGGCCTTTGTTAAAAAATTATACAGTCATCGTAGATAAAAGTACGGTGCCTGTAGGCACTGCCGAAAAGGTGAGGCAAGCTATTGCATTGAATGCCAAAGTTGAATTTGATGTAGTTTCAAACCCTGAGTTTTTGCGAGAAGGTGTTGCTGTGGACGATTTCATGAAGCCAGAGCGCGTGGTGGTGGGAACAACTTCGCCCAAAGCTCAAAAGATAATGGAAGAGCTTTATGCTCCGTTTGTCAGACAAGGCAATCCTGTCATTTTTATGGATGAGCGTTCTGCTGAATTGACCAAGTATGCTGCCAATTCTTTCCTTGCCACTAAAATCAGTTTCATGAATGAAATTGCAAACTTATGTGAGCTTTTAGGCGCAGATGTGGATGCCGTTAGAAAGGGAATTGGATCAGACAGTCGAATAGGGAAAAGATTTCTGTTTCCTGGCATTGGTTATGGTGGCAGTTGCTTTCCGAAAGATGTACAGGCTTTGGCCAAATCTGCCCATGAAGTGAAGTACGATTTCAAGATTTTGAATTCCGTGATGGATGTGAACACATCGCAGCGATTAAAATTAATGAACAGCGTGAAGTTGCATTTTAACGGAAATCTGAAAGGTAAAAAAATTGCTGTTTGGGGATTAGCCTTCAAACCTCACACCGATGACATAAGGGAGGCCCCGGCTTTGTATAATATTGAGCATTTATTGAGCGAAGGGGCAATTGTTACTACGCATGATCCGGAAGCAATGGACAATGTTCAAAAAATTATGGGAAACAAAATTCAGTATTTCCCCACTCCTTACGATGCCGCAGAGGGAGTTGACGCCATATTGATTGCCACTGAGTGGCCCGAATTCAGAGCTCCTGATTTTGAAAAACTGGCATCTATTATGAATAATAAGGTGATATTTGATGGCAGGAATCTTTATGACGTGGATACAATGAAGGAACTAGGGTTTACTTATATAAGCATTGGAAGAAAGTCAGTATGACTAAAAAAAGAATATTAATTACGGGAGGTGCGGGTTTCCTTGGCTCCCACCTGTGCGACCGCTTCATGAAAGAAGGATATCAGGTGATTGCAATGGATAATCTGATTACAGGCGATCTTAAAAATATTGAGCACTTATTTAAACATCCCGATTTCGAATTCTATCACAATGATGTTTCCAAGTTCGTACATGTACCAGGGAAACTGGACTATATTCTTCATTTTGCTTCACCAGCGAGCCCCATCGATTATTTAAAAATACCCATACAAACTTTGAAGGTTGGCTCATTAGGCACACACAATCTTTTAGGGTTAGCGCTTTCCAAAAAAGCCAGAATTCTTGTTGCATCTACTTCCGAAGTCTACGGAGATCCATTAGTTCATCCGCAAACTGAAGAGTACTATGGCAATGTAAATCCTGTAGGCCCACGAGGTGTTTACGATGAGGCCAAGCGTTTTCAAGAAGCTATGACCATGGCGTATCATACATTTCATGACTTGGAAACAAGGATTGTAAGGATTTTTAATACCTATGGCCCGCGGATGAGACTAAATGATGGCAGGGTACTTCCTGCATTTATCGGACAAGCCTTACGTGGTGAGGATTTAACCGTATTTGGGGACGGATCTCAAACCAGGTCTTTCTGTTACGTGGACGATTTAGTAGAAGGCATTTATCGTCTGCTGATGTCTGATTACCATCTGCCTGTCAACATTGGCAACCCAGATGAGATTACTATTCTTCAGTTTGCAGAGGAAATAATAAAACTAACCGGAACCTCTCAAAAAATCATAAGGAAACCTTTGCCGGAAAATGATCCTAAACAAAGGCAACCAGACATTACAAAAGCAAAGTCAATTTTGAAGTGGGAGCCTAAAGTATCACGATCCGAGGGGCTGAAAATTACCTATGATTATTTCAAATCTCTTCCCAAAGATGTGCTCTTTGATAGAGATCATAAAGATTTTGAACAATACATTAAGTAAAATCATACTTCATTGAAAATACTAATTACGGGTGGCGCTGGATTTATTGGATCACATGTTGTGCGCCTATTAGTAAATAAATATCCAGAATACAATATTCTAAATCTGGACAAACTTACCTATGCTGGCAACCTTGAAAACCTCAGGGATGTTGAAAACAAACCCAACTATTCTTTTGTAAGGGGGGATATTACTGAGGCAGGGTTTATTAACAATTTATTCGCAAAGGAAGCCTTTGACGGAGTAATTCACCTTGCAGCAGAATCGCATGTGGACCGTTCGTTGGAAAACCCTAATGCCTTTGTAGTTACAAACATTATAGGAACGGTAAATCTTTTACAGGCAGCACTGAAAACCTGGAATGGAAATCCAGCGAAAAGATTTTATCACATTTCCACCGATGAGGTGTATGGTTCAATTGAAGATGGGGGGTTGTTTACTGAACATACTTCCATTGATCCACAGTCACCATATTCAGCTTCAAAGGCAGGAAGCGATCACTTCGTAAGCGCTTTCCATAATAGCTACAAGTTACCGGTATTGATCAGCCGCTGTTCCAATAACTATGGCCCCAATCATTTTCCTGAAAAATTGATTCCGCTAATGATCCATAACATATTGGAAAATAAACCACTACCTGTATATGGCAAGGGTGAAAACGTTAGAGATTGGCTTTATGTAGAGGACCACGCAAAAGCAATTGATGCCATCTTTCATAAAGGAGTGACAGGAGAAGTTTATAATATTGGTGGCAACAATGAGTGGAAAAACATCGATCTGGTCCATTTACTTTGCTCCATCATGGATCAAAAGCTAGGCAGAGACCAAGGCACAGCCGCGAAGCTCATCACTTATGTAAAAGATCGCCCCGGGCATGACTTGAGGTATGCTATCGATTCATCTAAGCTACAAAGTGAACTCGGCTGGTCCCCATCACTTACTTTTGAGGAAGGGCTTGATAAAACCGTTGCATGGTATTTGAATAACAAAGAGTGGTTGGATCATGTCACTTCCGGTCAGTATCTTGAGTACTACAAACAAATGTATACTAACCGTTAAAGCCAGATGAAGGGAATAATTTTAGCAGGTGGGTCAGGAACTCGGTTACATCCTTTGACCCTGGTGGTGAGCAAGCAATTGATGCCGCTGTATGACAAACCGATGATCTACTATCCATTATCAGTCTTGATGATGGCGGGCATACGTGAAATCCTCATCATTTCAACCCCTGAAGATTTACCCTTATTTAAAAAACTTTTAGGTGACGGGGCAAAACTGGGATGTTCGTTTTCCTATGCAGAACAACCAAAGCCAGAAGGATTGGCACAGGCATTTGTCATAGGTGAAAAATTCATTGGTTCCGATAAAGTGGCTTTGATTCTTGGCGATAACATTTTTTATGGCTCTGGGTTGGTGAATTTACTGCAGGCGAACAAAGATCCCGATGGAGGGGTTGTATTTGCTTACCATGTTCAGGATCCCGAACGATACGGTGTGGTTGAGTTTGATAAGGATCACAAGGCGATTTCCATTGAAGAAAAGCCCGAGCATCCAAAATCAAATTTTGCAGTGCCCGGTTTATATTTCTATGATAACGAGGTGGTTTCAATAGCTAAAGCCCAAAAGCCTAGTAAGCGCGGAGAATTGGAAATTACTGATGTAAACAATACCTATCTTAAAAAAGGCAAACTTACTGTAGCACAAATGAGCCGAGGCACTGCCTGGCTGGATACAGGCACTTTTGATTCTCTAATGCAGGCCTCCAATTTCGTTCAGGTGATTGAGCAAAGACAAAATTTGAAAGTTGGCTGTATCGAAGAAGTAGCGTATAGAATGAAGTTCATCAATAGAAACCAGTTGCTTGAACTTGCAAAGCCACTTGAAAAAAGTGGATATGGAACTTATTTAAAAATGATTGCTGACTACTCTTCATAGTAAATTACATTTAGCAGCGTGGCCCCCACCGCTTCAAGTGTTTCTTTGCTAATTAAATCCATATTGTCTTTTTGAGAATGATGATAGTCACCAAAATAACCTATGCCTTGTTGGTAGTGAACTATATCAACCATGGGAATTTTCGCCCATTCATTTACATAAATATGATCATCCGTTATAGCGTGTGCGTTTTGTTTCACAAAATAATCTCCATAACCTAATCGGGCACCCATATTCCAAATTTTAGCAACAATACCTGGTGCATACTGAAGACTTGCTCCTTCCCGGAAAAATTGAGAACGCTTTGCTCCCACCATATCTAATAATATTCCATAGTATGCAGCATAGTTTGGCTTGTGCTTGTTCCTTGACCAATATTGCGATCCCATGCACCACCAGCTATCCCAACCTTTGGGTGGCTGTCTTTGGCCCTGTGCTGTTTCGGGCTCACCCCAATCTTCACCATCGAAAAAAATAATATCCACCCCTACCTGAAGGGATGTGTCTCCCTGAATCAATCTGGCCATCTCTAACAATACTCCCACCCCACTGGCGCCATCATTTGCGCCATCCATAGGGCCGGTTGGATTACTACTGTCCTTGTCTGCAAATGGTCGGGTATCCCAGTGGGCTGCTAACAAAATCCGTTTTTCTTTTTCCAGACCGTAGCTACCAATAATATTTCTTAGTTGAAGTTGCTTCCCATGATAGGAAGGCGCATCAAATTCCTGGGTTACTACCTCCGCACCATAAACCTTGAGCTTATGGATTAAATAATCACCCGCATTTTTGTGTGCCTCACTATTTGGAACCCGAGGCCCAAATGCAACCTGCTCCTTTACAAAGATGAAAGCAGAGTCGCCATTGAATCGGGGAACGCTAATTACCCTTTCTGGCATACGCTCCTCTTCAATCTTCTTACCTCCACTGGAGCATCCCAGAAGAAATACCAAAAAAACTAGTTGACCTGTTATTGTAATCCAAAAGCGACCTACTCTTATCATAAAATTTACATGTAGAACCCTCAAAGAGGGAATGTTTTGCAATAAATCAAAAAACAATTACCTTTGCGACAACTTATGTTGAAAACAATAAGAGGGGACTAAAAAGTCCCCTCTTTGTTTATAATAACTTATGGATTTGAGTACAAAAATCAAGGAAATGGCAACCACGCTCATCAAAGAGCCTGCCCATTTTTTGGTAGATGTGGTCGTTTCAGGGAACAGGGTTCAAAAAAAAGTGGTGGTGATCATTGACGGAGATCGAGGAGTGACCATTGAGAATTGCGCCCAACTTAGCAGAGCGTTATCAGCTCAATTGGACGAGGGAGATTTGATTCCTGATAATTATACTCTTGAAGTAACTACGCCAGGGGTTGACTTTCCTCTCAAATTAAAAAGACAATATGCAAAGCATATTGGAAGGGGCTTTAAAGTAACATTAAATGACAAGTCTCTTATAAAAGGGAAGCTGGTTAGCACTTTTGAAGATCACATTAAGTTGGAAGTTGAAGAAAAAACAGGTAAGGGAAAGAAGAAGGAATTAAAGACCATTGATATCCCATTTGATAACATAGATAAAGCGTTTGTACAAATTTCGTTTAAATAAGCCCGTAAAATGGATGCATCAACTTTAGTAGAATCTTTTGCAGACTTTGCAAAGCAAAAGAACATAGACAGACCGACCATGATTCGGATTCTGGAAGATGTTTTCCGGAATATGATTCGGAAAAAATATGAGCACGATGACAACTTTGATATCATCGTGAATTCGGACAAAGGTGATCTTGAGATCTGGCGATTCCGCGAGATTGTAGAAGATGACTCAGAAGACATCTGGGATCATGACAAGATCAGTTTGAGCGAGGCTCGTAAAATTGAGCCTGATTTTGAAGTCGGTGAAGAAGTCGCTGAAGAAATTCACCTTGAAGATTTTGGCAGACGGGCCGTGAGCACGGCTCGGCAAACACTGATGCAAAAGGTCAAAGACCTTGAAAAAGACATCTTGTTTGAAAAATATAAAGAAATCGTAGGAGAAATCATTTCTGGAGAAGTGTACCAGGTGCTTAGCCGCGAAGTGTTGTTAATTGATGGTGAAGGAAATGAAATTTCCCTCCCCCGAAGCGAGCAAATTCCAAAAGACAGGTACAGAAAGGGCGAAACCATTCGTGCTATTGTTCACAAAGTTGAAATGATCAATGGGAACCCTAAAATTATATTGTCTAGGACTTCTCCTGTGTTTTTGGAGCGTCTATTTGAACAGGAGGTGCCTGAGGTTTATGATGGATTAATCACTATCAAGAAAGTGATTCGTGAGCCAGGTGAGCGTGCAAAAGTAGCGGTTGAGTCTTATGATGACCGCATCGACCCAGTAGGTGCATGTGTGGGAATGAAAGGTTCTAGAATTCATGCAATTGTGAGAGAATTACAAAATGAAAACATCGATGTAATTAACTACACTGAAAACCTTGACCTTTACATTACCAGAGCATTAAGTCCTGCAAAAATCACCAGCATAAAAGTGGACAAGGAGAATGGAAGGGTATCTGTTTACCTGAAACCAGATCAAGTATCACTTGCCATTGGTAAGGGCGGCTTGAACATTAAGCTGGCCAGCAGACTAGTAGACATGGAAATTGACGTCTTTAGAGAAGATGCAGAATTGCAGGATGAAGATGTTGATTTGCAGGAATTCTCTGATGAAATTGAAGGATGGGTAATCGAAGAATTGAAGAGAATCGGATTGGATACTGCAAAAAGTGTATTAGCACTTGATGTAGAAGAACTGGTGAGAAGAACCGATTTGGAAGAAGAAACCGTTGAGATCGTTCTAAAAGCTTTGAAGAAAGAATTCGAATAGGCGGATAAACAATTAAAAAACCAAAAAATACCGATATTTGGGCAACATGGCAGAAAATAAAATGATACGGTTGGGGCAGGCATCTAGAAAACTCAATGTGGGACACAATACCATATTGGATTTCCTTTCAGAAAAGGGGTTTGAGGTAGAAAATAATCCCAACGCCAAATTAACCGGAGAGCAGTTTGCCATGCTTTCAAAGGAGTTTGCAACCTCAGCATCAGAAAAGCGAGAAGCATCAGGCTTAACCATTGGTGTTAAGCATACTGAGAATGTTACTATCGAAACAGAAAATGAGGCGCATCGCAAGAAATCAGATGAAGATGAGCAGATTCTGATTAAAAATCTTGGCTCTACCGACATCAAACCAAAGGAAGAGCCTAAGCCGGAAAAAGTTGAGAGAGAAAAAACCAAGCTTGAAGGAATAAAAGTGCTTGGTAAAATCGACCTCGACAAGAAGAAATCAAAAGAAGAGCCTAAAAAAGAAGAGCCCGTTGCGGAAGTAAAGGAAAAGAAGAAGGAAGAAGCAAAGGCAAAAGAAGAAGCAAAAGAGGTTAAGGAAGAGAAAAAGGAAGTTGTTCCTGAAAAAGCAGTTGAGAAGAAGGAACTGGAACTCATTAAGGCAAAAGCGGATAAACTCCAGGGATTAAAAGTTGTAGACAGAATAGAACTTCCAGCTGAGAAGAAAAAGGAGCAACCTGTAGCGTCCTCAGACAAGAGAGACGAAGCAAGAAAAAGAAGGCCACGCAAAAGAATTACTACTGTTAGAGATGACCGTGGTAATAAGGGAGCTAAGAAACCTTTTACACAGCGCACTCAGAAAGCCGAACCCACCGAAAAAGAAATTCAGGAACAGGTTCGTGCTACATTAGCTAAACTAAGTGGTAGCCAAAAGAAAGTTGGTGGAGCCAAGTATAGAAAAGAAAAACGTCAGGCGGTTTCAGATGCGGAGGACGAAAGATTGTTGCAGGAGCAGGAAGACTCTAAAACACTAAAAGTAACAGAGTTTATCTCGGCCAATGACCTCGCCTCACTGATGAACGTATCTGTGAATGATGTCATTTCTACCTGCCTTAACCTTGGCATGTTCGTTTCAATCAACCAAAGATTGGACGCAGAAGCCATTACGGTTATTGCCGATGAGTTTGGGTTCGACATTCAATTCTCTTCCACTGAAGAAGAGCAAGACATGCAGGAGGATGAGGATGCAGAAGAGGATTTGCTTCCACGTGCCCCCATTGTTACCATCATGGGTCACGTTGACCATGGTAAAACTTCATTATTGGACTATATCCGAAATACAAAGGTAACGGATCAGGAAGCTGGTGGAATTACTCAGCATATTGGAGCTTACAATGTTACCACTAAGAGTGGTCAGAAAATAGCCTTCTTGGATACACCAGGTCACGAGGCTTTTACTGCTATGCGTGCCCGAGGCGCTAAAATCACGGACGTAGCAATCATTGTGGTTGCTGCCGATGACGATGTGATGCCTCAAACCAAAGAAGCCATCAACCACGCGCAGGTGGCAGGGGTGCCTATCGTAATTGCCATCAACAAAATTGATAAACCAGGCGCTAATCCTGAGAAAGTAAAAGAATCGTTATCTAAGATCAACATATTGGTTGAAGACTGGGGTGGAAAATATCAATGCCAAGAGATTTCAGCCAAGACGGGACAAGGAATAGATGATCTGCTTGAAAAAGTGTTATTAGAATCTGAATTACTCAACCTGAAGGCTAATCCGAATAAGGCTGGAACAGGATCTGTAGTGGAAGCTGCCCTGGATAAGGGTCGTGGATATGTTACTACTGTAATGGTACAGGCAGGAACCCTAAAAGTTGGAGATATTATTCTTGCTGGTTCTAATTTCGGTCGTGTAAAAGCCATGTTTGATGATACCGGAGCAAAAGTGAAGTCCGTAGGGCCATCTACACCGGTACTTGTGTTGGGGTTAGACGGAGCAACTCAGGCAGGCGAGAAATTCAATGTGATGGAAACTGATCGTGAGGCACGTGAGATCGCAGCCAAACGCAGTCAAATACAAAGGGAGCAAAGTATAAGAACCAAGAAGCACATTACGCTGGATGAGATAGGAAGAAGATTGGCGATCGGATCATTCAAGGAATTGAGAATCATTGTAAAAGGAGACTTTGACGGTTCTGTAGAAGCCTTGTCTGACTCGTTGCTGAAACTCTCAACTCCTAAAATTCAGGTGAGTATCATCCACAAAGGTGTTGGTCAAATATCAGAGTCGGATGTACTTTTAGCATCTGCCTCCGATGCGGTAATCGTTGGTTTCCAGGTAAGACCTTCAGGCTCTGCTCGCAAAGTGGCTGAAAATGAGGAAATAGAAATTCGTCTATACTCAATCATCTATGATGCCATCAATGACGTGAAGGCAGCCATGGAAGGAATGCTTGAGAAAGAGTTTGAAGAGGTGATTGTGGGTAACGTTGAAGTAAGAGACGTATTCAAGATTTCCAAAGTAGGTACCGTGGCCGGTTGTATGGTTACAGATGGCTATATCAAACGCGCTAACCCGATTCGATTAATCCGTGATGGTATCGTAATTTACTCTGGGGAAATGACAGCTCTTAAGCGTTTCAAGGACGATGTTTCAGAAGTAAAATCTGGATTTGATTGCGGTATCAGCATCAAAAACTTTAACGATATTAAAGTGGGTGATGTAATTGAAAGTTATGAAAACCGTGAGGTGAAGAAATAATATTGTAATTGCTGTAAAGCAAAAAGCCTCATGAATTTCATGAGGCTTTTTTATTAATTGATCATTCTGATTAAAACGTAACCACGGGAGCCGTGTCTGCTCCTTCTTGAGCCTCAAATCCTTTGCGAAGGCTGAAGTCTTCCCCTCCACCAAATATGCTCAACGCCATTCTTCTAAAGAACCCACGTACATAAGTATTGTAGTCCCTTACTGACTCATTGTATCGCTGACGTGCCACGTTAATTCTGTTCTCTGTTCCTTCCAACTGTGATTGTAAATCGAGAAAATTTTGGTTGGCCTTCAGGTCAGGATAACGTTCAACTACCACCATCAGTCTTGAAAGCGCGGAACTCAATCCATCCTGTGCTTGCTGAAATTGGGCAAACTGGTCTGGTGTAACATTGGATGGGTCAATCGTTACCGAAGTGGCTTTTGCCCTGGCCTCAATTACGCCTGTAAGCGTCTCTTGCTCAAAATCAGCATATCCCTTTACAGTGCTTACGAGGTTGGGTATCAGATCCATCCTTCGCTGGTAGGAAGCCTGTACATCTGCCCATTGTGCATTTACTTCTTCCTGGTAAGCTATTGCTTTGTCAAATGTGCCCGCTCCCCACATAAAAAATCCCCCTACCAACAAAACAAATGCGCCTATAATTACTAAAGTGGTTATTAATCCTTTGCTCATATTTTCAAATATTTAATGTAAAGCTATCTTTTTATAGAATAAATCCGGGGCTTAGACCACCAGATTCTTTTCCATTAAAAACTCAGCAATTTGTACGGCATTGGTGGCGGCACCTTTTCTCAGGTTATCCGCAACAATCCACATGTTTAAGGTCCTGGGTTGAGACTCATCTCTGCGCAACCTGCCTACGAATACCTCATCGCGACCATGCGCGTTGATTGGCATGGGGTAAACATTGTTTTTAACATCATCTTCCACCACTATGCCTGGTGTTTCTTCCAGCAGACGCCTTACTTCTTCCAGATCAAAATCTGAATGAAACTCAACATTGACTGCCTCCGAATGACCTCCAATTGCCGGTACCCTTACCGTTGTGGCCGTCAGGTTAATGGACTGATCTCCCATTATCTTTTTGGTCTCGTTCACCATCTTCATTTCTTCTTTGGTATATCCATTATCCAAAAAAGAGTCGATGTGAGGTAAGATATTCATGTCAATTGGATGAGGGTAAACCTTCAGCTCTTTAGATCCATTCCTTTCGCTCATCATCTGATCCACGGCATCTTTGCCTGTGCCTGTCACCGATTGATAGGTGGATACCACAATCCTTTTTATCCGATATTTTACATGCAGTGGCGCTAGGGCCAATACCATCTGTATGGTAGAACAGTTTGGATTAGCAATAATCCTATCATCGATGCGAAGCACATGGCCATTCACCTCTGGTACGATCAGTTTTTTGCCCGGATCCATTCTCCATGCTGAGGAATTGTCAATAACAACACATCCTTTCTCCGCAAACTTTGGAGCCCATTCCAATGAAGTTGACCCTCCGGCTGAGAAAATCGCTACATCTGGAGCAAGATCACAAACTTCTTCTATGCTTTTTATTGTATACTTTTTATCTTTAAATAATAGGGTTTGTCCCACTGATTTAGAAGAAGCTACAAGGTATAAATCTGAAAACTCAACATGCCTTTCTTCCATCACTTTCAACACTTCCTGCCCAACCAATCCGGTTGCCCCAACAATTGCCAATCTCATCTTATTCAATTTTTATTAATACGAAGTGCAAAACTACCATTTTTGACCGGACGAATAAATATTTTTATTCTGTTCCTTTTTCTGCTCCTCCCCTCTACTTCCAATGGCCAATTCAGTGAAAGTTTTTCCGATGGTGACTTTACATTTAATCCTGTATGGGTTGGAGACGAAAGTAAATTTACGATCGACAATTTCAGGCTAAAGTTGCTAGCACCCCCATCGGCTGGCACCGCTTATCTTTCCACTTCCAGCAGTGCAATTAATGATGCAGCATGGGAGTTTACAGTTCAATTGGATTTTAACCCATCCAGCAGCAATTACTGCAGGGTGTACCTGGTGGCTGATCAGGGCAACTTATCCGGCCCGCTGAACGGCTATTTTGTTCAGATTGGAGACACCCCTGACGAAATAAGTCTTTATAAACAATCCGGAACCTCATTGACAAAAATAATTGACGGCTCAGATGGTACTGTCAATCTTTCAATCGTTAATGTAGCCGTAAAGGTGACCCGAGACGCCATTGGTAATTGGACCTTGTACTCCGATGTTGGTGTAACCGGAAGCTTTTCTACGGAAGGAATAGCGTCAGATAATACATTCAATGCATCCTCGTATTTTGGTGTCTATTGCAACTACACCTCCACAAGATCAGACAAATTTTACTTCGACAATTTCACAGTCTCTGGTGACCCTTATCAGGATCTCGATCCACCTATCATCCATTCCATCGAAGTTCTTTCATCCGTTGAAATGAATATTTTATTTAATGAAGTCGTAGAATCCGCTTCAGCTGCTAATCCAAACAATTACCTATTGATGGAAATGGGCGAACATCCGACTAATGTTGCTCTTGCCGCTGACGGGCTTTCTGTGAAGTTATTGTTCAGTAATCCATTTCAAAACGGGAAAAGACAAACAATAGCAATCAACGGAATCAAAGACCTGGCAGGCAATTCAAGTAACAACAATTATTCTTTTCTGTTCTTTCAACCTGTCCCAGTCAAATACAAAGACATTATAATCACAGAAATTTTTGCCGACCCTACCCCACAAGTAGCGTTGCCTGATTCAGAGTTTATTGAACTTTTCAACAGAAGTAATCATCCATTTAATCTTTTAGGTTGGGAATTAAGTGATGGCAGCTCCAAGGCAGTTTTTCCTGAAAAAATTATTTTACCAGGAGAATACTGGATAGTATGCGCCAATTCCAATGTTTCAAAATTTGGTCTTACCGCTAATGTGCTCGGGGTTCCTAATTTCCCAACACTCAACAACACCACCGACACCTTAACACTAAAAACCAGTGGTGCCATCACCATTGACTCGTTGGATTACAATCTGTCTTGGTACCGGAATATAGATAAGCAAGAAGGAGGATGGTCACTTGAATTAATTGACCCAAACAATATTTGTGCAGAGGAGGGAAACTGGAGTGCGTCCGAAAATCAAAAGGGAGGAACTCCCGGAAATATAAATTCAGTTTTTGCCAATAAACCAGATCTTACTAGCCCGCTGCTTGTTTCAATAAGCCCTATTGATAGTTATCACTTGTTGCTTTCTTTTAACGAGAAACTTGAATCACCCATTTCAGGTTCCGTTTCATTTTCACTAATCCCCAGCACTCAAGTAGTGGAACATACTTTTAACGATAAATCTTTGCGCTCAATACTTTTGACTTTAGCTACTCCACTTTCACCCAAACAACTTTACTCACTAGCAATTAATAATCTATTTGATTGCAGCGGCAATAACATTGCGCCTGATACTAAATTTGAATTCGCCTTGCCCGAAAAAGCCGCTGAAGGTGATATTATTATTAACGAAATACTGTTCAATCCGAAGCCCAATGGGGTAGATTTCGTTGAATTGTATAATAAATCTGATAAATACATAAACCTTAAGAACTGGAAAATTGGCAACATCAATAACGACAACATTATTAATGAAAAAATCCTCACCAATGCTGATCTGATTTTTCCGCCAGGCGAATATCTTGTACTCACTGCTGACCCAATTATTTTAAAAATCAATTATCCACAAAGTGTGGAGACAAATTTTCTATCTACCACAATGCCTTCTTTTCCTGATGATAGCGGATCTGTCGCCATCCTAAACAACGATACCATTTTGATTGACTATTTCACTTATGATAAAAAGTATCATTCTGAATTTATCAAAGATCCTGAAGGAGTTTCTTTGGAACGCATTTCGTTTTCACAAAAAACAAATGATCGTCAAAACTGGGCTTCGGCAAGTGCTACATCAGGATTTGCAACACCAGGATACATTAACTCAAATTTTCGAAGTCAAACAAAACCCATAGATGATGAAATTCACATTTATCCTACTGTATTCATTCCACAATCCGGTGGATTCGAATTTTCACAAATCACATTCAAATTTGATCAGTCTGGATTTGTGGCCAATGTTAAGATATTAGATCATCAGGGTCGACTGATCAAAACCATTGCCAACAATGCTACATTGAGCCATGAAGGTTTTTTTAGATGGGATGGTGATATGGAAGATGGAAACCTGGCGAGATCGGGATATTATGTAGTCTGGTTTGAGGTTTTTGATACTAGAGGTAACATTAAAACTTACAGAAAAAGAGTAGTTATTGCAGCGAGATAATCCATAAATAGGGCATTAATCGCCAGAATTAGCGTCTACTTCTCAAATGTGATCAATTCAATAAATTCTTGTCGCTTGGAATTAATACCAATACATTTTTTGTTTAGGTACCGAGCGGTTATTTTTGCGCATCTTTTCCCAAAACGATAAACGAGGAAGAATCATGGCTAAATCAACTAAAAAGGCGAAAGTTGCTAAGAAAGCCCCTAAAAAGGCGAAAAAAGTGGCGAAGGCAAAGAAAGTGACTAAAGCAGCGTCAAAGACAAAGGCTAAAGCACCCAAGGCTAAGAAAAGCGTAAAGAAGGTTGTGGCCAAAAAAGCTGCACCTAAGAAGGCTAAAGCTAAGGTGGCTAAAAAGGTCGTTGCTAAAAAAGCGGCTCCAAAAAAGGCAGCTCCAAAAGCAGCTCCAAAAAAATCGGTTAAAGAAGTTAGCCAAAAAGAGCCAGTTAAGCAGATGAGAAGGGCTGCGACCCCTACAGTGCCTATGGTAGGAAAGAAAAAGGATAATCCTATCTCTCCACTACCTAAAACTCCACCACAGCTTAATATTTTCCCTGCTTTGACACAAAGACCAATTGCCCATAAACAGGCAAAACCGTCACCCCCTTCTGATAAAACCCGTTACAATGAAGCGGAATTAAAAGAATTCGAAGCTTTGATTAACGGAAAACTGGAGAAAGCGCGTAACGAGTTTAAAATCCTGAAAGAAACCCTTAATCGCAACAACGATGAGGGAACCGATAGTACTTCTGGAGGAAATACAAAAGTATTGGAAGACGGAGCTGAAACGGCTGAAAAAGAAAATTTGAGCCAATTGGCTGCCCGTCAATTGAAATATATTACCAACCTGGAGAATGCGTTGGTGCGAATCAAAAATGGCACCTACGGCATTTGCTCGGTTACCGGAAAATTGATTCCTAAAGAAAGATTGATTGCTGTGCCGCATACCACGCAGTCCATTGAAGCTAAAATGATGCAAACTGACTAAGGTGAATTTTTTACAAAACCATATTGAAGCCCTGATTTTCTGCTCGCCAGGCCCAGCCAAGTTAGCAGATATCAAAGCCTGTCTTTCTGAAATGTTCAATGCAGATGTCCCTGAAGAAGACATACAAGGGGCAATTCTTGTATTGGATGAGAAATACCAATCAGAAGAATATGCGTTTCAGCTCACAAAAGCTGGCGGTGGATATCAATTTTTAACCAAACCCGCTTATCAGGCCAGTATTGGTATTATGCTTAAGCAGCAGTCTAAAAAGAGATTGTCTACTTCAGCTTTGGAAACACTCTCAATCATTGCTTATAAGCAACCCATCTCTAAAACAGACATAGAGAATATTCGTGGTGTGAATTGCGACTATGCTGTTCAGAAACTTCTTGACAAGGGCCTTGTGGAGATCAGAGGCAAAGCCGATACAATTGGTCGCCCCATATTGTATGGTACCAGTCCGAAGTTTATGGAGTATTTCGGGATTAATGATTTGAACGAACTGCCTACACCAAAAGATTTCACACAAGAGGTGAACACTATTGGTGAGACCCCAGAAGAGAATCAGTAAGCTCGCAATAACAGGCCATTAGTGCCTAATATTTATTTATGGCACACAAAAGATCAGACAAGAAGACCTCATTTGGAAAAAAATCTGCGCCTCACAAAGCTTTTTTGAAAAAAGGGCGAAAGTCCAAAGATGAAAACGCTGGAGAAAGACCAAAGCGCACTTTTAGCCGTTCTGCCGGTTCGTCAGCTACAGCTGGCCGATCATCAAAGTGGGAAGAGGAACGTGATTCAAGAAAAAGAAGACCATCCGATTCCAATGAAAGACCCAAACGCTCTTTCGGTCGCAAGACTGGAGAGGATACGGGAAGATTTAAATCGGGTGACAACAAGTTTTCAAAAAAAAGATTCTCTGACTCGGAAGATAGACCCAAACGCTCTTTTGACAGGCCCTCTGGTTCAGACAAAAGATCCTTTAGTAAACCAGATGGTGAGCGTCCCTTCAAACGTGCCGGCTTTGACAAAGCAGAAGGTAAAAGGTCATTTTCAGAAAATAAGAGAGAAGGCAAGTCTGAGGATTTCAAAGGCAAATCTGCCAAAGCATTAGGCTTTACAAAAAAAGGACCGTCTGTCTCTAAGAATCCTCCCTCCTACGAAGGGACTTCCGCAGCACCAAAAAAAGAAGATGGCCTTACCCGCCTAAATAAACACATCGCCAACAGTGGTTTGGGCTCCAGAAGAGAAGCCGATGAGATGATCAAGAAGGGGCTTATCAGTGTAAACGGTGTGACCATAACTGAAATGGGACATAAGGTTAAGCCCGGAGATGTGGTAAGATATGAGGACAGGGTGCTAAAAGCAGAGAAGCCTGTTTACGTGCTTCTCAATAAACCAAAGGGCTTTATCACTACCACTTCCGATCCCAAGGACCGTAAGACGGTAATGAACCTGGTGGCCAATGCCTGCAAAGAAAGGCTATACCCCGTGGGTAGACTCGATCGGAATACGACAGGCCTATTGTTACTCACCAATGACGGTGACCTTGCGGAAAAACTGACACACCCGTCTTACAACACAAAAAAAATATACAAGGTGGAATTAGATCGCCCTCTCACTAAAAACGATTTTCAGAAAATTATGGATGGCGTGCGCCTTGAAGAGGGTAAAGCAATTGTTGATGATCTGGCCATCACAAGTGATGATAAAAAAACCATCGGTATAGAATTGCATATTGGGTGGAATCGTGTGGTAAGAAGAATTTTCGAATCACTGGAATACGAAGTGGTAAAACTTGACAGAGTAATATTTGCAGGTCTGGATAAAAAAGATTTGCCCCGTGGCGAATGGCGATTCTTAAAGCCCGAAGAAGTGGTCAGGCTAAAACATTTCAAATAGTTTTTACTTAGGAAACGTAATGGTAAAAGTTGAGCCGTGACCATAGTCGGACTCAACTTCTATTCTGCCTTTCATTTTTTCAACCGATTCACTTGCAATGTATAAGCCAAGTCCGGAACCTGACGACTTTTCAGTAGCCCTGTAGAACATATTGAAAACTTTGCCAAGGTGTTCACTGGCAATTCCTATTCCATTATCAACCACCTGAATGATAGCGTCTTCATTCTTTTTATAAGCCTTGATCGTAACCTTAGGTTGTGCCTTGGCAAAGTCAGCGTATTTGATGGCGTTGGCAATTAAATTGGTGAGCACTACTTTTAAACGGTAAGCATCTGCTTTTACTACAAAGTCATCCTTTATCTCAATTTGAAAATTGATTTTGTTTGCCTCTTTGGATGACTCGAAAGAAGCAAGCAGTTCTTTTACCACCTGTTTCAAAAGAACAAACTCAAAGCTTACAACTAGCCTGGAATTTCTTGAATAGGTAGTCAAATCTTTAAGGAAATCATCCATTGCATTTACCCGCTGCTTGATCTTAGCCATGCATTCCTGTCTTTCACTTTCTTCTCCGATCTCCATAATGTGAATCAAACCTTTTATACTGCTCAATGGAGACTTAAGATCGTGTGATGCACTATAAACGAATCGATCCAATTCTTTATTGGTCTTCTGAAGCTCTGCATTTTGTGCTTCCGCAGTCATCGTAATTTGTTGCAATTTCTTCTGAGTCTGATTGTTCACCGTCATCAGCATAACAACGCAATAAATACTAATGGAAAAAGAGGCAATGGAATTGATTGCAAAAAATATCGATTCTTCATTTTGGCTGTACACTTTAGGTGGTATTGCTTCAAAATCCAGAAATCGGGTAAGCAGAAATAATAAAATTGAGAATAATGCAAAGCCTACGCCTGCCTTCCTTTGTTCATACCCAAAAAGTACGAGTGCTTCTGCCCCTATTGCAACATAGTAGAGATCAATTCCTGTGTTCGTTGTAAGCCTTTCCGATATTAAGAACAATAGAATGTTTAATGCCGACAAATTAAAAATAACGGCCCATGAATACCTTCCAATCTTCCATAAGAAAAGAGCAAACAAAGTAGCCACGACAAACAATGGCAAAAATGTTTGAGTCAATGGCGTATTCAAAATGATAACTACATATACAAAGTAGCCTATACAAATGATGAACTGAAAGAGCAAAAGACGAAAGCAAAGCTGCTTTTGTCTATCCCTGTACAATTCATAGTCATACTTATGTAAATTGGGTGATGAGGTCTGTACATCAATTTCCTGGCTCATAAGAAATTAATTTCTTTGGCCTTAACATACAAACTAACTCATTTCAATCATAGCAAGTTTTTATCATTCATTCTTTAAATTATCTACAGGGTTGATATAGGTGGCCCTGAAAGTTTGAGATCCAATAGTGATGATACCAAACGATAACAAAATAGTCACCCCCATTACTACTACTGCTACATTCAGTGAAGTATGATAGGCGATCTGCTCCAGCCAAAGATTATTGATGAAATAAGCTGCTGGTACTGCTATCAATACAGAAACAATCAAAATGGTAACAAACCCTTTTGACAAAAGGAATATCAATGTTCTGTTGCTGGCACCAAGAACCTTGCGAATGGAGATTTCTTTTATCCTTGTCTCAGTGGTATAGGTGGCCATACCCAACAAACCCAGGCAAGATATCAAAATGGCCAGCACAGAGATGACCCCCACTACATTAACTATATCGCCAAAAACCAGCTTATAAAATCCCCTGATCTCCTCCTCAAATATTTTATGATCCACCTTGAGTAATGGATTTACTTTTGCCCACGATTTTTCTATTGTTTCCGCAGCGGATTGATAGTCTCCTGTGAATTTTACCTGTAATAAATTTATTTCCCCTGGACTATACATCAACGCCATAGGGCTGATTTTCGCCATTAAAATCTGATGGTTGTAATTCTTAACAACGCCAATAATCTCTTTTCTGGACGAATCACGCTGATAAATTACTACTTGACCTATTGCATCATGGGGCGTATCATAATGCAAGGCTTTTAGCGCCTCTTCATTGATTACCACGAAATTAGCATTCGACTCTCCTGCTTCTTTGGTGAAGTATCTCCCTTCAATCAACCTGGCATTGATGTTTTCCAAATAATCCTCATCTACTGAGAAGTAGTTCAAATCTGTCCATTCCTTTTCGTCCAACGATTTTTTAAAGCCATTTCCGTAAGTGGTTCCACTGGCAGGCAAATGTGAAGCAGCGGAAACATTCAGTATGTTAGCATGCTGAAGCAATTCTGTTTTTAGTTCATGAGGTTTCGTGTCCCCCAGGTGCACAACAATGCTGTTGCTCATGTCAAAGCCATGATCAGCCTTGACAAAAAGCTTAAGCTGATTGTAAACAAGGATTACACTTAAAATAAAAATTAACGAAAGCGAGAATTGAGCAACCAGCAGGGCCTTTCTCAATCCAATTTTGGAAAACACCTTCATTGTACTCAATTGCTTTAACACTTTTATTGGCTGAAATCCGGAGAGCACTGCTGCCGGAAACACACCGGCCATTAAGCCCACGAAGATTGCAAACAAAACAAACACTGCGTACACATAAACATTGGCTTCAAGGTCCCACTTGAGCACACGGGCAAAATTCAAATTGAGCATCAATGGTTTTAAAGCAATCAATAATACCATTGAAAGGATGAGTGCAAAAAGGGATGTAATTACTGCTTCTGAAATAAACTGAGTGAATATCTGCCATCGAGCCGCTCCCGATACCTTCCGTATTCCTATTTCTTTGGCACGTGTGAGAGATCGTGCAATAGACAAATTGGTAAAATTGAAACATGAAGTAATAAGCACAAGCGTAGCCAAACCACCAAGAAAATAAATGAACATCCAGGGAAGAAAAGGTCCAATTGGATTATTCATAAATGTGCCCGGTGAAATATCACTCAACCTTTGTAAGCCATACTTGAATTTAATGATGTCAGGATTCTCAATTCCTGCAATATGTTTTTTATAAATATCATCAAGAAAAGGTTGGATGTCATCGGCTGTTTTACCTTCCTCCAACACTACATAAGTCCATGCATTCCAATTGTTGGTGTAGCTTTCAAGGTCGGGTCTAAGAATTTTCGATGCTTCAAGACTGGCTACCGTAGACATACTGGCCAGGGCTTCAAATACAATATGAGATTTTTTGTCAGTCTCTTTTAGTATTCCTGTCACCGTGTACACCCCACGATCTCCAACTTTAATGGTTTGACCCAAAGGATTTTCCAGACTAAATAATTTGTCGGCTGCTTTTCTTGTGAGCACAACAGAATAGGGTTGAACCAGTGCAGTCTTTGAGTCCCCATGTTCCAATTCATATTCAAACAATTCAAGAGTACTCGAATCCGCAAAAAATCCACTGAGAGGAATATTTACATCCTGCTCAAATTCTATCCAAGGATTTCCGAATCCCCGTTTTAGTCTTGCCACAGATTCTACTCCTGAATAGTTTTCCAGTAACTCCGGTCCAACTGGCAGCGCTGATGTAGCATACTCGTTACCCCCTCGATCAAGACCATCTCTGCTTAAAGGAGTGCTTACCACACGATAGATCCGATCGCGTTTCGTGTTAAACGAATCATAGGTCATTTGATCTGCCACAAGCATAATGATGCCCATGCAAATGGTCATACTGACGGCTAATCCAAAAATATTGATGAAAGAGAAAAATCGATGGCGTAACAGGTTACGCAAGGCAGTTCGAAAATAGTTCTTAATCATTATTATTACTTTTTGAAAATCAATATTGCTATGGAAAACCTTTTGCTATCTAGGTTTCTCGTTTTTTATTATGAAGTAGTAAATCAAAAATCCCAATGAAATAGAGAATGCCAGCAAGCCATACGGCAGAGGGGAGTCAGGGCTGGTTGGAATAAAATCCATGATGATGAGCGCCAATCCTCCAAACAAAATAATGAGCCCCCATTTTAGCGCGCTATATTTATTTTCATCCACGTGTCTTTTAAAAATTGCTTGTGTGTCTTCATTCACATAACCCTTTTCGATCATCTTCTTCTTCAAGATGTAATCGGTGATGACTTTTGAGAAAAAGTACACAGAGCCCCCCAATCCAGCTAGAACTGTTACAGGCAATAATACGTCCCTAAGATTTGAATCCATTTTATTTTATTTTAGGATTAAATTTTCATTTGTCTTTCCCGATAAGACAGTATTAAAGGGTCAAAATGTTGCAGTTTAGATAAAAAAATATTTGAGCCTTTAAAAACCCATAATTTCCTGCAACATACTCTATCCATTAAGCGTCTAACCCGTTAATGACGGAAGACAAGGCTCTTATCTCTAAAATAATAGGGGGAGATATGGAGGCTTTCAGGCAGCTTATTAAGCAGCATGAAAGACTTGTTGCTCATATGATAGGCCGCATTGTAAAAAATGAAGAAGACAGGGAAGAGCTATGTCAGGATGTGTTTTTGAAAGTACACGAAAAATTGAGGAGATTCAATTATGAATCAAAACTGTCAACATGGATTGCAACCATTGCCTACCGTCAGGCAATCAATTACATAAGAAAAAAAAGAATTGTACCCAGCGAACTGTCAGAAAGTGAAGGATTTAAAGACCGATTTATAGCTACAGAAAATCTTGAGGAAGATTATGTCAATAAAGATTTGGATGAAAAGGTTTTGAGTTGTATTGATCAATTACCAATTCACTATAAAAATGTGTTGACATTATATCATGTTGATAACATGAGCTACGCTGAAATAGGAGTAATTACTGAAATGCCAGAAGGAACCGTTAAAAATTATTTATTCAGAGCAAGGCATTTGCTAAAAGAAAAAGTAAAGAAGTATCTTGGTTCAGAATTATGAGTTCAGAAGAAAACGACAATCAACTGCAAGAGCAAGTAGAGCAAGGATCACATCGTGGTTTGGACATTGACGGCAAAGCTTATGAGGTTGTGTTCAGGGTACTGAAAAAAGAGCCCGAGTTCGTTTCTATTCCTTCTTTTACCAATAAAATCATTGCCCGCATTCATGAGGCAAAAGCACGCAAAGCTTTACGAAAGGATTTCCTGTGGTTGGGCTTAGGGCTGTTTTCTTTTGTGGTAGCCACCCTATTTGTTATGGTCCAAACCAATTTCAAAATTAGCCCGGGGGCCTTCACTTTTATCAGTAGTTACAGTACCCTTTTATGGTTTGGGTTACTGCTTATTGCCGGTTTGTTATGGATCGAAAGGCAGATTCTGCCCAAAAATCAAAAACAAGTTTAGGAATAATCTCATCTCATAGCATTTGGTCTATATTGTGGAGAATTTATTTTCCTCAGTTTGACCAAGAGCAGTTATATTCATGCTTTAAAATTTAATGATTCTATGACCAAAAGCTTATTCACTATGACCAAAAGCTTATTCACATTCATTCTCGGTATTCTCTTCATATCCCAAATATCCTTAGGGCAGGAAAAGCCGAAATCGGACAGCACAAAAAAGGATGCGAAGAAAAAAGATCTCCCCCTGGAAGTGGGACGAAGAATTCCCATCAAATCAAATGAAGGCACATGGATGTCTTTGGATGTAAGTCCAGACGGAAAGACGATTGCATTTGATTTTTTAGGTGATATTTTCACTATGCCAATTTCCGGTGGTAAGGCAACCCAGTTTACATCCGGTATGGCATTTGACTCCCATCCAAAATTTAGCCCGGATGGTACAAAAATATTATTCATCTCCGATCGAAGCGGTGGTGAAAACATCTGGTGGTTCTCAACAGATAAAAGTGACTCCCTTCAAGTAACGAAAGGAAATACCGACCATTATCAATCTGCAGAATGGACACCAGATGGCAATTACATTGTTGGATCAAGAGGTACACGGAACCTTAAACTCTGGCTTTTTCATAAAGACGGAGGTGGAGGGGCACAACTTATTGATAAGCCAGAAAACTTAAAAACCGTTGAACCGGCCTTTGGCCCGGATGGCCGATACATCTGGTTTGCACGAAGAACCAACGCCTGGAATTACAATGCCCAGTTTCCACAATATCAATTGGCAATTTACGATCGCGAAAATGGTGAGTTTAAAACACAAACAGATCGATATGGATCAGCTTTTAGCCCAACCCTATCACCAGACGGAAAATGGTTGGTTTATGGCAGCCGATTCAATGACGAAACCGGTTTGGTGTTAAGGGAGCTTAAATCTGGTGAAGAAAAATGGCTCGCATACCCGGTACAGCACGATGAGCAAGAGTCTATCGCTGCCATGGGCGTTTTACCTGCTATGTCTTTTACTCCTGATAGCAAAGAGATAGTGGCCTCCTATGGAGGTAAATTTTATCGCATCCCAGTTGCTGGTGGCAATGCTGTAAATATTCCTTTCGAAGTTGAAACCGAATTCCTTTTAGGTCCATCTGTTGAATTTAAATATCCAATAAGCGATGAGAAAGAAATGATCGTGACGCAAATTCGGGATGCTGCCATTTCACCTGACGGAAAACAAATCGCATTTACTGCTCTTAATCGACTTTACACAATGGCGTTGCCCAACGGCACACCCAAGCGTGTATCTGATTTCAATTTTACGGAGGCCCAACCTGCCTGGAATGCCGATGGAACTCAATTGGCCTGGGTGACTTGGGAAAATAATGAAGCCGGTCATATTTATAAAGTAAACTTTAAAGCAAAAACAATAAGACCCGTCCGACTCACTACAGAAGCCGGGCTCTATACGGAGCCTGCCTGGTCGTATAGCAACAACAGAATTGTTTTTATGCGTGGATCCGCTCAGGTATTAAAAGATAATTCTGATCCATTTTACATCAATGGGCAGGATAAAATCATGTGGATTTCTGGTGATGGTGGGGCCGCAACGGTTATCGATCACTCCAATGGCAGAAGTACTCCTCATTTTGTGAAATCCAAAGACAGGATTTATTTATACAGCAACAAAGATGGGCTCGTTTCCATTCGCTGGGACGGTAGCGATCAAAAAGAACATATTAAAGTAACAGGCATCACCACTTACGGTTCGCTTTTAGAGGCCAATAGCTGTATGCTAAAAGAAAATGCACAAGAGCCCAAAAAAGAACCCTCCAACGCGGCAGTAATTAGGATGTCGCCAGAAGGAGACAAGGCATTGGCACAAATCAATAATGAAATTTATGTGGTAGAGGTGCCTGTCACAGGAGGGGACACACCTAAAGTTTCAGTTGCTGAGGCAGACAAGTCACAATTTCCTGCACAGAAGCTAACTCAACTTGGTGGTGAATTTGCAAGTTGGAAGACCAATGGCAAAGCTGTCTACTTTACACTCGGAAATGCCCTCTTCACTTATGATTTGGATTCAGCAAAAGCTAAAGAGTTAGAGATCAAGAAAAAGAAAGCTGAAGAAGAGAAGAAAAAGAAAGAGGCAAAAAAAGATGATAAAAAAGACGATGAGAAGTCAAATGGTGCTAAAGAAAAGGACGAGAGCTATAAACCAGCTGAATTAAGAATCAAAGTAAAAACTCAAAGAGATATACCTTCTGGAAAAGTGCTTTTGCAAAATGCACGCATCATAACCATGAAAGGCAATGAAGTAATTGAGAAAGGCGATGTATTGATTGAAAACTCACGAATCAAACAAGTTGGTCCTGCTGGATCGATCAGTACAGACGGATCTACAAAGAAGATAGATCTGAATGGCAAAACGATTGTCCCAGGATTTGTAGATACACATGCACACATGTGGCCCAGCTGGGGAATTCATAAGTCACAAATATGGATGTATGCCGCCAATCTGGCGTATGGTGTTACCACCACCCGCGACCCACAAACGTCAGCATCCGATGTGATTACCTATGGCGACATGGTAGAAGCTGGGGAAATGATTGGTCCCCGTATTTACAGTACAGGCCCAGGTGTCGGCTTCTGGGCTTATAACCTAAAAAGTTATGAGCAGGCTAAGGATATCCTGAGACAGTATTCTGAATATTACAATACAAAAACGATCAAGATGTACCTGACGGGAAATCGCCAGCACCGTCAATGGATTATTCAGGCAGCCAGAGAACAAAAGCTGATGCCTACCACAGAAGGTGGCCTTGATTTCAAACTCAACATGACCAACCTTATCGATGGGTATCCTGGTCATGAACACTCACTTCCAATTTATCCATTGTACAGCGATCTTGCGACTTCAATTGCTAAATCTAAAATGGCATATACTCCTACGCTGTTGGTTGCTTATGGAGGACCTTGGGCTGAAAACTTTTATTATTCAACAGAGAATGTAAACTCAGATCCCAAGCTTAATCACTTCACTGCCAAAAGCGAACTGGATCAAAAATCTCGCAGAAGGCCGGGGTGGTTCATGGAGGAAGAACATGTGTTTCAAGATCATGCAAAATTTGTGAACGATGTGGTTAAAGCTGGTGGATTGGCTGGAGTTGGCTCACACGGGCAGCTTCAGGGATTAGGTTATCATTGGGAGCTTTGGAGCATCGCTTCAGGTGGCATGAATAATCTTGATGCACTCAAAGTGGCCACTATTCTTGGGGCTACCTCGCTAGGTTTGGATGGAGACCTTGGAAGTGTTGAAGCGGGTAAACTGGCCGACCTGGTTATTTTGGACAAAAATCCTATCGAAAACATCAGAAACACCAATACAGTTTATCAGGTAATGAAAAACGGCAGGCTTTATGATGGCAACACTTTGGACGAGGTATATCCAACTGTGCGCAAGGCCCCCTCTTTTGGAAATGAGCAAGCCAGGCCAGAAAACGTTCCTGGATTGAATCGATAAATCAATTAGTCGTTCGGTTATTCCGTAACCGGACGACTTTTCCCTTTCTTGTAATTTTTGGTTCCAGCTTGTTACTTTTCAGTAAATTCGGGCTGGCGTGAAAAAAATCGTTTCCATAGTCATTCTTTCTGTTGTCCTGATGCATCTCATTGGGTTCTATGTCTACTTTGTAGTAAGACAAGGGCAAATCAGGCAGGAAATGAGAGAATCCATTGGTTTATTGCCTTCCGAAGAGTTTGAGACCTTTATCCTCACTGATGAAGAGTACTTACAGGTCAGGGTTAACGATCATGAAGTAAAAATCAATGGTCGTATGTATGACCACAGCAAACCAAAATTTGAGAATGGTAAAGTTATCTTGTTTGCGCGCCACGATGAGGCAGAAGACAACCTTATTGGTTTTTTAACTGAAGTGGTTAATTCCTCATCTCAAGATAAGCGTCCGGTACCATCGCAATTGTTTAGCTTTTTTAGTTTGACTTTCATCTCACAAATTCCATTGGCTTTGAATACCACTTTGGAAACTACAACTCATTTAAGTTTTTACTCCACTTATTATTTGAATCATTCCATTCCTGTAGAATCACCTCCACCCCGAGCTATCGTTTAACATCCAAAAACACTCCAGAACACTGGAATGTAAAATTCATTTTTTATTGTTAAACGAGTACTTTTTATGCAAAGAGCATTTACGTCTTTGCTTGTCTTGATAGCATGTACAATTGGTTATGCACAAGTCGGCAATGACACAACCTATATATATCCTAAGCAGTTCATATTGGATGACCTTGTTGTTTCGGCCAACCGATGGGAACAAAACCTTCGTGAGGTGCCCAATCGAATATCCAAAATGAATAGCGCAAAGATTGCTTTTCAGAACCCGCAAACAGCAGCCGACCTGCTGGGAGCATCCAATCAAGTTTTCATTCAAAAAAGTCAATTGGGTGGTGGCAGTCCCATGATTAGGGGATTTTCTACTAATCGTGTGTTGCTGGTAATTGATGGCGTGCGGATGAATAATGCCATATTCAGGAGTGGCAATGTACAAAACGTAATATCGCTGGATCCCAATGCCATTGAAGACTCAGAGGTAGTCTTTGGGCCAGGCTCTGTTATCTATGGAAGTGATGCCATCGGAGGAGTTATGGATTTTCATACATTAAAACCAAAATTCAGCGATGGCAATGGTATAAAACTAACCGCTAACGCATTTACCCGATACTCTTCTGCCAACAACGAAAAAACAGGTCATCTTGACTTTACTATCGGTACTTCAAAACTGTCATTTCTCACTAGCATCACTCATTCAGACTATGATGATCTTGTAATGGGAAACGATGGCCCCATCAAATACACACGCCCTACATTTCAACGTTTTGAAAATGGCACAGATGTTATGCTTGTCAATTCTGATCCTAACAAACAAATTGGTTCGGGCTACAATCAATTTAACCTTATGCAAAAGGTGAGATTTAGCCCAACACAAGAATGGGATTTTACCTATGCCTATCATCACTCCAGCACCTCCAACTATGGTCGATATGATCGGTTGATCCTGACCAAAGAAGATGGATCATTATCGAATGGCGACTGGTACTATGGACCTCAGAAGTGGGAGATGCATTCGATGACCACTAACTATAATAAGAAAACCGTGATAACAGATCACGCTAAATTTTTGGTCGCTTATCAGGACTTTACAGAAAGCAGACACAACAGGAATTTTGGAAGTTCAAGATTGACCAACCGGTTTGAAAATGTAAAAGCGATGTCTTTCAACCTTGATCTTGAAAAGAGGCTTAACGAAAATGTCGTATTGTTTTACGGGGCTGAGTGGGTTGAAAACGATGTAGGGTCTACTGCATTTAGAAAAAATATAAGCTCTGGAGAAATCACACCAGTTTCAACCCGCTACCCAGACGGGTCAGACTGGAGCAGCTACTCTGCCTACCTAAGTATGAAAATGAAATTGGGAGATAGGTGGTTGATGAACCTTAGCAATAGATTTAACCAAGTAATCACTGAAGCCAATTATGACCTTACTTTTTTCAATTTTCCATTCACAAGTGCCCGATTGAATAATAAAGCCATTAATGGAAGTATCGGATTTATTTTTAACGCAACTCCAGATTGGAAATTATTCTCCAATCTATCCAGCGGATTTCGCGCGCCAAACGTAGATGATATTGGCAAAGTCTTTGACTCGGAGCCGGGCAATGTGATTGTGCCCAACCCCACTCTAGATCCTGAGCAAGCTTACAGCATAGAATTAGGAGCAACCGGAAGAATAGCAAAAGTGTTTACTGTTGATCTCTCAATGTTCTATACAACGATTGACAACGCGATTGCTCGTGGTACTACCACATTCAATGGTCAAGATAGCATCATTTATGATGGGCAATTAAGCCAGGTACTATCTCTGCAAAACATCAGTGAGGTATACGTGTATGGTGTTCAAGCAGGCATTAGCTGGGATATCACTCATGATCTTCAACTTACTTCCAACATCAACCTGCAAAAAGGAAAGGAAAAAGATCCAGCTACAGGTCGTGATTATTCGCCAACACACGTGGCTCCTACATTTGGTGCAACCCACTTAATTTATAAAAAGAATAAGATACAAGCCGATGTCTATGCCAATTATAATGGAGAGATCAGTTATGCCAACCTTGCACTTTCGGAGCGTGGCGATAAACACCTGTATGCAGATGACGAAAATGGAAATCCATACTCCCCATCATGGGCTACATTGAATTTCAAAACATCTTATAAGGTACACGACCATGTCTCTTTAGACTTTGGAATTGAAAACATCATGGATAAAAGATACCGCCCCTATTCATCTGGTATCTCTGCTCCGGGCAGAAATTTTATTTTGGCCCTGCGGGCAAAGCTTTGATTTGAAACTTGAGAGTGTCGGTTAAGGTTACCGACATTCTCTTCAACTTAAGAGAATGAACTATAGAACGATTGTAGACAGTTTAAGAAAATTCAGAACATGGCATAGGTTCATAGGAACTGGTCTTGGATTTTTTTTATTAATAACTTCCCTTACTGGGATATTATTAGGTTGGAAAAAGAATGTAGAAATTCTACAACCACCAGAACAAAAAGGAACAACTACAGAGCTGAATCAATGGGTCAGCATTGAAATGATTGCAAGTTCTGCATCCTATGCACTTGATTCTGTAGTAGGCAGAACCATTGCAATAGATAAACTGGACGTGCGCCCTGGCAAAGGAATTATTAAAGTCCTTTTTAAGGAAGGGTATTGGGAAGTACAGGTAGATGGTGCTACTGGCAAATCTTTATCCGTTATGCAGCGTCATTCAGACTGGATCGAACACCTGCATGACGGATCTATCATCAATGACTTTTTTAAAATAGCTTACACTAATCTATTGGGTTGGGGGCTATTGATTCTCGGTTTAAGCGGGTTCTGGCTTTGGTATGGCCCTAAAATGGTGAAAAAAATGAAAGTCAATTAATTGGAGGGTTTGTTTTTCGATCCCAGATTGGATAATGCATCAAGAGAAAGTGGAAGATAATATATGATCGTTCCTACAATCATTGAAATGACAAACCCATAAGGAAGACCAAATGCAATTACCCCTACTAACAAAGTAATAATAAAGCCCTTGCGATCTCCAGCTACATCTTTAATCAAAGAGCTTAAGGAAATCCCCTCCACCATCAGTATTACGCCTAATATCGGCAACGGAAATACCTGGATCAGGTTATGAAATCCACTGGCTAAAAACAATCCTAATAAAATATAAAGAGAGCCGTAAATAATTACCGATCCCCCTGTTCTTCCCCCAAATGCATAATGCCCTACCATTCCACCCGATCCGTGGCATGTGGGAATTCCTCCAAAAAAGGGATTGATGAGGTTCATTACAGAGTAGGTAATACCAATTTTTTTGATACTCAATTCAGGTCTTTCAGGAAATAAGTCTTTGGCAACCTGACGCGTAGCAATGATGGAATTTCCAAGCGAAAGTGGAATTTGAGGCAATGCCAATAACAAAAAACCTTTGGTGATGTCCTCAACAGAGGGTACACCAAGGGCAGGCAGACTGAAGCCTATTGCCTTGGGTACATCCGATGCATCAATTTTAAAAATAAGGGCATAAATAACACCCAAACCAATTACCAGTAGAGAGGCTGGATATTTTTTATTATCAATAAAAATTAAAATGATAACAAAAGAAATGACCGCCAATATGTAGCCATTTATAGCATCGGAAGAAATATAATTTTTAAAAGCCAAAGAACACAAACTAATCCCCAGCCCCAACTGCAATCCACGCACAACTACTTTTGGGATCCAGAGTGCGAGCTTATCCAATAGGCCAGTAACTGACAGCATGAGCATCACAACACCAATAGCCAGACCAGCACCCAACAGTATATTGCCTCCGATTTGCTGCGCAATTACCAGGGTTGCCATTGCCTTTAATGGTTGAGCAGGCATGGGCAGTTTGTAAATCCAACCCGTAAAGACCTGCATTAGGCCAAACATTATTAGTGCTCCTGGTATATATAGATTGGCGGCCAAAATCATGGCGATGATCAGGGGAAGATCAGTTCCAATGTCTCCAAACGCGCCTGATAGTTCCTGCTTATTGAATTTTATGCTGGTGCCTTTATTCATTTATGGTGCCCCTCAATTTTTAAACCACAATGGCTGATGCTTAAGTCAATATCATTGATAAGCCATCGAATAACGAAATCAAATGTGGAAAAAACAAATCTGTTTACTTGTAACCATTACTTATCGTAGCCACTCTCTTAGCTATAAACAAATATTACAAGATGAAAACTAAAATTATAACCTTATGGATGGCCAGCATGTTTGCACCACCTATCGTTTTTGCTCAAAACAACCCAAAACTAACGGATGCAGAGGTTGCCTCTGTGGCAGTAGTTGCCAATCAAATTGATATTTCATATGCAGAGATCGCCAAAAAGAAATCGAAGGATGCTGAAATATTAAAGTTTGCTGATACCATGATCAACGATCACAATGCAGTGATAGGTCAGGCAGCGGCCTTAGTCAAAAAGTTAGGTGTTACACCAAAAGACAATGCAGTTAGTCAGCAACTTCTGTCTGACGCAGAGAAAACCAAAAAAGTCCTTAATTCAAAATCTGGAAAGGCATTTGACAAAGCTTACACGGACAATGAAGTGGCATACCACAAAGCGGTAATTGGGGCCATTGAAAATCTGCTAATCCCAGAAACTGATAATCCGGAATTAAAAGAATTGCTAACCAACGTGGTTCCGGCCTTAAAAACTCACCTTGGCCATGCTGAGATGGTGCAAAAAATGCTCACTGGAAACTAAACAATAAACCGGATTGTGAAAAATTACGCTTTTTTTATTGCCGCCATATTAGCAATAGGATGTTCATCAAATGATGAATTAAACAAGGAAGAATATCCTGTCTTTGAGGAGAAACACAAAACACACACACCAGATTTAAATAACCCGACCGTCAATTCTGTTGAGGTAAAAAATTCAGCTCATTTTCACACCATTGAAATCAAACAAATGAAATTTCTTCCCGCTGAACTGACATTGCAAAGTGGAGATACTGTCATGTGGATTAACAATGATTTTGTATTGCATGATGTAACCGAGGAAAACAAAAAGAGATGGACATCAGCACCAATTGCCACCGGAGAAAGCTGGAGTAAAATAGTGACAGAAAGCGCTGAATACTTCTGTTCACTTCATGTGGTAATGAAAGGAAAATTGACGGTTGAGTGAAGTGTTTGGGTTAGGTAAAAGCCGCCTCCTAAACGAGGTGGCTTTTTAATGAGCTTCTAACCAACTCTTTCCAACTCCGACCTCCACTTCCATGGGAACATCTATGATTACCGCTGTCTTCATCAACTCCACCACTTTAGGTTTCACAATTTTTTCTTCATCCTTATGCAGGTCAAAGATCAATTCGTCATGTACCTGAAGTAACATTTTAGTTTTTAGCTTCTCACGTTCCAGCCAGCTTTGAATATGCACCATGGCTATTTTAATGATATCAGCCGCACTTCCCTGAATGGGAGCATTAATGGCATTGCGTTCTGCAAATCCACGCGTAGAGACATTGCGTGAATTAATATCTCGCAAATACCTTCTCCTGCCAAGGATGGTTTCAACATATTCTTTTTCACGCGCCATGTTAATTGAATTATCCATGTATCGCTTGATAGCCGAAAATTCCTTGAAATATGCTTCAATGATTTCAGAAGCCTCTGTTCTGGAAACATTCAGATTTTGCGCCAATCCAAAAGCAGTGCTTCCGTACAAAATGCCGAAGTTCACTTCTTTTGCTTTCCTGCGCATATCAGGTGTAACCTCCTTCAATTTCACATTAAATACTTTGGCAGCAGTGGTAGCATGAATATCGCGCCCTTCTCTGAAAGCTTCAATCATGATCTCATCCTTGGCAAAAGATGCGGCAATTCGTAACTCTATTTGAGAATAATCGGCAGACATGAACAGGTAGTCCTTGTCGCGTGGCACAAATGCGCTACGAATTTGCCTTCCCTTTTCTGTGCGTATGGGAATGTTCTGCAAATTGGGATTCATAGAACTAAGCCTTCCTGTAGCGGCTACCGCTTGCCTGTAATCAGTATGAATTCTTCCATCTGCCTTACTAATCATTCTAGGAAGCGCATCTACGTAAGTAGATCTCAATTTTTCATATTCCCTAAATTCAAGCATCTTCCGAACGATCTCGTGCTCACCGGCTAATTTCATCAGCACATCTTCACCTGTAGCATACTGTCCTGTTTTTGTTTTTTTTGGTTTATCCACCAATTTGAGATTATCAAAAAGTATCTCCCCTACCTGCTTTGGAGAAGCGATATTAAATTCAGTGCCGGCTAGTTTATAAATTTCTTTTTGAACTTTTTCGCTGTCTTTTTTCAACCCTTCCGACATCCATGCCAATGTCTCTGTGTCCACCTTCACCCCTTCCGATTCCATGGAAGCAAGCACATAGAGCAAAGGCATTTCAATGTCGCTCATCAATTTGGAGTGACCTTTCTTCTCCAATTCTTTTTTCATCCTTTGCTTCAAGGGCAACACAAGGTCTACTCGTTCACATGCATTGTTTTGTTCATTCTCACTGGCAATCATTTGATAATCCAGAAATTGATTGGCAAGGATATCCAACTCATGAGATGACTCCGCTTCGATCAAGTAATGGGCCAGCATAGTATCAAAAAGTGTTCCTGCGAGTTGAACGCCATATTTTTTAAGGGCCAGTACAGAAGACTTCAAGTTGTGACCACATTTGGCGATTCGGTCGTCTGAAAGTACTGTCGCGAATTCAGTCAGAATTTTTTTGGCTTCATCTTCACTACTTACTGCAACAAAGTGTGTCTCTCCGGGTATACCGAAAACAAGACCCTTTACCTTAAAATCAAAATTTGGTTCCGCTGTAGTAACCACCTCAAATGCAAATTCAGGCTGCTCACGCAGTCTTGAAACCAATTGAGTTCTTTCGGCAGGCGTGCCGGCCTGGTGATACTTTCCCTTGCCCACATCGGGTGCGCTTTCCTCCACGGCAGCACCACCACCAAACATAGAGAGCTGTGAAGCCTTGGCCCCTTTCTCAATTGGGGGCGGAGTGGCCCCACCTGAGGTTGCGAAAGCACGAGTCATTATTGCCCTAAACTCCAACTCTTCAAAAATGGGTCGCAAGACCTCCTCATTGAGAGCTGTATATTTCAGTTTTTCTTCATCAAACTCCACTGGAACATCTGTGATGATTGTCGCCAATTTTTTCGACAATATGGCCTGCTCTCCAAATTCCTCCACACGCTCTTTCTGCTTTCCTTTTAATTCATGTGCATGCTTAATGATGTTTTCAACAGTTCCATATTTTTTTAAAAGCACTGATGCAGTCTTTGGACCAATGCCTGGAATACCCGGAATATTATCAGAAGTATCACCCTGTAACCCTAACATATCAATCACTTGAGATACATTATCGATATCCCATTTTTCACAAACTTCAGCAACACCCATTACATCCACTGCATTTCCCATATAGGCTGGCTTATACAGAAATACATTTTCACTCACCAACTGACCAAAATCTTTGTCGGGTGTCATCATGTATACTTCAAACCCCTCCTTTGCTGCCCGGGTTGCGAGGGTACCAATGATGTCATCTGCCTCATATCCATCCATCTCCAAAATAGGGATATTGAATCCCTCAATGATTTCTTTTACAATAGGAATACCGTATCGAATATCTTCGGGGGTCTCTTGCCGGGTAGCCTTATATTCTTCAAATATGTCATCTCGAAAAGTAGGAGCGGCTGTATCAAAACACACGGCAATATGGGTGGGCTTTTGCTTCTGAAGTACCTCCAACAGGGTATTGGTAAAGCCAAAAGGAACGGAGGTATTCCTGCCCTTAGAATTGATTCGAGGGTTTTTGGTAAACGCAAAATGTGCCCTATAAATAAGCGCGTAGGCGTCTAGTAAAAATAGTTTTTTCAGGTTTTTTGACATGATCGGCAACTTAATCAAGGAAAGTAAACATTAGTATAAAAATTGTATTTTTATCAAACAGCAAAACCTAAAATGCACAACACATTACAAATCTTCTGCTCATGAATGGACCATTAGAATATTTTTTACATTGGGAAAAGACAGCCCCCAACGACATTTTTCTCCGCCAACCATTTGGAGATACCTGGAAAACATGGACTTGGTCTGCAGCAGGCAAAGAGATCAGAAGCATTGCTGGATATCTGGAATCAATGGCGCTTCCTGCCAGAAGTCATATTGCCATCTTATCTAAAAATTGTGCAGAGTGGATTATGGCCGACCTGGCCATAATGATGACAGGGCATATTTCAGTGCCCGTGTACCCCACCTTATCGGCTGATGGTGTTCAACAAATCCTGGATCACAGCGATTCAAAAGCAGTTTTTATTGGGAAGCTGGATAATTATCAATCTCAAAAATCAGGAATAAGTGATAGTATTGCTAAGATCAGCATTTCAACTTATGGTCCCCGAGACGGTGCCCTTTGGGAAGAATTAATTGTAAGTCAGCAACCCATAAAATCTCCTGCAACCATTAGGCCGGATGATATCTTAACCATCATCTATACCTCTGGCACTACTGGTAAACCGAAGGGAGTAATGCACAGCATGAAATCCTTTGACACCACTGTAAAGATGGCGCACAAGAGTGTCAACTTCCCCCCACGTCCGAGGGTGATGTCCTACCTGCCCCTTAGTCATATCGCAGAGCGACTGGGTGGCGAATTTGAAGGTTTGTATAAAGGCGCACAATTCAGTTTTTCAGAATCTTTGGATTCGTTTGCCAAGAATCTTGCCGATACACAGCCTAACTATTTTATCGCTGTACCACGGATATGGAGCAAATTCCAGGAAAAAATTCTTGAAAAGATGCCTCAAAAAAAATTGGACCGGTTACTCCCCATTCCTATCATCGGATCGGTAGTCAAAAATGTGATCAAAAAGAAAATCGGTTTGAATAAGGCTTCTCTTTTTATTTCAGGTGCTGCGCCATTAAGTAAAAGTACAATGGAGTGGTATGAACGTCTGGGCATTACTATTTATCAGGTTTTGGGTATGACAGAAGATTGTGTGTTTGCTCACTTCAACAGACCTGGAGCTAATAAATTTGGAACAGTAGGAAAGCCAATGGAGGGCTTACAGGTTAAACTGGCTGAAGGAGGAGAGCTCCGTGTAAAGAGTGAATGCTTAATGAAAGGCTACTATAAAGAACCTGAACTTACCGCCTCCATGTTTGATGAGGAAGGTTATCTAAAAACTGGTGATACGGGTGAGATCGACAGCGAGGGGTTCTTAACCATCATAGGAAGAGTTAAAGATCAATTCAAAACAGATAAAGGCAAATACATTTCTCCCACACCCATTGAAATGAAATTGATGCAAAATACTGACATCGAGCAAGTATGTGTGGTAGGTATGGGTGTACCGCAACCTATTGCTCTTACTGTATTATCAACACACGGTAAAGCCAAATCAAAGGAAGCGCTCACGAAAAGTTTGAGCGATACCATCGATAAGGTAAATCAACATCTAGAATCGCACGAGCAAGTGGAAAAGGCCATTATAATGAAACTGGATTGGACGGTAGAAAACGAAATGGTAACTCCTTCAATGAAATTAAAACGAAATGCCATTGAAAAGATTCATTTGCCTAACTATCCAAAGTGGTACAATACTGTTGGCAAAGTGGTTTGGGAATAGCGGGCACCATTCCTGATGAATATCTGCAACTAACTTGACAATTGTCATATGCGGACCTCTTTTCCAGGGCTACCTTGGTGGTATTAACAACCAACAGTGTGATGAAAAAGAGAGAGCCAGTGAGCCGTATTATGACAGAAAATGTACTTAGTGTAAATATTGATGACGATTTAAAAGCGGTCAAAAATCTTATTAATTCAAAAAAAATAAGACATGTGCCGGTCATAAAAGGCAAAAAATTGGTTGGCATCATCAGTAAAACAGATTTAAACCGGCTAGCTTTTACTGGATTGTTTGAAGATCAGGAAGACGCAGATGAGGCGATTTTTGAGATGCTCAATATCAGTCAGGTAATGACCCACAAGCCCAAAGTAGTAAGCAGTGCCAATTCAATAAAAGAGGTAGCCGAAATTTTTGCGTCTTCTGAATTTCATGCCTTGCCTGTAGTCAACGATACAGATCCAACAAAACTAGAGGGGATAGTAACCACCACCGATGTAATTAAATACATGCTGGATCAATATTGACAATAAATTGATAAGCTGCTATCTAATACAGATAGCAGCTTATTGTATTCTCCTGATTTTAGAATTTCGATTTAAAATACGCTATTGTTTTTGCCCGTGAGTCTTTGTACGCTTCCTCATCAAAGATTGCATTGCTCGGATTAGCAAACCCATGATCCGCATCATAAGCGTATACGGTCAATTTTTTGCCCGCTGCCTTCATGTTTACTTCGAACTTATCCATGACCTCTTTGTTGATCCATTGATCTTTGGTTGCCCAAATGTTCAGCACATCGCTATTTAAGGTCTTCAACCTATTCACATCTTCTTCTGGCATCCCGTAATACATCACACAGCCAACCGTCTGCTTGCCAACTGTTAGTGCTGCTTGAAGGGATTGCCCTCCTCCAAAGCACCAACCGACCGTTCCTACCTTGGCGTTTTTTCCTACATAATTCATTGCTCCTTTTACAATTGCATTACCACGATCCTGTTTAAAGGCTTGCATGTACTTACCTGCATTTTCGCGATCAGTGGCCAATTTACCATCATACATATCCAGCGCCATTACGTTCACATTTCCTACTTCGGTGAACAAATCCTCTGACCACTTTTTTATATTATCATTGAGGCCCCACCACTCCTGAAAAACAAAAATCCAATTGTTGGTTTTCTTTTCTGCCATAATTACGTAAGCATTGGCCTTCATCCCATCGGCACAAGCAAAAGTGATCATTTCACCTCCGGCTTCACTTACATGAACATAAGCACGTGGCATTTGATGTTCATTGTTAAAGCTTTTATTAGAAGCAAACAATGCAAATTTTTCTGTGGCCGGTGTATGACAAATGGTAATGTCATTCTGGGCCCAGGACATGGATGTCACCATGCCCAGTAGCAAAATCAATATATTAGTTTTCATAGTTTTAATTTAGATGATGCTTAACAATTGTTACGTCACTGATATCAGTCCTTCCATTGACCTGTAATAACGCGATCGTAAGTGATAAAATCGGTATTGATAGGCTCAAAACCATTTTGTCTCATTAACAATGCAACCTGACCTCGATGGTAGGTGGAGTGATTCACCAGATGAATCATAATCTGTTCTACATTGTTTTTGTAAGGATCCCCCACATAATTATTATAAACCAATTCACGGTTGAAATCATCGGTATTTTCTACAAATTTTATCCACCGTTGAGTGATCTCTTCATTCATTTTTAATAACTCTGTTCTGGAATATTGTTTCCAAAGTGGATAGGCTGCAGGCGATTTGCCTTCAATTCTGCTTAACCAGATGAATAAAGCAGAAACAACATGACTCATTATAGTAAGTATTTTCTCATCATCTACCTGTTGTTTATCCAGCGCACCCAACACGCGCTGGTTCGCCCATTGATTGTACTGATAGAGTTTTGTAAAGTATTTTTTCATTCCTCAGCTGCTAAGACTCTTTCCTAAGTGCAATTTACAAGTTTATGTCTTACCAATTATTCTTTAACCTCGCCAATTGATCCAATCACTTAACCCACTCTTCACATACCGATGTGGGCACATGGAATTATATTAGCTAAATTCGCAAAAAATCAAGTATTATGAAACGAACCATTGGTTGGCTCTCAATAGCAGGCACGTTTATTATATTTTGTTCTTGTTCATCTGGTTCTGATCAAATTCCTGATCAATACATTGACCCCGTATCAGCATTGTATGATTCCACCCTAAAGCCCTTTTATCATGGAGTCGCATCGGGTGATCCACTTCCTGATCGAGTTATAATCTGGACAAGGGTAACCCCTGAAAAGATGAATGTGAAAGTGCCATTAAAATGGGAGGTAGCTGAGGATCCGAATTTCAATTCTATTTATAAATCGGACACCATTAGCACTAGCGCGATACGTGATTATACAGTAAAAGTTGATGTTGACGGGCTGCAGCCTGATCATGTCTACTACTATCGTTTTATTTCATCCGGAAAAACCTCAATAACCGGAAGAACCAAAACAACTCCAATAGGAGCTAAAGACAAACTTGAATTTGCAGTAGTAAGCTGCAGTAACTGGGAATGGGGATATTTCAACGCGTATGCCAGCATAGCCGACCGGCCAGTATTAGATGCTGTTATTCATTTAGGTGATTACATTTATGAATATGGAGTGGGGAAATATGGAGATACTACGATAGGCAGATTTAACTTACCCTCCCATGAAATTATTACACTTCAAGACTATCGTACACGTTATTCACAATATCGTACAGATGTTGGATCGAGAAGAATACACCAACAGCATCCTTTTATCACGGTCTGGGACGACCACGAAATAGCCAATAATTCCTATGCAGATGGCGCTCAGAATCATCAAATAGAAGAGGGCGATTACACTGCACGAAAGATGGCCGCTCGACAGGCTTACTACGAGTGGTTGCCCATTCGGGAAAACAAACTTTTATACCGCTCTGTTTCATTTGGCAATTTGGCTGATTTGATCATGTTGGACGAGCGATTGGCAGGAAGAACCAAGCCTGTGGATAGCTTAGGCGATCCTCAGTACAATGATCAGGCGCGCACAATGTTGGGTGCCGATCAGCTTCAATGGTTTGAACAACAACTCTCCACTTCCAGAGCTGCATGGAAGCTTGTTGGCAACCAGGTCATATTCTCTGATATTGATCTTAGTCAGGTACTACCGAATATGCCAAGAAACCTGGACTCATGGGATGGTTATCCGGCTGAAAAAAATAAAATAAAAAACCATATTATCAGTAATCAAATCCGTGATGTGATATTCCTGACAGGCGATACGCATGCCTCCTGGGCTATAGAAGTAGCAACAGATGTCGCTAATACCTATGATCCCGTAACGTCTCGAGGAGCATTTGCTGTTGAATTCGGCACACCAAGTGTATCAGCTGCCAATAGCAATGAGAAAAATTCAAATGACAATGTGAAGAAATCTGAAATCACACTATTAAAAGACAATCCACACATCAAGTATACCAACAATCGGGATCATGGTTATTTGCTCCTCTCACTAACACCACAAACCGCTACCAGCGAATGGTATTATGTGGAATCTTTAAGAACACCCGGAAGCAAAGTATCATTGGGAGAAACATTAACCGTTCAGAGAGGATCCACATTGATTAGAAAAAAAGAAGACTAATCTTCCTTCTTTTTTATCAATACATTTTCAATGTTACCATTTTCTGTAAGCAGAATAGCGATGTTGCGTGTCGCTGGAAATTGAGCCAGAGTAATTAACATGATCGATGTGATGGGCACCGAAAGAAACATTCCAAGTAAATCCCATACATAGCCCCAAAAAGAAAGTGCTACTACTACTACCAGAGGACTTAAGTTCAATGATTTGCCCATGATTTTTGGCTCTATGTAATTACCCACCACCAATTGAATAGCTTCTACACTAATAAAAACCCACACAAAAGACCAAACCGACCCAAACTGAACGATAGCAAATATTGCGGGCAGTAGGGTGGCTATCAGAGAGCCGATGTAAGGGATGTAGTTAAACAAGAAAATCAAAAAAGCCCAAAGAAAGGCATAGTCAACACCAAAGAGCATTAAAACGATATAACTTAGTCCTCCGGTTAAGAGGCTTATTACAGTCTTTAGCGTAATGTATTTGTTGGTAGATTGGTATATTTCGTTCAACACCTCTTGTATTCGCAATCTTTTTCTCGGATCAGGGAAAATGGCATCAATTTTTTTAGAGAAGGCGACTTCTTCCAATAATAAAAATACGATGTAGATAATTACAATTACGATGGTGCCAACAGTAGCTGATAAAGAAGCGAGTGTGCTGGTAAGAAATCCCTGAAGGTCAAGCTTGTTAATTTGCTCTTGCATCTGATCCGTGATGTTGACTACACCCATTGACTCACCAAGATTTATGAGCAAAATGTCTAATGTAGATTTGTAAGTAGGAAAATTATTAACAATAGCGCTTAGATTAGTAATGATCAGATTAATGGTAATTTGAACAGCCCCAAAAATAAAAGCCAAAGACAGCGTTCCCTTAAGCCAACGTGGCAGTTGCCTGCCCATGATCTTGATTTTGCCAATATAGTTGTAAATGGTTTTGATCAGGTACCATACCATCACCGCCATTACAAATGGTTTCAATAAATCCTTGAAGTAAATAATAAAGAAAATAGATAACCCGGTAAGTATCGCAACCAGAATAATTCTGAATGCCAGGCTTTCTGAAAAAGACTTTGTTTCCACTATTTAGATGAAATTAAAATGTCTGTACCCAGTAAATTTCCTTCAGGGGTTGTTACCCACTTTCTCTTCTTAGGTATTTTCATATCTCCCACAACTGCTTCTTCGTCCAAATAGATTAATTCGCCCTTTTTTGTTGGCTCATCTTTATAAAACATATAGGCTTTCATTGCATAAGTAGACTTATCAATATAAAAAAACCATGTATCCTCATCGTAAGGAACGCGAAGTACGTAACAATCCACACCTTCAAATTTTTCTTCAACTACCTTCGGATCAAGTACGGTGCCTTCATCTTTTAATTTCATCGGCAAGCCCCACAAGTACACATAATAGTTTCGGGTACGCTTCACATTATCGCAAGTTTTTCCCACAGGTACCTGTAAGCAGCTATCCATAATAATTTCCATATGGTTACCAGTCTCTGTCAAGCTGAAGTAGCCTTTGTTGTTATTGATTACTACAGTGGACTTTCGATCTGGCCCTTTGGGCCTTTCTGATACAAATTCCATTTCATGATTGAAGCGCTTCCACTCCCCATTAGGGTCATGATACCGGATAGATTTATTAAGAATAGTTGTAGCGTTCATTTCCTGTGCGTTTACCCCAAAACCCGCAACCAGAAAGAACAAAATATATAACAATAGCTTATTCATCATTATTTGGAATAAAACAAATATACTTAAATACTTGTGGCACCAATGTTGCCACAATTTGATCACGAAAAATTGAAATATTATTAACTTAGAATAAATTTAAAAATATGCGCTTTATATCACTATTCTTTGTCTTGTTGGCATTTACATTTAACACAACAGCACAAGTTATTGGCAAAATCTTTCCTGACATGGAGGCAGAAACTGTTGAAGATAAGGTAGTTTCTCTTCCTGGTGATACGAAGGGCAAGTACACGCTTTTGGGTCTTGCCTATTCCAAAAAATCAGAAGATGAGCTAAATGGTTGGTTTGAGCCCATATTTTACAAATTCATTCAAAAAACAACGGGTCTGATGGCTGGATTCGGTTATGACGTAAATGTCTACTTCATACCGATGTTTACCGGCATCAACGCAGCAGCAACAGGAACGGCCAAAAAAAAGGCCCTTAAGAAAGTTGATCCACAGTTGCTTCCTTATATTCTTTTTTACAAAGGAGAACTAAAAACGTACAAAGACGAACTAGATTTTGAAAAAAAAGACATTCCTTACTTTTTCGTGTTGGATAAAGAGGGCAAAATTATTTTTGCTACCTCTGGTGCCTATTCTGAATCGAAACTGGATCAGGTAGAAAGTGTAATCGAATAAGTCAATTGTCTCAAAAATCCAGATATGAATATTTTGGCCCTTCTTGCTATCGCTATGGCACCCGGAGTGGCCATAATGATTTATATCTACCTGAAAGACAGACATGAAAAAGAGCCTATTGGCCTTCTCATTCGAAGCTTCTTTCTGGGAATTCTAAGTGTTTTCGTCACACTATTTATTAGCAGCATCATTAGTCAATTCATCACCATCAATGAACTGGATGTTTCAGAGCAAGCCATACATGCTTTCATTATTGTTGCCCTCGTTGAGGAGTTTAGCAAATTTCTTTTTGTCAGAGGTGTATTATATAGAAACAAAAACTTCAACGAACCATTTGATGGGATTGTATATGCCATAATGGTAGGCATGGGGTTTGCCACCTTCGAAAATATATTTTACGTTGCCGAAGGTGGATTTACGGTAGCCCTTACTCGCATGTTTACAGCAGTGCCCGCGCACGCTTCTTTTGCAGTACTCATGGGTTACTATTTAGGCAAGGCCAAGTTTGAACACAAAAAATCTTATTATGCCATACATGCTTTGCTGATCGCAACATTGTTTCACGGAGCTTACGACTACTTTTTGTTCATTTCATTCGTTCCGGGGATTTGGATAGGCGCTATGATCTCTTTGTTTTTAGGCATTCACTTGTCCAGAAAGGCAATTAAGATTCATCAGCAAACAAGTCCTTTTCAAGTATTTATAAAAAAGTGACACCGTAGCGGCTCTGTATCTCTTGTCAATAATAATCAAATTGACTAGGTTCATAAGCTAAATCTTTTTCTTATGATTCGGGACGGACTTAAGAGACACTATATTGGGATGAACAAAGAGTTTCGGTATCGTGGTGAAGATGCCGGTCGGTTAGAGGCGATAAGCGATTCTGTTTTTGCATTGGCCATCGCGCTTTTATTGATAAGCACATCCGCTCCAAAAAAATTTGAGGACATTATTCTATTCACTTACGAACTACTCCCTTTTGCATTTTGTATTTCACTTATTATTTTGATTTGGCACGAACACGTTGTGTTCTTTTTGAGATACGGGCTTCGCAATCCAAAAATAATTTTCCTTAATGCTATTTTCCTTTTTATAGTACTATACTACGTATACCCTCTCAAGTTTCTCACAAAAATGTTGTCGCTTCCAATAATGTATTTATTCTCTGGAAATGAATTGTTTATCAATAACTTGACAGAAATGATTCACAATGATCAGGTGGGTGACCTTATGATCATTTATGGTATGGGTGCTGCGCTGATCTTTCTTACCCTTGCCTGGATGTATCACTATGCCGGAAAGAAAGCTGATGAAATGGGGTTGGATGAAATAGAACGCTTTGATACAAAGGTGAGCTTTAAAGCCAATTTATTGATGGCATCTATACCTTTGCTGTCGGTGTTGATTGCATTACTATTTCAGCGAACTCTTTATGTAGGTGCCTATTCTGGGTTTACCTATTTCCTCTATACCCCTTTGATGTTTTGGTATTTCACCAGATCTGCAAATCGAAGAGAAGAACTGGTCAGGAATCTATTTACTGATAAGTAGTTTCCTGACCAGTTGAATATTAATCGTGTTGTTCTGAGTCTCCCTGGGGCACATTGATATGTGAGCCAAAGAAAAGTGCATTAAAAAATAATTTGTTAGTGCCATACCAATATCCCCTGAAGGTAGGGTCATCAACAAATAATACGGCCCTGCCTCTGCCTACACTGCTCACCTCTACCGACACAGAATTTTTAATTTTTTCCAAATTGGCAGAATTGATATATCCGCTCAAATGTGGATTAGCAGTATACTTCGCTACAGTGCTAAAAGGACTCTTACTTGGTTCTACAAATACCGTATGGTTGCGATATACCGGAAGGTTCCGATTTGTATAGCCAAAACCAATAGGATGAGTAATGTCCAAATCTGTCATATAAATTGACCCGCCAATTTCTTTGGCGCCAAGGTAATCCTGAGCTGTTACATAGTCCATTCTCTTTTCAGGCTTGCCCTCATTTTTGTCTTTCGAAAGTTGCTCATCAATCAACTTACTTTTGATGGCCCAGTTCACTGCATACCTTTGCAAAATCAGCGTACCTCCATCTTGCATCCAGGATCTTATTCTCTCCACACCCTTTTCCCCCAACATATTGTAGTTCCCGGAAACAACAATAAGTGTATTGTAGTCAGATAAATTCAACCTGCCGAACTGGTCTGTATCTACCTTTGTGATTGGCATTCCGATTTTTGTATCCAGCATGTGCCAGATTGCACCCGCTTCGGTGGGAGACGCTCCATCTCCAATCAACATGGCTACCTTTGGTAAGTGTACAGTGCGGATGTTACCGCTCCCCAAATACACTCCCTCTGAAGTTATTCCCGTATCTACTGTATAAATATCCAATCCACTTGTTTTAGATGCCTCTTTTATATGGTTGTAAACTTCGTCTGCAGAAACATCCTGGTCTGCCACCGACACTACAATGGTTCCATAACCAAAATTCTTTTTCACTCCATTCACTGTAGCGACAAATGGTTTGAACGAGGCCTTTGCATAGACTTTGTTTTTCAGAAGATGATATAGTGCTTTGGGCGCGTAGTATTCATTCCACTCTATCAAATAGGCATAGTTTGATTTTGGAACTGGCGCTGGCTTTGGTGCTATGTCTTCAAATTTCACTTTCTCCCCTCTATTGTATTTTACTGAAGCAGAAAGTGCATCATGAGGAAGTCCGTATCCCAAAGACATTGTCCACGCAGAAGCATCATAAAACACGCTGTCATAAAACTTGGTCACTTTCTCAAACATTGATCTCACCATCCTATACTGTCGCTGATCTGTTGGAACAATAAAGGCTTTACCTTTCTCATAACGATTGCCACCTACACTCAAGTCACTTGTAAGCGCATAGGTATCAATTCGGTGCTTCAATAATAAATCTACAAATGCGTTGGTGCGTCCTTTATCATTGCTGTCGCCAAACACATATGCTTTGATGGGAGATTTTTTTCCTTCGTCCAAGGCAGACTTAAAATAATCCTGCTGATGCTTCAAAAGCATTTCACGATTTTCCACGGAGGCCTTCACGGTGGCAAGGCTGGTGCGCACGTGATTGCGAATTGTAAATGGAAAAGTTACCACTCTGGTCGAGCTTTGTTGTACATGGCCACGCGAGCTTGCTTGCTCAAATACCAGTCCCAATCCGCCATGAATATCCGGGTAGGTAGAACCATAGCCAGGATAGGAATTATCAAAAACTTCCTTAGCCCAATAAAGGGATCCAATATCGTCCAAAGCAGCTACAAAGTATTTCTCAAAAAGAGGATTCAGTTTATCATAGTTGTCGCGCGGAACGACTGGGTTTTCTGAACCGTAAGGTTTGGTGGGCTCAAAAAAATTGGTGCCATCTGTTCCCATTTCATGATAGTCGGTACAAACATTAGGTAACCACTTATGAAAGAACTCAATGCGATTTTGACTTTCAACATGAGCCAGCGGTAGCCAGTCACGATTGAGGTCAAACCAATAATGATTGAATCTCCCTCTTGGCCACCCTTCATTATGTTCTCTGTCCATAGGATCTGCTACCGGAGGAAAGCCTTTGTGCATATTAGCCCACGTGCTGTGGCGATCGCGCCCATCGGGATTGTAATTAGGATCGATATGAATTACACTTTCACTCAAAGTCTTATCTGCCTCAGCTCCCTGACGTGCTACCAGGTAGTATGCAGTAAGCATAGCCGCTTCACTGCTGGAGGGTTCATTACCATGGACGTTATAACCAAGCGTTACAATGACGGGCATATTTGAAAGGGTTACTGACTGGGTCGGGTCAGCCAGTTTTAAATGTTCTTTTTGAATATCATTTATCCTTGCATAATTCTCTTGACTTGTTATTGTGAGTACAACCTGGGGTCTTCTTTCATTGGTGTAACCAATGATTTGAAAATGTGCTTTAGGGGATACCCTCGCCAATTCCTCAAAATAAGAAACGATTCGATCGTGACGTGTGTGCCAATCACCAACCGGATACCCTAAGAATTGTTCGGGTGTAGGTATAGTAGGATCAAAGGCATTGCCCGCTGGGAAAAAGTAATTGTTTTGTCCATTACTTTTTGCTTGTAGCAATAACAGCAAGGACAAAACCATCAATAGATTTTTCATAAATTTTGTGATTGAAAGTAAGGGGAAAGTTAACTACTTGGTAGTGTACGTAAAAATGCAGATGTGATGAATGGTGATGAACTTTAAAAAATGCTAAAATCCATCATCCTCAACATCCTTGTCTTTTTTCTTAAGTGGCCCTCTACCACTTTCAAGGCTATAGGGCGTTTCCAGACCATAATACTTACTGCGGAATTTGTTAATAAATGAAAGGGTCTCTTCATCGCTTCCGGGGATAAAGACAAGCTCCCCAATCTTCGCTTTGGACGCATTGGTTTTCTTGGCAATGGCAGTATTAAATTCAGGATTAGAGGAGTGTACCATTATCCGGTTATCTTCCATTCCAAAGTAATACCATGATTGTGGGGAAGCTTTAAAGAAAACGTGGAAAACGCTGCTTCCATCTTCATTTTTTCTCAATTCCATAAATCCTTCAAATGACCCATTAATGTCATTCTTCATAATATTGCTCAAACCCAAATTACCCTCGCTGTAAAAGGCTTTGTATTCCCTGGATCTTTTTAGGTTGACATTAGAAAACACCAATGGTCTGCCCAACACAGGAATAGTTGTGAGCGGGGTATAGGCTTGCAATGACTTGGCTTCAAAATCCTTAGCAGCTCGTTCTCCAACAATATCTGCTATTTTATATAGCAACTCTGTTTGATCCCCTAGTCCTTCTTCAGACCCTTCGTATTTAATTACTTCCTGAAGCTCGAGCGCCATTAGCTGAAGCGCTTGCGTGGGTACGTTCATGTCTACCATCATAAAGGTATTCATGCGAATGTCATTGGTTTCAAGATTTCCTGATCCCAGCGCACTGGCTGTTATCTGAAAATCTTTGCTTCCCCCAGTGAAAAAATTAACGTTCCCTTCAAATTTTACCTCTTGTTTATCTTCATTATAAGCAAATACTTTTCCCGATAATTTTTCCCCAGAAGCTTTTTGACGGTCTTCTATTTTAAATTCCTGACTCTCCTTGTCAAAAAACAATGAACCGCTGGGTAAAAAGAAGTCATCGTCATCAGGGTTTTTCTTATCATACACAAAAGTAATGTAGAGACTATTGTCATCGGCAAAATGTAACCCAGCCTCTACTTTTCGTCCCTCCTCGGTCAAAGCATTGTCGAAATCAATAAACAACTCCTTTTCATCTCCGCTTTGATCATAAAGAATCCAGGTATTATAATTCTTTATTTTTCTAAGATCCAGCTTTACACTTCCCTTCAGCTGAAGCGCGGGGCGTGTCGCATACATTACCATGTCTCCCTTATAATATATGCGGGGTGCTAGAATGATTTTATCTTCCTCAATCACAGCTCCGTTTCCGACCGTTTGCTCTGTAGCTATCAATGTTGAATTTCTTTTGTCCTTGGTTTTTACCTCAATTGGTTCAAGATGAAAATCAGTCATCTTAATAGCAAATGTGTCGTTCACCGCATTTACATACTGGTAAGTAGCATATCCGGAAAACTCCTTTCTGGATATTATATCCACCACTCCTTCTGTGAGACGGTGATAACCATTCAAAGTGTCCAGAACAATAACTGTATTAGACAGTCGGCCAATTTTTGCGTTTTCAAGTATAAGAATTTCGTTGTTTTCCGGAGTAATCTTTGCATCTGCCACCACGATAAATGGTATGCCACTTACTTTAAGTTGTTGAGACTGGATGTCATACTCTGCCCTTTCTGCCAGAAAGTTGAGAGAGTCTAGTTCCTTGCGTGTAGTATAAAAGTAAGAGTTTTCCAACGGCACATCCGGGTCTTTATTCATTACAATTTTTTGTGTATTAAGATCCCACCGGGCCTCTGGTATTGAAGTCTTAAACTGTGCATAAGGAAATTCCAATGCTGCCTCTCCTGCTATTTCAGGGCTGATGTCCGCATAATTTTCTTCCAAATTAAATTTTAAACGCACATCGTCTCCCGCCAGGGCAGGTTTATCTGGATTAGTAGTCTTCACTTGAAAATTAGCATGTCGGGCGCCAAAATCTTTCGCAGAAAATGAAAGCTCATCCGAAATGGCCTCTGAACCACGCGTAATAAGTTTCCCGCCTCCGGTTGTTCCCGTTTTTGATACTGTAAGCCTGCCATCCAACTGCGCACTGGCATCGTAAAGATCAAATGGATCTCTTAAGTTACTTACGTTAAACTTATCCTGCTTGGGCAACCAATTTAACTTAAACTCAGAAAGCGTCACCTGAGGATACCAGACTGATCCAAATTGCTTTTCTTTGAGCTCTCCCACATTTCCGCGCCCCACAACCGAATCCGGATAAAATATAAAGTCCCTTGATTCAACCGTAGCGGCCAAATAATCGATCTTACCAGTAGCACGAATACCCGCATTGTCAAGGCTCATTGCTCCTACAATTTTCCCGTCACCCTGAAACAATTGATAACCCGTCTTGGGGATTACATGGGTAAATCCTAACGACTTATCGGGCATGGTGTGTAGCTTCTCTTTAAAGTTGGGAAACATCCCGCTGGAGACGAATGTACCTTCAAAGTTTATGGACCCAGGGTCAGCATCATTTAAGCTGTCGAGCTTAAACGGTGGCACCACAAAAAATACCGAGCGATCATAGGCGCCATTGAGTACTTCCCTTCTGTTGAAATAGATCACACCGCCAGCAGTTGCATCTAGTCGAGGATAGTTTGGGCTTTTCTCCTTACCGGATTTGTTATCCGGTTTGCTAATAAATAATGTGCCTGAGGTTTTGGATGAATTCTGCATACCCGCAGCAGCTGATGCAGTTGAATCGGCCCCTACCATAGCATTATTTACCCGTCTCCTAATACTTTGTCCCCGGGCATTGGTTTCTGTAATATAGAACCTAATGGAGTCGATATGATTCAGATTAATGAAAAAGCTATCATACTTCATAGTAAAATCCTTACCATTGATCTCAAAGTTTCCGGCTGTGATCTTACCATCAAACTTGATATCTCTGTTTTGCAAAATCGTGATGACGCTACTGTCTGGTTTAATTACAACATTTAAAGAATCGCTTACTTTGAACTCTTCAACTCCCCTTACATTCATTCGTCCTTCAACAAAATTGACAGTAGCATTTGCTGGCCCATCCATGATAGAATGAATTTTTAAGTTGTCATAGTCCGCGTCTCCCTTTACAGCATCATAGTAGTGCAGGGCTTTGGGTTTCACTTTTACGTAACCCATAGCGGCATTGTATTCTATCATTCCCTTCTGAGCAAGAAAAGTCATTGCCATCCGCATTCCATCTGATCGTTGACCAGTAGCTGTAGCAATATCGTCTACGTAAAACTCAGATACTCCATTTCGCAACGCATAACTGGCAACTAAGGCCAAAGGGTGAAACTGAAACCCCTGTCCAGCCAATATTCTAAAGTCTTCAGGATCATAGTAGTCAACAGATTCAATCACCATTGGCGATTGACTCCTTCCTCCAAAACTATAAATGTTTAAACTGTCAGAATTTAAATCCCATCTAATCTTGTCTGCCCCAAAATCTATGTTAAAAAATGAAGCAGAGTAAGGCGCGTTCTTTAAATAGCCGTTTTCCTTTTGCAATACCAGTACGTTCTTGGCAAAGTTGTAATAGAATTGAGTGGCTGGATGAAAGATAGAATCGTTCTGCTGGAAAATATTTATTTTGGCACGCTTCGAATAAATGACTGAATCCTGAAACTCGAAAAGTCGAGACCGCGCTTCAAATTTTCTGTCTACTTCTCCCAGTACTTCCAGTTTTGCGGGCTCTCCATTCATTGAGGAACTGTAAATCTTTTGCCCATTGAGCGCAAATCCACCCGTGTACTTTAATTTATCGTTGCCAATACCCAACATTTCAATGTCACTATTGTAAGACATGAACCGGGGGTAGGTTGCAGATTTGGGTGTTTTGTGACTAACGCTTTTAAACTCAAATATCCCATCAATTTTTTCAGAAGCTTTTCCCAAGTAAGTTAATTTGCCTTGCTCAACCTTTATTTCTGGTTTGGATACTTTAAAGTTATACGTAGTAAAATCAAAGTAAACTGAATCTTTGCTGAGGCCAGCTGTTGTCCAGTCAAATCTTCCTCCCTCCCCCACAAAAGTGTCATCGAGTAACGACACTGCACCTTTAGTATCACTTAAAAATGCTGAATCGTAAGTCGTGGAAAAATTAAAAGTAACCTTGTCAAATCGAATGAGTGGGCCTGAAAGTTCAGGCTGAGGTGCTGGCTGCATCCATATGGGCATTGCTGGAGGCAACTCTTCCTGCACAGGGTCATCCCAGCTAAAATCCTCCTGTACCTCCTGGTTGTCCCATTGATCAAATTGGTTTTCATCCTGAAAATTTTCATCAACAGGTTCACTGTTGTTGAAGTCAAGAAGCGAAGGCAACACTTCCACCTTTACATAATCAAAGTAATACTTGTCGTCTCTTACATAAAGTCGAAATGATCGATCATAATGGAGTGCGTGATACTCGAAAAATTGCCTGGCATTCTGAAAAAATATCCCTGCTTTGGTCAGGTTCTCGTTTTCGATGACCTGTTCTGTAACATTAAGAAACCCGGACAGGGTTTCCGCGTCTGCTTTTTCACGGGAAATTGCATTGGCGATCGCTCCATAATAGTTAACAAACTGGGGCCTTAGCTTATAGCCCTTCTTCTTCATCAATAAAGCCTGCTGTTTAATAATTCTCTGGTGGTCCAATCCCAGCTGAGACCAAATGGTAGCAAAGCCACCGCCCACGGCAATGGCATCAACGTTGCGGGAGTTTTCAAGAACTACTCGAATGCTGTCCTGAAAACTAAGTTTTACAGGGTCTGGCTTTTGGGCCAAAACGGCAGCAGATCCAGCCAGTATTATCCATATGTGTATTAATGCCTGCTTCACAAATGCCTAAATGGTGAAATTCGTAAATAATGGCCAAATAAGCTAAAAAGCCATCTAACCATAAACGAGAGCTTTGAGGATAATAGTTTAGAATAACTATGAAACTTCCTGCTTTTTCAATTGAAGCAACAACGAGGCCCAATTTTCACGAACATCGCTTTTAACATGGCTTAGCCGGTACTGATGCGCCCGTGACATCATGTCCGGAATGTCCTTTTCGTAAAAGCCGCTTAAAAGTAAAAATCCATCCGGGTTGAGATAGGAAACATACTGAGGTAGTTCGTGCAGCAATATGTTCTTGTTAATATTGGCCAGTATAATGTCAAAGCTTTCGTCAAAAGTAAGTTCACTTATTTTACCCTGCCGGATCTTAATATTGTTACATTGATTTACTTCGATATTTTCCTCACCATTAATTACGCTCCATTCATCAATATCGAACGCTTCAATTTTTTTTGCTCCTAACTTAGCGGCCATTATAGAGAGAATGGCTGTACCACAACCGGCATCCATCACCATTTTATTGTGATAATCCATATCCATTTGAGCCTTAATCATCAGGTAAGTGGTTTGGTGGTGCCCCGTTCCAAAAGACATTTTGGGAGTGATGGTGATTTCGTAGGGATACGATTTTTCTATCTTATGGAAATTTGCTTTTATAATACAACGGTCGTCAACAATAATGGGCTCATAGCTATTTTCCCATTCTTCATTCCAGTTTCTTTTCTCAATGCGATCCCATGCAAATATCAGTGGCTTTACTTCGCTGTATTTTTTCCCTATTTCTTCCACACGATTTTGGTCATAGTGATCGGCTTCAGCATAAGCCTCAAATCCAGTTCCGTTTTCTAAAAAAGAATCAAAACCGGCTTCAGCAATTTCCGCCATCAGTATCTCTGAGAACAAAGGATCGCATGTGACATTGAGACGAGTGTGATACATCAGGCCGACTTAATAATTTCTATAAAATCGCGAGACTTCAGTGATGCGCCTCCCACAAGCCCTCCATCAACATCAGCACATGCAAAAAGCTCCCTTGCATTATCTGCTTTTACACTTCCTCCATACAAAATCGGCACTAACGCAGCCGTTTCATTGCCGAATTTCGATGCCAAATGTTTCCTGATCACCAAATGCATTTCTTGCGCCTGGTCGGTAGTAGCAGTTTTCCCTGTACCAATTGCCCATACCGGTTCGTAGGCAATTACTATCTTTTTCATAGCTTCTGCATTCAGATGGAAGAGTCCCTCCTCAATTTGCGTTTTCACCAATTCCTCATGAGTTGCTGCTTCGCGCTCTTCCAGAGGCTCTCCACAACAGTATATAGGCTTCAGTCCATTGGCCAAAGCGCCATCAATCTTTTGTGCCAATAGAGGCCCAGTTTCTGAAAAATACTGCCTGCGTTCGCTGTGTCCTATAATTACATTCTGTATGCCCATCGATTTTAACATTCCGGCCGATACCTCTCCTGTATATGCTCCGGCTGCGTGTTCGCTACAATTTTGGGCACCCACTTCAATTCTTGCATTGGTTCCAAGTTGAGCCTTCAATGAATACAAATAGGGGAACGGTGGGAATATAATTATTTTCACATCTCCGCGTACTTCATCACCTGCCATACCCATCAGCTCTGAAGTAAGCGCTTGTGCTTCCTGAAAGGAAGTATTCATTTTCCAATTCCCGGCTACTATTTTTTGACGCATAGTTATTTTAAAAACTTAGTTTAGACGTATTCAAAAGGTAAATCGATGAGACGGTTTGTCCCTCATCAATCGAACGCTTTTCACAGGGCTTTTATAAGTGACATGAACGAGATTCGATTGATCATCATAAGTTTCAGTGATCACAGTGTTGATTACCTCCATTGCTTTGAAAGCCCTTACATTTTCAATCTCTATGTAACAAACAAAGGCAAAATTTTCTTCCTCATAGCCTAAAAAGTTGAGCTGCTGCTCCATGCCGTCCAATATGATTTTCAGATGTTCTTTAAGATAATCTGCTACCAAAGTCTTCGTCTCCAGCCCATTTTTTGGATTAAGGATATCCAGCTCTGGTAATTTGGTTTTGGCTCTTATGGCTGTCTCAAGGTCATCCACAAAAATGCGGCTAATAATTTGAAGTGCCTGTACCTTCTCATTGTATTCGATCTCAGTGACCGATATATGCAATGGATGAAAAAGAAGAATAAATGAATATAAAAAGCTTAGCATAACTTATTGTGGATCAAAAATAGGGCCATCTCTGACCCAAAACAAGTGATAAGAACCATGAAAGTCTTTTAGTGTAATACCCCTGTCGAAATTGAGATTAAAACCCTATAATTGTCTCCCCAAAAAAAGTGCATGAGCGAATTTCAACTTTACTTCGTACTGGGCAAGGATCATATTCTGGATTACGCCAATGGGTATGATCACATCCTGTTTGTTGTTGCCTTATGTGCCATTTATTTGACCAGAGATTGGAAAAAAATTCTTATTCTGGTTACTGCTTTCACAGTAGGACATTCCGTTACATTGGCACTTGCAACATTAGATGTGATTGCTGTAAATGAGAAGTTAATAGAGTTTTTAATTCCACTTACTATTTTCCTGACCGCTTTTGGAAATCTTTTTCGGAAAGAAGAGAGTTATTCAACCAAACCTGTTCAAACAAATTACTTGTTGGCATTGGTATTTGGTTTGATTCATGGCATGGGGTTTTCAAATTACCTTAAAGCCATATTGGGCAAAGACCACACGGTGGTAACGCAACTACTGGCTTTCAACCTTGGTTTGGAATTTGGCCAGATAATAATTGTTGGCATCTTTATGGCAATCAGTTTTCTTCTGGTTGATCTGATCCATGTATCCCGCAGAGACTGGAAGATGGTGATTTCATCCGGGATAGCTGGAATTGCGTTAATTTTGATGAAGGATACTAAATTCTGGTAAACTGTGTTTACCATTTAACTATTGAAAATTTCTTAACGTATGATTAAATATATTACTACACTGCTGCTTTGCATGAGTATGGTTGCGCATGCACAAACCCCCTGGCAGGGAAAATTTGAACAGTTGGGTCAAATGTTGCCAACTCCTAACGAATACCGTACTGGTTCTGGAGCGCCTGGTCCAGAATATTGGCAACAACAAGCTGATTATGTAATTACTGCAGAACTTAATGATGAAAATCAAAGTATATCAGGAGCTGAAACCATAACCTATCACAATAACTCACCCGATGTACTCACCTACTTATGGCTTCAGCTGGATCAAAACCTATTTGATAAAGACAGCAACACCGGAAAAACTAGAAACTCAGCTATTCGAGACAGCGTAACCACTAAAGAAATTGCTGGAAGTCTTGATCTGTATGACTTCGATGGCGGATATAAAATAAAGTCAGTTAAAGACGCGAATGGCAATGCATTGAAATACTTTGTAAATGCGACCATGATGCGAATTGATATGCCCAAACCACTTAAGCGGGGTGAGGCCTACACCTTCAAAATCGAATGGTCTTACAACATTAATGACCGTATGAAAGTAGGAGGAAGAAGCGGTCTTGAATATTTCCCAGAGGATAAAAACTATGTGTATACGATCGCCCAGTGGTTCCCTCGCATGTGCGTTTACGATGATTTAGAAGGATGGCAGAATAAACAATTTCTTGGCAGAAGCGAGTTTGCAACTGTGTTCGGAAACTACAAAGTGCGGATTACCACTCCTGCAGATCATATCATGGCAGCAACTGGTGTGCTGCAAAACCCTAAAGAAGTATTGACTGCGGAGCAACTTAGCCGCTTCGAAAAAGCAAAAACATCATTTGATGCACCTGTCATCATCGCTACGCAACAGGAGGCGGTTCAAAGAGAAAAAGGCAGATCAAAAGAGAAGAAGACGTGGGAATTTCATGCAGAAGATGTTCGCGACTTTGCCTTTGCCACTTCTCGTAAATTCATCTGGGATGCGCAAGCTGTGAAGGTTGGCAACAATACACCTTTGGCCATGTCCTTTTATCCCAAGGAAGGGAACCCACTGTGGGAAAGAGAATCGACTAAAGCGGTGAAGAATACTTTGATTACTTATTCTAAGTATACAATTGACTACCCTTATCCTGTAGCCATTTCTGTTCATGCCGCCAGCATCGGTATGGAGTATCCGATGATCTGTTTCAATTTCGGGAGACCCAACAAAGATGGAACTTACAGTGACAATACAAAATGGAGAATGATTGGAGTGATTGTGCACGAAGTGGGTCACAATTTTTTCCCTATGATTATCAACAACGATGAGCGTCAGAGTACCTGGATGGATGAAGGTGTTAACTCATTCGTTCAATACCTCACTCAGGTTGAAAACTATACTGACATGCCCAAGCGAAGAGGTACGGCTGAAGGAATAATTCCTTACATGAAGGGCGACAAATCTACCATGCGCCCATTAATGACCAGCGGAGAGCAAGTTGTACAAATTGGAGACGAGCAGTATAACAAAGCTGCTACTGCACTTAATATATTGAGAGAGTCGGTAATGGGACCAGCACTATTCGATCATGCCTTTAAGGAATATGCACAACGCTGGGCTTTCAAACACCCCAAACCATCTGATTTTTTCAGAACCATGGAGGACGCATCTGCTGTAGACCTGGATTGGTTCTGGAGAGGCTGGTTTTATACCACAGACCACGTTGATATGTCAATTGATCAGGTTCGATGGTTTAAAATGAGAGAAGAAGATCAGAAACTGGAAAACAAATCGAAGAGTGTTAAGACAGGAGACCTCGCCAGTGGCACATCTGCTGCGAGTGGAGCTACAGATTTCAATAATGGACCAGAACCTTTCAGCCTGATCGAAACAGACGCAAGGTTGTACGGAGAGTTCTTAAATCGCATCGATGACAAGGCCGTGATTGCGAAAATGAAAGGAAAAAACTTTTACGAAGTAACTCTTAGCAATAAAGGAGGACTTGTAATGCCCGTAATTATAGAATGGACCTACAAGGATGGCTCAAAAGAAATCGAGCGACTGCCAGCAGAAATTTGGAGAACCAATGAACAGAAAATTTCCAAAGTATTTGTAAAGGATAAAGAAGTATCCAATGTGACTCTGGATCCTTTAAAGGAAACTGCAGACATTGACGCCAACAACAATGTGTTTCCTAAAGTCGATCTACCGTCCAAATTTGATCAGCTAAGAAATAAAGGGAACTAGTATTTAAAAACGCTTAAAGTATACAATATGAAAAACCTAATTGGTTTAGTCTTAATTACAATTGCTATTCCTGTGATGGCCCAGCAGGGTTGGAAAGGAAAATTCGAACAGCTAGGACAAGAATTGCCAACCCCTAATCAATACCGTTCCGCCTCAGGAGCCCCTGGTTATAAATACTGGCAACAACAAGCAGATTATATAATTGAAGTTGAGTTGAATGACGAAACTCATATGATTACAGGGAAGGAAACAATAACCTATACCAATAACTCCCCTGATCAACTCAAATACCTATGGCTACAACTTGATCAGAATATTCTGGCTGAGGGAAATGACACTGACAAAATAAAAACCAATAGCCTTGGGGAAACGGTGTCGGTGGATCAGTTGCAGCGCGACCTGGATCTTTATGGAGATTATAAAGGAGGGTATACCATCAAGTCGGTAAAAGATACAGGTGGCAAAGACCTTGTCAACTTTATTAATGGTACGATGATGAGAGTTGACTTACCAAAGCCATTAAAAACAGGCGAAAAATATTCATTCAATGTAGAATGGTCTTATCCTGTAAGCGACAGGCTTAATGAGCGTGAGGCAGGTCGCAGGGGCGGTATGGAGTATTTTCCTGCTGATGGTAACTATGTGTATGGAATCACCCATTGGTTTCCTCGCATGTGTGTATACGATGATTATGAAGGATGGCAAAACAAACAGTTCCTTGGACAGGGCGAGTTTACCTTGTCGTTTGGTAACTATAAAGTTAGCATCACTGTTCCTGCAGATCACATAGTAGGTGCTACTGGCGTGTTGCTCAATCCTCAGGATGTACTTACAAAAAAGGAGAACGAAAGGTTTGAGCAGGCAAAGCAATCATTCGATAAACCTGTAATCATTGTCACTCAGGATGAAGCTATTCAGCGAGAAAAATCCAGATCCAAGCAAAAGAAAACATGGGTCTATCAGGCCGATAATGTCAGAGACTTTGCTTTCACCAGTTCAAGAAAATTTATTTGGGATGCCCAGGCAGTAAAACTTGGAGACAAAACTTCGTTGGCTATGTCTTATTATCCTAAAGAAGGAAACCCACTTTGGGAGCGTGAATCAACCAAGGCCGTGAAAAACACAATAGTCACTTATTCTAAGTACTCCATCGACTATCCCTACCCAGTTGCCATATCTGTGCATATGGCCAATATTGGTATGGAGTATCCCATGATTTGCTTTAACGGAGGAAGGCCACAGCCCGATGGAACTATTCCCGATCGTACCAAATGGGCGATGATAGGAGTAATTGTACACGAAGTAGGACACAACTTTTTCCCTATGATTATTAACTCTGATGAGCGTCAATGGGGATGGATGGACGAAGGATTCAATACTTTCGTTCAATACCTTACTCAAGTTGAACATTATCCTGACATGCCTCAGCGCAGAGGGCCTGCGGAAATGATAGTCCCTTACATGATGGGTGATAAAGCAACACAGCGTCCGTTGATGACCAGTGCTGAAAATATTATTGAGTATGGTGCAGAGCAATACGCCAAAACAGCTACAGCATTGAATGTTCTCAGGGAAACCGTGATGGGCCCTGAACTTTTTGACAAAGCCTTCAAAGAATATTCTGAACGATGGGCATTCAAGCACCCTAAACCAGCAGATTTTTTCCGTACTATGGAAGATGCATCAGCAGTAGATCTGGATTGGTTCTGGCGAGGATGGTTTTATTCAACTGACAATACGGATATTTCTGTTGATGCTGTAAAATGGTACCAGGTGAAGAAGGACGAAACCAGCCTGGAGAACAAAGCTAAGACAGTGAAAAAAGGAGACTTGGCTATGGCGGGAAACACAGCTGGAGAAAATAGCGACAATTTCAATGATGGCCCACAGCCATTTAATGTAATCCCCGCTGACGCCAATTTTTACGGAGAATTTCAAAATCGGATTGACGATAAAGCCATTATGGACAAGCTTAAAAACAAAAACCTCTATGAGGTTACATTAAGCAACAAAGGAGGTCTGATTATGCCTGTAATTATTGAATGGACCTATAAGGATGGAACCAAAGAAATAGAGCGTATTCCCGCTGAAATCTGGATGTTGAATGAAAATAAAGTGAAGAAGGTTTTTGTAAAAGATAAGGAAGTTGTGAATATCGTTATCGACCCTCTCAAGGAAACTGCAGATGTAAATACCGCGGATAACGTGTTTCCAAAGGTAAATCAGGGCTCTAAGTTTGAAGAGCTTAAGAAAAAAGGCAAATAGTCTTACATTTATTTATCAATTTTGAAGTCATTTCGTTAAACGAGATGACTTCTTTGTTTACTATCGATTTAATTAAAGAAATATGCGTTCGTTATTTTATCTACTGATTTTATTTCTAGGCGTAACCTACGCCAATGCCCAACCCAATTGGCAGGGCAAATTTGAGCAACTTGGTTCTGAATTGCCCACCCCCAATAGCTACCGAAGTAGCTCCGGAGCTCCTGGCCCTAACTATTGGCAGCAACGCGCAGACTACGACATTGATGTAGAGCTGAATGATGAAACTCAAATGATCACCGGAAGAGAAACTGTTACCTATTACAACAATTCACCGGAGACAATGCGATACCTCTGGATGCAATTAGATCAAAATAAGTTGTCAGCTGGAAATATGACAGATAAAACAAGTAACAACATCATTCGCGATTCTGTACCTGCCAAGTTTTTGGCTGAAGCATTGGGTGGTTATGGATATGATTATGAAGGGGGCTACAAGATAAATTCCGTTAAAGATGCTGCTACAGGAAAAGACCTTCCTTTCACCATCAACTTCACCATGATGCGCATTGATCTCCCTGCGCCATTGAAAACAGGAGAAACCTATAAATTCTCTGTAGCATGGAGCTACCGCGAATATGATCGAATGAAATACGATGAACGAGGTGGGTATGAATACTTTCCGGATGATGACAATCGTCTTTACACATGCGCTCAATGGTTTCCCCGTATGTGTGTATTTGATGACTATGAAGGATGGCAAAACAAACAATTCCTTGGTCGTGGTGAGTACGCTTTGACCTTCGGAAACTACAAGGTAAGGATAACTGTACCTTCTGACTTTATAGTAGGTGCAACTGGTTGGCTTCAGAACCCACAGGAAGTGTTAAGTAAAGATCAACTGGAGCGATTCAATAAGGCCCAAAAAACATTTGATAAGCCTGTGATGATTGTAACGGAATCCGAGGCCAGGAAGAATGAAAAATCAAGATCTAAAAAGAAAAGCACATGGGTATTCCATTCAGAAAATGTAAGAGATGTGGCTTTTGCAGCATCGCGTAAGTTTATATGGGATGCCATGGCTGTTAAAGTGGGAACGAAAACACCTCTGGCACAATCTCTTTATCCAAAAGAAGGGAATCCACTTTGGGAAAAGGAATCTACCAAAGCCATCAAAAATACGTTGGAGGTATACTCTGCCCGAACGTTTGATTATCCCTATCCAACTGCGTATTCAGTACACACAGCAGACCAGGGCATGGAGTATCCAATGATTTGTTTCAATTATGGAAGACCCAACAAAGATGGAAGTTATTCTCAAAGGGTACTCGAAGGAATGGTTGGTGTGATTGTACACGAAGTTGGGCACAATTTCTTCCCAATGATTGTCAACTCGGATGAAAGACAATGGACATGGATGGACGAAGGGTTGAATACATTTTTAGAAAGAGAAACTGTACGTACGCGCTATGATGGATTCGATGTAACAAGCGGTTCTCCACGAGGCATTGTTCCTTTTATGAAGGGAGATAAGAACATTATGAGACCTATCATGGCACAATCTGATAATCAGGCAACCAGCTTTGGACCAAATGGCTACACAAAACCTTCCGCTGCTTTGGTACTCTTACGTGAGACTATTATGGGGCCAGAAATTTTTGACAAAGCCTTTAAGGAATATTCTGAACGATGGGCATTCAAGCACCCAGCACCTGCCGATTTCTTTAGAAGTATGGAAGATGCATCAGGAACCGACCTGGATTGGTTTTGGCGAGGATGGTTCTATACTACCGATAATGTTGACCTGACTTTAGAAGATGTGAAATGGTTTCAGGTGAAAGAAGAACAAATGGATCCTGAAAAGAAAAACATTACGGTAAAACAAGGTGATCTGGCAGCCGGTAATACAAAAAACAAAGCCAATGATTTCAGTGCTGGCCCTACACCGCTAACCGTAGAAAACACTTCTGAGGATTCTTACAGGGATTTTAGAAGCAGAATTGATGACAAGGCCATTCGTCAGGGATTAAAGGGCAAGAACCTCTATGAACTAACCTTTCGCAATACAGGTGGGTTGTTAAGCCCTATCATCATTGAATGGACTTTTAAGGATGGCACAAAAGAAATTGAAAAGATTCCTGCCGAGATTTGGCGTTTGAACGAAAAAGAAGTGACCAAAGTATTTATAAAAAATAAAGAGGTGACCAATATTGTAATTGACCCTAATCGTGAGACAGCTGATGTTAATGTGATCGACAATGTGTTTCCAAAAAAATCAGAGTCTAAGTTTGATCAATTCAAAAAGTGAGTCTTAGAAAAACGAATTAAAAAAGGGCCATTGTATGGCCCTTTTTTTATGAAATTACTTATCGAAGAATTTATTTCTCAATTGAATCAAATAACTGAAAAGCTCTTTCAAGATCCACATTTCCGCCAGTTAATATTATTCCAATCCTTTTACCTGAGAATTTTTCTTTGTCCTTAAGTACAGCGGCCAAGGGAACTGCACAAGAAGGCTCCACAATTATTTTTACGCGCTCCCATATCAAGCGCATTGCCTTAATAATTTCTTTATCAGAAACCGTAATTACACCTGAGACCATTTCTTTAATCAATGGGAATGTTTTGTCTCCTAATGATGTAAGCAAGCCATCTGCGACTGAATTGGCCTGAGACGTTTCTATCTTTCCGCTTTTCATGGAGCGAAAAGTGTCATCTGCTCCTTCTGGTTCGCCCGCTATTACCTTAGTTCTAGGAGAAAAGTATTTTGCCGCAAGCAAAGTGCCGCTAAGAAGACCTCCACCACCTACTGGTGTGAGCACGAAGTCCAACTCCCCGGCCGCATCGAACAGTTCTATGGCAGCTGTTGCCTGGCCTGCAATTACATCATAATTATTAAATGGATGAATTTCTGCTGCTCCTGTTTGAGCAACTACTTTTGCCAATGTGGCTTCTCTGGCTGCCAAAGTGGGTTCACACTCAGTAATTATTCCCCCAAAAGCGCGCACCCCTTTCTTCTTAATTTCCGGAGCAGTGGTAGGCATTACTATGTAAGAAGGCACACCCATAATTTTCGCGGCACGTGCCAACGCCTGGGCATGATTTCCAGACGAATGGGTTGCCACCCCTTTGGCTCTTTGCTCCTCAGATAAACTTAATACTGCATTCATAGCACCTCTTGCCTTAAAGGCACCAATTTTTTGAAAGTTCTCACACTTAAAAAAAATCTGGCAACCTGCAATGGCATCAATACTTGCCGATGTCATGACTGAAGTTTGATGCACAAAAGATTTGATGCGCTCGTGAGCCTGTAGCAGGTCATCCTTACTAGGAACATGATTCATATTCAATACAGTTTTAATTAACCCAATTTACTTTTCCTTCTATCGGTTTTCTTTGTCCTGTCTTTTTATCTCCACGATAAATTCCAAGATTTAAAAACCCTATTAACTTATCCTCCTTCTCCCATCCAAAAAACGATTTGGCTTCTTCAAAATACGTAACACCTCCTGTGCTTAGATAACAACCTATTCCGTAGGCAGTGGCAGTCAAGTACATATTTTGAATCGCACAAAATACTGCCCCAACTTCTTCAATTTCCTTTATCCTTTTTTCCTTGTCCCGCTTCATCCCCACAGCAATGATATGAGAGGATTGCATGGGTTTGGTCAGCAGGTTATTGTACCTGTCCTCTTTAAAAGTACCGTCCTTGGAAGTCACCTCTTTATAACATTCAGCCTGGAAATTCGCTAATTTTTCTAACCCATTCCCCGTAAAAACTACAAACCTCCAGGGCTCAGTTAATTTATGAGTTGGTGCCCAGTTCGCATTTTCCAGCATTTGTATTACAATGCTGTCGTCCACTTTTTCCCCTTGTACATAGTCTTTTGGGAAAATGGACCTACGACTGCGCATCAATTCATTTGCCTGCGTGATGTCAAATTTCATTCTTTCACTTTTCTGGGTAATTTACATAACAAAGCTTTATTCTAAGAACAGTTTTATAACTATGAAAACAACACCTCTACTCCTGCTGATCCTACTTGTCTTTACAATGGATGCCAATGCACAGAATCCAAAACCTCGTGCCCGAGATTTAAAAATTCCATTTGAAGGCACCCCTGGTAAATTCAATGCCATTACCGATGTTCCAGGGATAGAAGTCGGTCATAAGACCATCATAAAAGGAAACGGAAAACTAGAGGTGGGCAAAGGACCAGCCCGAACGGGAGTGACTGCCATCTTTCCATTGGGGAAAAAATCAATAGACAGAGTGTTTGCCTCGTGGTTTACCCTGAATGGAAACGGAGAAATGACAGGTACCACCTGGATTGATGAATCCGGTTGTCTCGGATCCCCTATCCTTATTACTAATACTCACAGTGTGGGAACGGTACGGGACGCCGTAATTCAATGGTATGTGAACAAGAATATCGGTGACGGAAATTATTCAGGTGACTATAGCTTACCCGTGGTAGCCGAAACCTGGGATGGATTTCTCAATGACATCAATGGCTTTCATGTAAAACAGCAGGACGTTTTTGATGCAATGGAGGGGGCTAAGATCGGGTCAGTGGAAGAGGGAAATGTGGGTGGCGGTACAGGTATGATCGTGCACAGTTTTAAAGGCGGCATAGGAACCTCTTCTCGTATCGTTGAAACCAAAATAGGAACCTACACAGTGGGTGTATTAGTACAGGCTAATTACGGATCACGCGATCAGCTCACCATAGCGGGGGTGCCGGTTGGAAAAGAAATTACAGATTTGAAACCAAGCGCTGGTAAACTCGATGAAGATCAGGGATCTATTATTGTAGTTGCTGCTACCGATGCTCCACTTTTGCCACATCAGCTCAATCGACTGGTGAAGCGAGTTGCTTTGGGAGTTGGTGCGGTAGGTGGACGTGGCGGCAATTCATCTGGTGATATTTTTATCGCCTTTTCAACAGCCAATCCAGAAACAGGCGCAATGGATAAACTGGCCAATTTACAAATGCTTCCCAATGAAATGATCAACCCCTTTTTTGAGGCAGTGGCTCAGGCAACCGAAGAATCCATTGTTAACGCAATGATTGCTGCTGAAACGATGACGGGTGTAAATGGCAATAAAGTATATGCCATTCCTCATGATCGATTAATTGCAGCAATGAAGAAATACAACCGGCTGAAATAGTATATTCGATCCTTCAAAACCCTGTCTTCATGCGATTTAATCTATTCCTCATCGTCATCCTGCTTCTTTCGTCCTGTGCGCCTATGTATGTACCCAATACAAGGAATACCCCAATGTTTAACGGACAGGGTGAATTACAAGGATCCATTTTTTTGGGCACCGGAATTGATCTTCAAGGTGCTGTGGCGCTATCGGATAATATTGGCTTAATGGGCAGCTATTCTTTGTTGAGCGAAACCAACAACGACCCTGTTGATCAAAGTCAAACTTTTAAGCGGAAGAATAATTTTTTTGAAGCAGGGTTGGGCTACTACCAGGCCACACGTTCAAGAAGAATAGAGCTCTATGCTGGCTACGGCCAAGGAAAAGGCACAACAACAGGACAGTATGGCTTTTTAGGTTTAGGGCAACAAGAAGTAATTGTTACCGGAAAATACAATCGCTTTTTTATTCAACCTTCCATCGGCACCAACAACAGGGGCTTCAACATGATATTCACACCTCGTGTTTCCTTTGTGAATTTTAACGAATTTCAATCAGGTGTAATCACCGAAACACCGGACGAAGGCATTCATCTTTTCTTAGAACCTTCTCTAACCGCAAGGTTTAGAATGGCAGAAAATTTAAACGGCATGTTTCAACTAGGACTTAATGTTGCTATGCCCAACGATGCCTTCTTCGATCATGTGCCCTTACAAGCCTCATTTGGTATACAACTTCATTTAGGCGGGAGTTTAAGGACGAGGGTATATTAAGAAAACCCCATTCTCATCTTTAGCGTATATCGTTCTTATTGGTCTATTAATCATTTAGCTCCATTTTATGAACGAGGTGAAATCACATTACCACCATCATCTGGGTTATTTTTATTCATGGATGGTGGGAGATTTTGAAATAAAATCTGAAGAACAAAAAGCATTCTTTCAAAGAAATAATATTATTCCCCGCTACGCAAAGAGTGCAGTTGACCTTGGCTGCGGTCACGGGATACAATCGGTTGCGCTGGCTCGTCTCGGCTTTAATGTAACCGCTATTGATTTCAACAAAACCTTACTGAATGAATTAAATCTAAAATCAATTCAAGGTATTCATACGATAGAGGATAATCTGATTGATTTTGATTTGCACTTAAGGCAGGCGCCTGAATTAATTGTTTGTATGGGAGATACGTTAACCCACTTAGGCTCACAAACTGAGGTTATAACGCTCTTAACTAAAGTTAGAGAAAAGCTATCTGCTGGAGGGAAATTAGTGTTGTCTTTTCGCGACCTGTCATCACCATTGATAGGAAATCAGAGGTTTCTGCCAGTTAAATCTGATGAGAATAGAATACACACGTGCTTCCTTGAATATTTTCAAGATCACGTACAGGTGCACGACTTGTTGCATGAAAGAGTAGACAGTCAATGGAAACAAAAAGTAAGTTCATACCCAAAACTTATTTTAACATCCTACCTGTTAAATGCCTTTTTGAATGACACTGGTTTAGAAGTAATTCATGAAGAAGTCATCAATCGAATGATCCATCTTATTGCGATGAAGAAATAGTTTTAACTCCTCAAATGCTTTGGTATCAAAGCCTTCTCCATCAACTCAAATAAAAATTCAATCAGGATTGCCAACACTGCAGCAGGTATAGCTCCCTGCAAAATCAACTTGGTGTTATTTAAAGCTAAACCCGTCACAATAAATTCTCCAAGCCCTCCGGCTCCAATGAAAGCAGCAAGCGTAGCTGTACCAATGGTAATTACAGCGGCCGTTCTGATGCCGGCCAAAATCGATGGCATCGCTAATGGCAATTCTACAAAGCGTAATCGTTGAAATGTAGTCATACCCATGCCTATAGCTACTTTCCTCAGAATGGGATCAACAGAAGTAAGCCCGGTTGTGGTGTTTCTCAGAATTGGCAATAGTGCATAAATAAGCAATGCCGTTATAGCTGGTACAATGCCAATGCCAAGTAATGGAATCATCAGGGCAAGCAGTGCAATGGAAGGAATGGTCTGAAGCAGGCCCACAAAATACAGAACAGGACGGCTCACTCCTGAGAAAATGTACAATAGAATACCTAGTGGTACAGCAATAAAAATTGCCAGACCTAAAGCCACAGCGGTAATGCCTAAATGCGTTAATGTCTTGTCAAAGATTTCCCTCCACATTGTACTTCCCTTTTTCTCTATGGTAGAATCCACTAATCCCTTTTTCAAAAGAAAAGTCCGGGCCACATCATAAAACGTTTTTTGTTCAAACAATACTTCTGAATTCATGGCTTGCATCTCTTCTTCAGAAATCAAATCCTCCAACTTAGCTGCCAATAACTTGATCTCCTCGTTAATCGTTTGATTGTATACAGCCACTGCATTGTAATCCGGAAAAAAATTCAAATCATCCTCCAGCAAAAACAAACCATATTTTTCAATTTCTCCATCAGTTGAATAAACGTCCGTCAACTCAATGCTGCCTTTGACGATGGCCTGATAGGCGAGCCCATGCTCTATCCCAACAGGGTTCATTGACAATTGATAGGTTGCTTTTAAATTCCCCCATCCATCTTTTCTTTTCAAAAATTCATAACTCAATGCCATTGGCATGGGGCTTTGCTTCTGTAAATCAGAAATAGTCCTAAGGTTCCTTTTTTTTGCAATGGCCGGTGTAGTGGCCAGCGCATAGGTATTGTTAAAACCAAATGATGGAGAAATCTCCAGATTGAGTTGGGATTTCAATTCTTGATTGAGTGAGCCATGATTCAGCTTCTTATTACTTTTCAGGATTTCTTCCGCCAACGATCCCGTATATTCTGGGTAAATGTCAATGTCGCCTCCCACGAGCGCCTGATAACATACAGCAGTGCCACCCAAATTAAATTTGCGCTCTACTGTATAGCCTTCGTTTTCGATCAATTGCGCCAACAACTCTGCCAAAATATAACTTTCGTTGAAGTGCTTTGCCCCTACCCTATAAGTTTGTGCATGCCCTAACATGCATCCAGCTATAAGAATTAATGCTGCTAATCGCCACTTCATCATTGCAGCGGAAATAATTTTCCGTTTTCAAATTTTAGCTGTGTGTCCCCCAATTTCTTGGCTTCATCAGGATCGTGCGTCACCATTACAATGCACCGTGGTTCTGTGCGTTGTAGCTTTAATACTTCATTGTGAATGTCTTGCTTCGTTTCAGGATCCAGCGATGAAAAAGATTCATCCAATAACATCAGAGGTGGATCCAGCAAAATAGCCCTACAAAGTCCTACCCGTTGTTGCTCACCTCCGGATAACTGATAGGGATATTTGTCTTTGTGAATTTCTTCCAAACTCACCAGCTCCATCAAAGCTTCTGCCCGCTTCTTTTTCCGATCGCTGGCCCAATCGGCCAATACACCGGGCAATGTAATGTTTTCAAATACTGTAAGATGTGGGAACAATCCTACTTGCTGAACTGCATAACCTATTGAAAGTCGAATTTGATGAATCTGGTTATAATCCAAGGCCTTACCAAACAAATATACAGTTCCTTCATCAGGACGGATAAGACCATTAATCATTTGAAGCAGTGTTGACTTTCCACTGCCACTTTTGCCAAGAATAGCGGTGATTTTTTTTGCTTCTATATCTATAGAAAGGTTTTCAAAAAGAGATTGTCCTCCAAAACGATGCGTAACATTCTTCAAATGGATGGCTATCTCCATTTAACGCTCTGAAACTGTTTCACCAACAATTCGTAAACCATTTAAAGTCAGATTTGGCTCAACCTGATCAAAGAAATCATTCAAAGGCGTAATAATAGATGAAAGTCCACCTGTAGCTATTGCGGGGCAATTCTCTTTTATTTCACTTCTAATTTCTCCTACCATGGATTGCACTAAACCGCTGTAGCCAAACAAAATCCCAGATTGAATGGCCGTTATGGTACTGGTTCCTAATGCAGATGCAGGCATAGCTAAAGGTACATCAAAAAGCTTAGCAGTGTTTTGTGTAAGTGATTTAATGGCTGTTTTTAATCCGGGCACAATAGATACACCCAAAATTTCACCTTTCGATGAAAGTGTTGTAAAAGTGAGCGCTGTGCCAAAGTCAACAACAATGCAAGTGTTTTGGTAATAATCGTAGGCAGCTATTGCATTTGAAACAAGGTCTGACCCAATTTCATAAGGGTTAAGTACCTTAATGGCAAGCTTTTGGTACACATCCGGACCAAGTACAATTGACTCTTTACCGAATAAGACCGCGATTACATTTCTTAATTTGTCTGTTAGGTCAGGAACCACACTGCTAAGCACAATTTTATCAACGTGATTGAGCGACAGATTAGCTTCAAAAAAATAGTCTTTTATTTTAATGCCATAAAATAACTCAGGTTGATTCGGTCGAGTGGGAATTCGCCAAACGTGAATCCATTTTTGTTTGTCCCAGATTCCCAGGACAACATCACTGTTACCAATATCTAAAGCAAGAAGCATCTCGTTTCAGAATTTAGAAATCAATTTACCACTTCAACGCCTTTCCAAAAGGCTACTCGGTCTTTGATTACCTTTGCAGCTTCTTTAGGTTCCTCATAGTACCAGGCTGCATCCGCATTTTCTTTTCCATCTACCTTTACACTGAAGTAAGATGCTGTTCCCTTCCATGGACAAACAGTGTGAGAGGAAGAATCAGAAAAATATTCTTTTTTAATAGAATCCACAGGAAAGTAATGGTTACCCTCAATTACTACTGTATCGTTGCTTTCAGCGATTACTTTACCATTCCAAATTGCTTTCATCATTATATCTTTTTGTTAATGGTTATTCAACCCACATACGGTCACGATTGTTCCAAATTAGTTCGATAATAAGACTTTTGTTACCAAACTGACAATTCTAATAATCTGTCTTTATGCGTTTATCAATCGGAATTTGAAGTTGATATCTTATGTCCTCATCTAAGCTGCCATCCAGTACATCCAGTCCATACTTTATTTTCTTGGGATCATCATAAACAAAAGTGCCGAATAGTCGATCCCAAAAAGAAAAGATATTACCAAAATTGGTGTCTGTCCAGGGGCGCTCAAAGTGATGATGAAATTTGTGCATATTAGGGGTGATGAACACAAGACTTAAGGTTTTGTCGAGCCATCGTGGCATATTGATATTGGCGTGTGTGAAGTAGGTGAAAAAAATGGTGCAGAATCGATAGAACAAATAGAATGAGATAGGTGCACCGAGGAGTACTATAGCCACTAACGCAAATACTTCCCTTAAAAAATAGTCTCCAGGATGATGACGCGTGCCCGTTGTAGCATCTACTTTTGTATCGCTGTGGTGAATCATGTGAAACTTCCACATCCACTTTACCCGGTGCAGTAAATAGTGTACAAAATATTGCGCCACAAAATCAAGAAACATTATAGCAATTACTAACTCCATCCATACCGGCAAATCCACATAGTGCAACAAGCCAATATGTCTGCTGCCGATAAAAGCAAAAATTCCTACTGTAAAAATTCCAAACAAAAGATTAATAACAAACGTAAAAAACAGGAAGACTAAATTAACACCATCATGTTTCCATTTGGAATATGGATGTTTGGCCAGCGGGTAGTTACCTTCTAGGATCCAGCAGGTTACCAAACAAACAACAACCCAGGCCAGCCGCTGCCATGTAGGCATTTCTTCAAAAAAAGTCAGAAAAGAAGTCATTTGAAAAATTTAGTAATCACTAAAAATAGCAGATTTAAAGAAGAAATTTTAACCATACCTGGGCTTGCTGACATAGGGTTGTCATGATACCCGCGCATATTTATACTAAAATAAATCCAATCATGAAGGATGTTGATGAATTCATTGGTGAGTTGCCTCGAACTGAGCAGTTATTAACCAGAAGGCTGAGAGGAATAATTTTGGAAACTGATCCACGAATAAGAGAAAAACTCTCCTACGGGGTCCCCTATTTTATGAAGAACAGAAGGCTCTGTTTTATCTGGCCTCAATCCGTGCCCTATGGCCCAAAAGATGCGCTCGTTTCATTGGGGTTCTGCTATGGTCACATGCTGTCCAATAATCAAGGAGTGCTGTTGCACGAAGGACGAACGCAGGTTTACATTATAAAGTACAATGCGCTCACTGAAATTGAGGAAACTACCATCGGGGAAATATTGCAAGAAGCATTGATGGTAGACGAATTGGATTTTAAGAAAACAAAAAAATAGAAGTGCGATGGCAGAACCTTTGAAATTGATGTATAATCCAGAGTTTTTTGAGCACCTCTGCTCAGTATTAAAGAAGAACATTCCCAATTTTGATGATGTCCGATTTATACATTCAGTTTTCGATACTGAATGGCCTGACCTGGAACTTAAACAACGAACAAGAAAAGTAACAAAGGCACTACACAAAACATTACCTGCAAATTATGAATTGGCGGCCAATTGCGTTGTGGCAATTGCCCAAGAATACCTCAATGAGAAATATGAAAAGCCCATCTACCCACTAATTTTTCTGCCTGACTATGTGGAATTGTATGGGTTAGATCATTTTGAAAAATCAATGGATGCCATTGAACAAATCACGCAGCTGGTCAGTGCAGAGTTTGCTGTTCGGCCCTTTATTTTAAAGTACCCGGAAAAGACCATGAACAGGATGCAGCGTTGGACTACGCACAAAAGTGAACATGTAAGAAGATTGTCATCTGAAGGTTGCAGGCCAAGACTTCCATGGGCCATGGGATTGCCTGCTTTCAAAAAGGATCCTTCTCCAATTTTACCCATTCTCGACAAACTAAAAAAAGACCCATCAGAATACGTGAGGAGAAGTGTGGCAAACAACCTGAACGATATTGCAAAAGATCACCCTGAATTGGTTCTGAATATTGCCCGGCAGTGGAAGAATGTCAGTGCTGAGACCAACTGGATATTGAAACATGGTAGTCGTACGTTACTTAAACAGGGTCATTCAAATGCTCTTGATTTTCATGGATTCGATTCTCAGTTACTGGCAGAAGTACCTAAACTGAGTCTTGACAATCTGAAAATTAAGATTGGAACCACCGGATCGTTTTCGTTTGATGTTGTCAATAAAGAAAAAAAGAAAGCTAATCTAAGAATTGAATATGCTATAAATTACAGAACTGCAACGGGAAAAACCTCAAGAAAAATTTTCAAGGTTACAGAAAAAGAATTTCAACCCGGACAGAAATTAACTTTCGAGCGCAAACAAAGATTTACAGACTTTACTACTCGAAAACATTACCCAGGGCAACACAATTTAGAAATAATTGTAAACGGGAAAACCAGGAAAGACCACCATTTTCATTTAATGGCAAAGTAACATCTATGTTGATTGGGGTTAATCCAAATTAAAACGACAGCTGATGATCCCTAATCGTGATTCATAAATTCAGCTGCCGTTTTTCAATGGAATACATTCTAGAACTCAATGCGATAACTAAAAACTGGCAACAAAGGCATCATGTACCACTTCTTTATTTCGCCACTCATGACTTCGTAATACTGCCCTCCCAGATTTTGATGATTGGTTATATTCTGAATGTCGAGCGAAATGGTTGAAGTTGATTTTGGACGATTTCTCTTAAGGCTAATACGAAAATCTGTTCTGAAATAATCCGGACGCTGCTCGGTAAAAGCCAGTTGTTCAATGTATTCGGTTTGGCCAAGCTCAGCACTTTTCTCGAAATCAATCGGGGTCATCCTGAATCCCCCGCTGTAAATAGTTTTTATATTCAACCCAAAGGTTCGATTTTTCTTCCACTCATACTCTTTGCCTGCAGTTAGGCTGAATGCAAAATTTCCGTTATATCTTGAATTACGAAGTACTCCATCCAACGCTTTATACTTTGAATCATAGAGTGATGAAGACAATAGAAAGTAAGTGTTGTTATGAAAGAATTGCTCCAATGTCATCTCAAGCCCATAATTTCTTCCAGTTCCCTTATTGATGAGTGGGTCTGTGAAATAACCATCCTCCAAGACCAAAGTTGAGATAGGGCTGGTTAGATCATCCTTCACAGCAATATTGAATAAATGCTGATAGTAAGTTTCCACCTTCAACCTTGTAAATTGATTTAAAGCACGATCATAGGCCACCACCAAGTGATGAGATTTGTTTAAACCTACATTTTTATTTGGGAAAGTTCTGTTTCCAAGCCCATCCACTGCTTCTGCTTCATAAACACCTATGGGCTGGATTTGACTGTGCAGCCCGTAACCAAAACTCAGAGACTGCTTGTCATCAAATGCATATTTAAGCGAAGCACGGGGCTCCAGTGAGTGAGAGTTGTTATCCAATAGTTGCAGATAATGCATTCCGGCATTCAGCGTCATTTTATCACTTATCCGATGATTCCATTGCGCAAATAATTGAATGGTAGATGCACTACTGTTTGCATTGAGCTGTTCTTCAATTTGCTTTTTTTCTTTATTAAACTCACGCAAGCTCAAATTGTAAAAATATTGGTTGTAATAAACTCCAGAGCGCAAACTGTTCTTTGCATTGAATTTATGATTTAAAACTGAGCTCAGTGTTAATTTCTTGTTCACATATTTTCTTCTGTATTCAAATTGAGAAACATATAAATCATCCAACTTAGTTACATCAAAGCCATTATCGTTACTTGATAATACTACTGAAGATTGTATATAGGTATTTTCTCCCGCATTCATCTGGTGTTTAATTCCAGCAGCACCTGTGTTGGAGAAGTATTTTGAATTATAGCGCAAATACTCTTCACTCCATTTTGTGGAGTCTTTTTCTGCATCTTGTTTTTGATCACTCAATCCACCAAATCCAAACAAAGAGAAATTTCCCAATTTGTTGGTGGGTAAATAGATGTGAAAGCTCAAATCCTGAAAATTAGTAACTGCATCCCCAATATTGACCCCCAGTTTGCTGATGATACTTAATGTTGAATACCGGTAATTGACCAAGTAGGAACCTCGATATCCTTTCCTAAATGGTCCTTCTACGGCTACATCCGTTCCCAAAAAGCTCGCCTGTACAGTATTTTCCCTTTTTTCATTATTGCCTTTTCTAAGGTTTAGATCAAAGACACCTGCCAACGCGTTGCCATATTCAGCTGGAAAGGCCCCAGTCATAAAATCAGAGTTAGTCAGAAGTTGAGAACTTAAAATGGAGACACCTCCACCAGAAGTACCCACATTTGAAAAGTGATTCGGATTGGGGATGTCTACCCCTTCCATTCTCCAAAGCAAACCATACGGAGAATTGCCCCGTATAGATATAGCATTATTACCATCGTCAGGTGTAACTACGCCCGCATAGGAAGAAACCATTCGGGCAGGATCATTAACCGAAGCGGCAAACTTTCGCGTTTCCTCCACTGAAAATGTTCTTGCGCTGACTACTGCCATATCATTAAGTGGTTTATTTTTTTCCACATCAGGAGTTATCACTATTTCTTCCATTTGAGTGATGTCCTCCTCAATGGGGATATTTAGAATCACTTCCTTTCCAGAGTTGACTATGATATTGGAAATAGTTATTTCTTTATACCCTACAAATGAAATTTGAAGCGAAACATTCCCAACAGGAACATTAGCAAGTTTGAAGTATCCATCCAGATCAGTCGTTGTTCCGATCAAAGGATCTGATCCGACAATAACTACGGTGGCTCCTGGCAATGAGGTTTGAGAAACTTTGTCTACAACATGGCCCCTTATCGTTTGGGTAAGGGTCTGCCCAATAAGGTTTATTGTAATGAAAAGGCTAAAGAGTGCTGTTAGAGAGATTTTTGTCATTTTTTTCGCTTTAATGCCTTAAGGACAACCCAGCTCATGCTGTCCCCTATGCACTTTGAAAAAAATTACAAAAATCTGATTCCGACCTTACCTCCCCACCACATATCCAGCTGTTTGCCATTGGAGAAACTATGGCTTTTGATAAGATTAGGCGAAAAGTCCGTGAACAGAGTAGGGTTTTCGGTGTAGGAAGGATCTGAAATATATCCATTGAGCGTGGCCCCTGCCGTAATAGAAAATTTCTTTGCCACCTGAAAATCAAAACCGAGGTATAATTTATTCAACAGGCTAATGGAATTCGTAAAGCTTCCTTTATTCACATGGTTGGACGTTAGGTCAATATTTAAATAGAGCCATTTAGTAAGCTTTGGTGCGGTGCCAATGCCATACCCAAAAGACCAAACATTTTCCTGACTTGGATTTAAGGAAGATGGACTAAGAGAGCCATCAAGACTTTCCGGTTTTATTCCCGCTTGCAGAATATTGTAAAATTGTCTTACCCCGGTGCGAAATGCTGCATTAGCATAAAAAACTTCATCAGCACTTAATTCAATTTTATGATATCCCCTACTTACGAAACTGATCAATCCAAGTGGTACTCCTCGGATGCTGTCAGCAAAATTGATCACACCAATTTGAGCCCCGTTTATGTTGTGAGCAAAATTAATAAGCCCTGCAATTTGAGTTCCATGCGTCTGGTTGGTGGCTACATTGAATAACCCCGCTGCCTGTACACCTGTATAATTGGCCGGTTGCACATTGAATAAGCCTGCAACTTGTGTCCCCGTTGAAACACGGCCATTTACATTAAATAACCCTGCAAACTGGACCCCATGAACCTGCCCCAGATTAGCGTTGAATAGACCTGCAAACTGCACTGCATTCACATTCCTACGGGTAAGATTTCCAAGCCCAGCCAATTGCACACCTTCAGTTTCTCCACCTACCGTGTTGAATAAACCCGCTACCTGGGCATATCGCACATCCCCTCTATCAATATTAAATAATCCACCCAATTCAGCCTTATCGGTACCCATTGAATAACCGCCTAGCACATTTAAAGAAAGTCCATTCACTACGTTTCCACTAAGCTTATGGTTAGTCCCCATAAATGGCAGAATGGAAACCTGAAAGTCACGATAAAGGGTATCCTTGATATTGTTAACGTTAACGTTTCCCTTCTTTCGGGAAAAAATATTCTTTGAAAAGACTTTTTCCTGGAAAAAATCCCTGATCGTTTTTCTTTCCGGCCGATCAGATTCATTGAGCACCTCTGGGATTCCTGTAACCGGAGGCTTTGTTACCACCTGAAGTGTGTCGTACACCGGTAATACTTCTACAATGACCTTTTCTTCTGGTTGCAATGCAATGTTAACAAATTGGGTACCCTCGCTAAGTACAATAACCGTATCTACATAATCTCTCTTACTAAAATAAAGTGCAGCCTCTTTGTCTGGAACAGTTAAAGTGATCTTAAAAAAACCAAACTGATCGGTGATTGCAGCGGTCAAGGATTTTTTATCATAAACACTTACCTCCGCAATTTTTTCATCAGTATTTACATTGGTTACATATCCTGTGATTGTTACAGTATTGTTAACAATTTCTTTCTTTGTAAGAGGCGCAGCTTTAGTTAGGATGATATAGTTGCCCTTCCCTTTGGCGTTAATAGATTCTCCTAATAATCGGTTGAGTATTTCTCTAACTGTCTTATCCCTAAATTCACTGGTTACCACCTGATTGGAATTCAAAATAGAAGGGCTGTAGGAAAAGATGAACTTTGCTTCCTGTGCAAGTCTGCTTAGCGCCACATCAATTTGAACATCTTGAAAAGTAATATTGACAGTTCTCTCCAGGGGTGGCGTCTGGGCCATGGAATTCGTCCAAATGCCAACAAAAGTGAGAATAAACAGTGGTAGAAATCTCCTCATCGTTTTAGCTTCCGCAACTCATTCCATCCAATACGTAATCTCCTCCTTCTTTGTTGACCTTTAGTCCAAGCGTCTCAGCAATAATCTCGACTATATCCTCAATTCGCTCATTTCTGAACGTAACGTTAAGGCGACAGTTTTTAAGCGCTACATTGCCCAATCTTATCTTTGCATCGTATACAGCGTTAAGATCTGCAATAATGCTTTCCAGATCAGAATTACGAAAAACGAATATGCCGGTTTTGTATGCCAGTCTATTCGTATCGGTTTTTAAAAGACGGGCAAAAGATTTGCTTTCTTTGTGGTAAATCCCAGTCTCTCCCGCTACCAAATTTATTCCTGCATCTTTCAAAGTATAAAAAGCCACTTCTCCAGACTCCACATAAACCTCTATGGTGCTCCTTTCTGGCAAAGCCATTACATTAAAAGATGTTCCAATATCTTCTATAATTACTTCGCCCGTTTCAATAATGAAAGGTTTTGCTTCCTGGTGATTTACTTCAAAAAACGCTTCTCCTTCCAGAACAATCTTGCGCTGATTACTGCGCTTATTGTAAGCATATTGGATCTTACTTTGCTTGTTCAAAACAGCATAGCTGCCATCTGGTAAGGAGTCTCTTACGATACTTTTATCGGCAGTCAACAAAAAAATCTCATCAGGTGTATTTAGCCATTGATAAGCAAAGTAACCGATACCCACACTTACCAATAGGATCGCTGCTATGCGTATTACATTCCAAAATGGAATGAGCTTTACCTGCTTTCCTTTAGGGCTAACCATTTTAGACTTAACCTTACGCCAGGCTCTGTCTGTATCAAATAACTGTGTTTGTTCAATTGTTTTCGCCTTATCAAAAATCAATTGTAGTTGCTTGTAGTAGGCCTCATTGGATTCACTTTGAGCTCGCCAATTTTGCAATTGCGCATACTCCTCCTCCTTAGCCTCTCCAGAAAGGCATTTTCCTATTAAATCGTCAATATGGTCAAACTCCTCCTTCAATTAATAAAGCCATTCATTAAGATGATGAGTATGGGCAAATACTCTTTTAATTGTTCCCGCATTATCTTTAGTGCTTTCCCTATTTGGTTTTCAACTGTCTTTACCGAAATGTTGAGTTGTTCTGCTATTTCAGCATACTTCAGCTCCTCAAATCGGGACATCTTAAAAATCAACCGGCATTGTTCAGGTAGTGCCATAAGAGCATCACCAATTTTTTGATCCAGCTCAGAAGAAATTACTGATTGAGAAACTGAATCATGGCTATTTTCCAAAGTAAATACAGACTCTTCAACATGCTTCATCTTCACCCTGTTGTGTTTGATGGCATTTAAGCAACTGTTGCGGACAGCCCTGTACAAATACGACTTCAATGATGTTTCTATTGTAATCCCCTGCTTCTTCTCCCATACATTCAGAAAGGTAGCCTGCACAATCTCCTCAGCTTCATCCCGATCAGGTAAAAAGGAAAAGGCATAATTACAGAGTGGTTGATAATGCAATTTGAAAACCATCTCGAAAGCGATTTCGTCTCCCTCTTTGAGTGCTTTAAAATGGTCGATTTCCGATAATTCCACTGATCGGGTTAATTTTCAGCGCAATTTACATTTTTAGACCATTTAGGGATAAGACAACTCAAAAAGATAATACCCCTACAAGGGTTGCAGACAATTTTATAGCGATTAAACATAAAAAATCCGATGACCAGACTGGGATGAGACCAAGCCTAATCATCGGAAAAATGCTCTTTAAAGTAATACTTATTTAAGGGCCTCTACGGCATCAAATTGATAAACCTTAGGCAAGTCGCTATTCTCATTGATAGATACATTCAGATCTCTGATAAGGCCATTGCCAATATCATAAACCCATCCATGGATGTAAGGACTCTTCGATTTACTCCATGAATTTTGAATGATGGAGGTTTTACTCAAATCATATACCTGCTCAATAACGTTCAACTCTACAAAGCGATTTTCCCTTGCTTTCAAATCAGTAATTTCTTCGAGCTCTTCCTGATGAAAGCGATATACATCCTTGATATGCCTTATCCAATTATCTATTAAACCAAATTGTTGATTGCTCATGGCCGCCCTTACTCCTCCACATCCATAGTGTCCACATACAATCACATGTTGTACCTCAAGCACATTTACTGCATAGTCGAGCACGCTAAGCATATTCATATCTGTATGCACTACCATGTTGGCGATATTGCGATGAACAAACACCTCACCAGGAAGGGCTCCAATAATTTCGTTGGCTGGAACCCTGCTATCTGCACATCCAATCCAAAGCAAAGGAGGCTTTTGTCCATCCGCCAATCTTTTAAAATATTCCGGATCGGTATTAAGCATGGATTCCACCCACGCACGATTATTCGATAAAAACTTTTTGTATAGTTCCATTGGTTTGATTTCTATTAGTTTGATTTTTCAACAACCTGTTCAGCCTTATTACCCTCAGTATTTTTTTTCATTAAATTTTTTGCTAGCCAGGCTGTGGCTGCTTCAAAATCATTGAAACAATGCGACTCCGGTACTAAATCCGGAATAATCTTCAATTTGACAAACTGCTCTTTTACATTTCCACGAAGACCGCAAAACAGCACCCATGTATTGCTTTCGTTTAATCCTCGAATCACATCCATTAATGCATACAATCCAGACTGATCGGCAAACGACATGTGTTTAAATCTGAAAACTACCGCTTTCATGTTAGGGCTCTTGCTGAATTGTTCCTGAAATTTAGAAGAGAATCCAAAAAACAACGGCCCATGAAATTCCTGAATGAATACCTGATCTGCATGATGCGTGTGGCTCAATCCTTTTAATTCTCCATTACCATCAGTACGATCATCAACAGGGTCCATCGTGCTGGCCTCATGACCTTGCTCTGCTGCCCGTTTAACAAAGAACAAGGCAGACAAAATCAGACCGATACCAACTGCCCACAACAAATCAACAAAAACAGTGATCACCACAACTGCAATTTTGACGACTGCATCAGCTTTTGGCACCTTCAGCAAATCACCAAGGCCTTTATAGTCTATTATTCCTATTCCTACGGTAATTAATATTCCCGCCAGCACAGACAAGGGTATTTCAGCCGCGTACTTCCCTAAGCCCAGAAGAACAACAAGAAGGAATAAACCATGAACAACCCCAGAAATTCTAGTTCTTCCTCCCGATCTCACGTTAACAACGGTTCGCATAGTGGCTCCTGCCCCAGGTAAACCACCGATCAAAGCTGCCGCCATATTTCCCAGTCCTTGTCCGATCAGCTCTCGGTTACTATTGTGTTTGGTCTTTGTGATATTGTCAGCTACTACCGAAGTAAGTAGGGAGTCTATCGACCCAAGAGCCGCCAGTGTAAGTGCTGGCACAAGCACTAAGCTTAAAGTTGAAATATTAAGATCGCTGAATATTCCAAGATTGAGATTGGGTAACCCTTCAGGTATATCCCCTATTTTTGGAATATCCATTGACAAAAATTGAGGGATTAACGAAACAACAATCAGTGCAATCAGTGTACTGGGCACTGCCTTGGTGATGCGTGGAAAAGCATAAATAATGGCAATGGTAAGAAGTCCAAGTGTGAGTGCCGGCCAATTAATATTTTGAAGTGGTGTTGTAGCTGTAATAAATACATCAACAATTTTACCAGGTGAGGCGTGACCTACAAGCGGAAAGAGTTGAAGTAAAATGATGATCAAACCAATACCACTCATAAAGCCTGAAACAACCGGGTAGGGTATGAACTGAACCAATCTACCAATTTGTGTTACCCCAAATAAGATCTGTAATAAGCCTCCAATAAAGAAGGTCAAGAAGACCATCGCTACGCCAGCTTCAAGGCTGGGTGCCTGCTGCATGGCTGAAGCTGCAATAAGAGTCGACACCACAGTCATCGGGCCGGTAGGTCCACTTATCTGTGTTTTTGTTCCCCCAAAAATGGCTGCCACTATTCCAATAGCAATGGCTCCGTATAAGCCGGCTTCTGCGCCAAGACCTGATTGAACACCAAAAGCCATTGCAAGGGGAAGTGCTACGATACCGGCAGTTATACCACCAAACAGGTCGCCCTTAATAGTTGATGTATTAAGTAATTTCATTGAATTGATTTTTTAAAGAGAATACATCCACCCGTCAACAATTATTGTTGCGCGGTAGAAATAGTCAATAAGCAAGAGATATTGTGCTAAAGAAATTTTTCCAATTAACCCCAGGGTGGTGGTGTTGTGATTTCCTTTTGATAGGGATTATAGGAGCTGATACTGCGGCAGGATGGGTCTATTGAAAAAGCTACATGAAAATGTAGCTCAATTAATAAGTCCTTTGCGCTATCATCATCATCCTCAATGAGTGGCCTTGAATTGGGTCGCTTAGACTTTGAACCCTCGTCACCCTTGCCTCCTTCAGCATCCGAAGTCAACAGTTTAACGATATCACTCTTCTGAGATACCTCCTGATGTTGGGCATGTACCGAAACAAAATATATCCCAAAGATTAGCGTGAATGCGTATATAAACGCACCAACCGCTAAAACTCTGTGGATCTTTAATTTCATGGGTGATAAAGATACTACTTTCTTCCCCGATTCTAATTGGTACTGCTCAAATTAGGTTAAACGGAGGTTTTATAAAATTAGTTTTTCGCTAACCATTTTTATCCCCCTATGGAAATACTTGCAATAAAGTAAAGCCCAGTAATAGAACAGATTATTTCGCTTTGGGAATAACTGGTAGAATTATTTTAGACGGATATTTATTTGAATGGTGAATGGTATTAGCGGCAGGAATTAAGTTTTTCTCCGATGCAATTTCTGTGCCTGTATTTGGATTAGGGTCGTAGTGTGGCGCCTTGCTACTTGTAATTTGGATTCTAATCCGATGTCCTTTCTTAAATAGATTAGCCGTATACAATTGTCCTATTTTAATCTTATATATTTCTCCAGGATTCATGAGTTCTTGCTTTTCAAAACCATTGCGATAGCGCATCCTTAAATACCCTGCATCCATTCCGGATAAATTAATTGATTTTCCATCTGGGTAAACATCGGTAAGAGTGATGGAAAAATCGGTATCGCGAGCAGACGAGCTCACAAAAAGTTCCGCCACTACCTCTCCTATTATCTCCATTTCTTCTTGTAACGGGGCTGAGGTATAAACGACAACGTCTTTTCTATTCTCAATGTCTCGTTGATCATAGGGGTATGATTTTTCGTAGGATATATCCCATAATGGGTTAGCAGGATCAAATATATATGTGTCTCCTTTCTGTTGCTTAGGTTGTTCTTTGACAAGTTTACCATCAGCTTTGTCTATTGTTGCGTTTCCACTACTGTGTAAATAAAAGTCGGTTGCAACTGCATTGCTAAGTGGCCACTTTTCTTCGGCCCTCCACTTATTGGCACCCATCACAAAAATACTTACTGGTGGAAGCTGGCTTTGATTAGCTATCCCTTTCAACTGTTCATCAAACCAGTTTAGCAGTTCAGTGTCATAGTCAAGTCCTGCCGATTCATAAAATTCCATTTCTCCAAAATGTGTTTTGCGAGTATGCAATGATGTGTGATTCCATGGGCCCAAGATTAATCGGGTATTTTTCTTAGCCGCTTCACTGGCCGCTTCGCTTTGCATCTTGCGGAAGGCCCGTGTAGCTCCTTCCGGGCCATAGCCGGCATCATACCAACCACTAAGCAAGAAAACGGGAGTTTTGAAATTTATAAAGTCTTCCTCAACATTTACAAAATCCCACCAGGCTGATTTATCAGGATGAGATAACCATTCAAAATACTCTGGCGCATACTTTTTCAAAATGGGTAAATCTATCAGTGGTCTGTAGGCATACCACTTCCTTCTGTCGCTGCTCACCCACTGTTCTTCGGCTGTTGCATCATCCCAAGCCCCGGATGTATCATTGGCTCTCATTCTTTTATCAGCAAAAATGTATGGCATGAACCAGTCCAGCCATGGCATTGAAAACGCACCTCCGTAGTAAAAGAAATGGTGGCTACTGATAGGTGTCATTTCCGGTGCAGCCGCTACCAGATGAGGCGGGTTTTGCGACATGGCCAGCCATTGTACTATGCCTGGGTAGGAGCCACCGTAGGTTCCCACTTTCCCATTACAGTATTCAGATGTTCCTACCCATTCGATTACGTCATAGCCATCCTGCTTTTCATTTTTATAAGCAACAAATTCACCCTCACTTCTGTATCTGCCCCTTACATCTACAAGAAAAACGATATAGCCCTGTTTTGCTGCTTTAAGCGGAAACTGTGCATAAGCATCATAGTCGTCAACACCATAGGGAGTACGATAAACAATAGCCGGAAACTTCCCCGGCTGATCCGGACGATACACTATGGCTCCTAATTGAATACCATCACGCATGGGAATTTTAATTTCTTCCCTAATAATATTTTGAGGATGTTGGGCCGAAAGCCTGAATGCACAAAGGCAAATGCCAAGTAAAACGATTAATCTCATAAGTTATAATACAAGTTTCAATTTAACAGAAAAGAAGAACATCATCGCAATTACATCTGTTGTTCTAAATACGGTTTGTCTGTTTTCCTTAATATATGGCATCGACTCATCAGGTAAATCACCGGGAGGTTGGAAGAAAGATTATAAAAAAAGGGCTGTCGTTGTGACAGCCCTCAATTTAATTATCCAAAGAAATATTATTGTGCCATCTGAGCAATCTTGTTCAATGGAATGGCATTGGCCAATGATTGAATTTCATTTTCATTGGTGTCATCCATTTCTAATGTAAATAAAGTGTTGTTCATGGGTACTTGCAATGTATAACCCGTCTTGCCTGTTTCTTCATTGGCATTCCTGTTCAACACCGCCTTATACCCCTGAATTTTCACTACCTTCTGTGTGCCATCGCCAGAATTGCCAATAAAAGGAATAGCAAGAATCGCATTGATCGAAGTAATCAGGGGTGAATTGTTAATCACATCTATTTTGCCGGAGTTGGGGTATTGACCAAATGAACGGTGAACAAACAAGCCTGTACCTATTCCAGAACCTCCTGTTACATTATCCTCCTTCTCATTGTAGCTTACTGCGCCCAACTTGGTTGGCAGTTGCTTCAAAATTTCCTTTCCAATTACAATGTCCAGTTCGTGCAACGCCTGCTCCAGAGCAAATCGCGTGTTTTCCAAATCACCTGAAGAATAAGCCGATTTAGCTGTAGCTACATTCTTATCAAAGTCTTGCGCCATTACTGATAGGGAAAGACTGAGTACAATTAGTGTAAAAATATTTTTCATCTTAGTAATCCTTAATTTTTATTGTTCCCCCAACATTTTTTTGATACCCTCAATGTCCACAGCTTCGGCCGCTTTCATCATATCGGTTTCTGTTGCAAAGTTGACTCCTTCAAAAACAACAAGAGAAGACTGCCCCAAGGGAACACTCAGTTTGTATCCACTATATTCATCGTATTCGATTATAGCTCTATTTCCTTTCAGCTTGGTTTGCTTCCAATTCTGCTCACCTCCGGTAGTTTGAGCATAGCCACCACCTGACATATACATGTTCAGTGCCGACATCCACATGGCATTGTTGGCTACTGTTACCCTGAACTCCTTGTCATTGTTGTTGTTGTATTCACGCTTAATGGTAAGCCCAACCCATCCATAACCCGTGCTTGTCACTTGATCAGCAGCTGCATCTTTATTCAACCCACTAATCGATTCTGGGAGTGACTTCAGCACTTTATCTCCGATTTCCATTTCTACACCCAACATAGCCTGCTGCACTGCATAGCGAGCTTCTCCATAGCTACCGGATTTGTAAGCGCTCTGTGCATCCGCTATGTTTTGCTCCACATCTGGCGGGGTTGTGATCAATCCTCCGCCTGTAGTATTGCCAGGGTTGTTACCCTGGTTGCCTGGCGAGCCAGGTCCACCTCCAGGATTGTTGGGGTTTTTCGAATTGTCATCACCAATGCCCAGCTTCTTGTCCAAGGCTTGTTCTGCCTTTTTGGATGCCTTTTCCTTTATTTTGTTCAAAATCTGTCCGGAAACGGGCGTCAATCCGAACGAAAAAGCCAGCCCCACAACAATGAGATACTTTTTGTTAATCATAACAGTATTTAGAATGATGGTTATTTAAATTCAAATTTAAAGAAAATTAGAACGTCACCATTGAAAGCAATTGTAATGCCGAAATGGCATTAATTTGCTGATTACATGTCATACCATCGATTTATAGCTAAAGATGAAAGATTATAAAAAGTATTTTATTATTCCTGCCGCGCCTGAAGATGTTTTCCTTGCTTTAACCAATCCAGCTACTCTTCATTTGTGGTCTGGCGAGGAGGCTATCATGTCCACAGAGGTCGGCTCTGAATTTTCTCTTTGGGAGGGAAGCATCACTGGAAAAAATCTTGAATTTATAACGGGAAAAAAAATTGTTCAGGAGTGGTATTTCGGTGAACAGGCAGAACCAAGCATCGTCACCATAGTGCTTCATCAACATCAAAAAGGAACGTCTGCAGAATTAAGACATACCAATATTCCAGATGAAGCTTATGAAGACATTGTAGAAGGATGGAACGAGGTCTACTTCGGATCGTTGATAGACTTTTACGAAGAATAAAAAAAGTCACCCGACCATTAGGTCAGGCGACTTTTATTTTTGGCAGTTGTTATTTCTTCAAAGTAGGGTAAGTAATTCCCAATTGCTCCAAGTAGCTGCTGTATTTTGTTTCGTCATAATAGTATTTTTGGAGCTCTGGTTTGAATTCTTTCATGATTTTTTCGTTCAAATGAATGGCTGGTTTATCATCCTTGCTGATCATAGGTTGATACTTTATTTTGCTGGATTGTTCATTTTTAAAATAATCCCATGCACTTGCCACCAACTCTGGTCTTGTCAATAAATCCAAAATAGTCATTGCCTGTACTTTGGCGCCAGCCACCACACCTTTGTGTGCGATAGGGGTAGCCATAGCAATGGCGTTGGACCAATGATGTCCTTGCAGCCCTGGTATATTTGAAGGATAACCCAGTGTGATTGTTGGTACTTTCCATGAAATATCACCAATGTCATCGGACCCTCCGCTTTGAGGTCTTGTAATCGGACCTTCCAGCTCTTCAATTTTACTAGGCATTCCAGTGGTATCACGCTTAGAATTTACTTCACGTTGTACGGCTCTGGCAAGCATTTGATCTTCGTTACTCCATGTAGGAAGGCCAACAGCCTTTATGTTTTCATACATTGTAGTTGCTACCGTTTTATTGTAATGCCTGGGCCATGCCGATCCCAAAATTCTTCGCTCCACAGAAGTGTTGGTCATCATCGCTGCGCCTTCTGCCATCTTGTTTCCTTTTTCATAAAGCGCCATAATTTCAGGGTAGGTGATTTGACGGAAGTAAAACCAGATGGAAGCTTTGGATGGAACTACATTGGGTTGATCTCCTCCATTGGAAATAATATGATGCGATCGATGCAAAGGATCGAGGTGCTCACGTTGATATTGCCATCCGGCACTCATTAATTCAACAGCATCTGCTGCGCTGCGTCCTCTCCATGGTGCTCCGGCAGAGTGGGCCGCTTCACCGTTGAAAGTGTATTCAACTGAAATTAAACCTGTACCCGATGCCTCGCCCCACGAAACGCTGAGATTGGAACTTACGTGGGTAAACAGACAAACGTCTACATCATCAAAGTATCCATCCCTGGTGTAATATGCTTTGGTTCCTAATTGTTCTTCTGCAATGCCAGGCCACACCATCAGTGTGCCCGGTATTTTATCGCGCTCCATTATTTCTTTTACTGTAATTGCCGCCAGCACATTAAGCGGCACGCCTGAGTTGTGACCCTCGCCATGCCCCGGAGCGCCTTCAATGATTGGATCATGATAAGCAACGCCTGGCTTTTGTGAGGCTTTTGGAATGCAGTCTACATCGCTTCCCAAAGCGATTACAGGCTTTCCATTTCCCCATTTTGCCACCCATGCAGTAGGAATTCCTGCAATTCCCATTTCTATGGTAAATCCGTTTTCCTTCAATATGCCGGTGATGTATTTGGCCGTTTCATACTCCTGAAATCCAAGTTCTGAAAAGCTAAATACTTTATCTACCATCACCTGCGCCAGCTTAGCTCGATCTTGAATTTTGTTGGATGCCTCGGTCTTAACAGCTGCTATTTTTTTTGATGACCATTTTGGGGCTTGCGCAAAGCCTATTGTGAGTGCAACTGAAAAGAGCACTGTACAGAATGTCTTCATAGGTATATTTTTTAGGTTATTTCGAATATAAGCATTCTTGCCAATCCCCATTCATTGAATTATACATACGGACTCAAAATCTGTTAACTTGCTGTTCCTTTCTTCACACTCAATTTATCATCATGCACTCACGCTCACTTACTGCTCTATTTATCATTGTAGCGCTTGTTACAGTTCAATCTTCGCTTGCTCAGCAAACTGAGGTACAGCAGTATTTTGAATGGACCTCGCTTCCATTTCCTAAGGAAGAGTATACGCAAAGGAGAGCTAAGATGATGGCAGAGTTGAAATCAACCGATAGTGGAATCTTTTTATGTCCCTCAAGGGATGGTTTGTCAAACGGTGAGACATTCAGGCAACTGGATGATTTCAACTATTTTACCGGACTTGAGTTTCCTAACTCAATGTTGGTAATCAATTCTTATAACGATCAAATAATTCTTTTTGCACCTCATACCGATTTTCGATTTGAAGCTGCTTCACGTAAAAATGATTTTCCGGGTCGTCCACTTGGTGATGATCCAGAATTAAAAGTGAAAAGTGGAATTATTGATATAAGACCCTTTGAAGAGCTGGACGAGTTCATCAAGTCAAATGTTGATGCGCACCGAAAATTTAAAGTGAATTTCAATAGCCTCGTGCCGGGAGAAATAAATGAAATTAAAACATCCTATATCAGTTCATGGAGCAGTGAGCAGGCGTTGATCTATCATTTGCAACAAACTTTCCCTATAATTCAAATTGAAAGTGCCTATGAAGACGTGGGGCATTTACGTATAATCAAATCTCCAATCGAGATTGAAACACTAAGAAAAGCAGCTGACATCACTGTTGAGGGTATAAAAGCAGCTGTAAAGTATATCAAAGCTGGTGTAGATGAACGCACCCTGGAAGCAGAAATGGAGGCAACTTTTAAGCGATTAGGGTCTCCGAGAATTGCATTTGCTTCCATTATCAAATCGGGACCTAATTCACTCTGGCCCTGGCGTATCCTGGCCTCACACTACGAAAGAAGAAATCGAAAAATGGAAAATGGCGAACTTGTTATTTTCGATGTTGGTTGTGAATATAAAAACTACGTAAGTGATATTGGGAGAACCTTTCCTGTTTCGGGTAAGTTTTCAGACGAGCAAAAAAGAATACTTACAATGGAAACAGCTGTTTCGGATGCCATCATCGCTGCCATAAAACCTGGTGTTACATTTGCCGAATTGAAAAAAGTAGCAGACGCTGTTATCCCAGACAACGAAAAAAAATACATGCAAGTGGGTCTCTTCTTTGGACATCATTTGGGATTAAGTACTGGCGACCCTAATGATTCACACGCAAAACTTGCTCCTGGTATGGTCTTCACTGTTGAGCCATGGTATTACAACCATGATAAGAATATTGCGGTGTTTACAGAAGATGAAGTGTTGGTGACCGATACCGGTGTTGAGATACTTTCTAAAGCATTGCCCCGCACGCCAGAAGCACTGGAAAAACTGATGAAGAGTAAATGAATTTACGTCAACTCACGGATCCATTTAAACCAACAGAAAAGTTCCCTGCTTTATTTCTAGGGCATGGCAGTCCTATGAATGCCATTGAGGAGAACGGGTTTGTAAAAGGTTGGAAGAAAACCGGTGAACACCTTCCAAAGCCAAATGCGATTTTATGCATTTCTGCCCATTGGGAAACAAATGGAACCTTGGTTACAGCCATGGAATCGCCCAAAACTATCCATGATTTTTATGGTTTCCCAAAATCACTTTTTGATGTTCAATATCCAGCCCCGGGAAGTCCGGAACTAGCAACAGTTACCAGGCAAACTATCCAAAGTACTGAGGTAGCAATGGACTATGAATGGGGCCTGGATCATGGAAGCTGGAGCGTTGTCAGGCACCTATACCCTCAGGCAAATATTCCTATCATTCAAATGAGTCTGGATCGCACACAGCCTGCTGCTTATCATTATCAACTGGCACAAGAGCTCAACGCCCTCAGAAGGAGGGGAGTATTGATTATTGGAAGCGGTAATATGGTACATAACCTTAGGGTAATCGATTGGAAGAAACCTCATGAAGGTTATGAATGGGCAATCGCAGCTAGTGAAAAAATGCAAAAATTGATGCTTGACAGAGATCATAAAGCCCTTGTCGACTACAGGCTGGGGGGCAAGGAAATGGAGTTATCTATTCCTACGCCTGAGCACTACCTTCCTCTTCTTTACATCCTTGCCCTTCAGGAAAAAAATGAAACGCTCAGTTTATTCAACAATAAAACGATAATGGGCAGTATCTCTATGACTTCCGTTCAGATAGGTGATACGATAACTTAAAGTAATCCAGAATAACCAATTGGCATTTGCTTTGAGCCGTAAGCATCTCAATATTTGCCTGAATAACCGAATTGAACTATTCCTAAACATTCCAATAAGAAAATCGCAGCAGCTGCTATTTTCTTTGCCATTGTCGTATTGTGCTTTACTCCTTTTTTTAGTCCGCCTTTGGCGCTGCTTTCTGGCATTGTATTGTCGCAAACATTGGGACACCCTTTTCCATTTTTCAACCGAAGAGCCATCCCATTGTTACTGCAACTCTCCATAATTGGCTTAGGCTTTGGTATTAATCTTTATGATGCCGCTGAGGTGGGTAAGGAAGGATTTTGGCTCACGGTAATTACCATCGTAGCAACGCTTGGTGTAGGGTGGCTCGCAGGCAAATGGCTAAAGCTGAACAAAAATATTTCCTTACTCATTGCTGTAGGCACAGCAATATGTGGTGGAAGTGCCATCGCAGCCATCTCTCCCATTGTTGATGCCAAGGAAGAGGAGATGACCATGGCATTAGGTACAGTCTTTGTTTTGAATGCAATTGCGCTTATCATTTTCCCTATTTTCGGTCATGCCTTTGAATTAAGTCAATCACAATTTGGTGTTTGGTCCGCTATTGCCATCCATGATACCAGTTCGGTAGTTGGTGCTGCCCAAACCTTTGGTCACGAAGCGTTGAAAATTGCTACTACGGTAAAACTGGGGCGAGCACTCTGGATAGTACCACTTTCATTGGTGATAGCCATTGCACTTAAAAAAGACAAAAAGGTAAAATTTCCTTACTTCATTTTGTTGTTCGTGGTAGCTATGACATTCAACACGTTTTCAACGCAGGTACATTCAATAGGAACTTGGATAGTGCCTGTTGCAAAAAAAGGAATGACATTGACATTATTTCTAATAGGTACCGGTCTATCCCTCTCCTCGATCAAAATGGTAGGAACGAAACCCCTCCTGCTTGGTATTGGCCTCTGGCTTTTGATTGCGGTTGTATCACTGGCACTCATTATCTACACCAGTTTATAGGCTGCCATTTGCATAAGTGGTTCGCATGAATTGATTTCAATCTTGTATCTTATCTGCTTAATTATAGACTGATGTCATCCATCCCTAACATGCGCTCGCGTTTTTCAAGAATTATGCTGCCTGGTATTATTCTTCAATCTGTCTTAATTGGCGGAGGTTTTGCTACAGGAAGAGAAATTGTGGAATATGGAGGAAGATTTGGTGCCAGCGGTTGGATCAGTGGACTTGCCATATTAGCAGGTTTTTCTCTTTTGGCCATACTCACTTTCGAGGCTTGCCGCCAATGGAATGTGTACGACTACAAATCTCTTCTTAAAAGATTGATTGGAAGGGGATGGATAGCATATGAAATTTCCTACTTAATCCTTGGGGTCTTGATCATCGCGGTGATGGCGTCAGCAGCAGGGGAAATTTTAAACAGTACGTTGGGGTTCAATGTTTGGATAGGTATTGTACTCATCATTTTCCTGGTTGGTTTTCTTAACTATATGGGTGAAAACTTTATTGCCAGAATGAAAACGATAGGAACAATTGCCTTATTTGGCGCATATACGGTTTTTGGCATTGCTGTTTTTTCAAGTCGTTCATCACAAGTATTCGATGTTTTTTTCAATTGGAATACAAGTTTTGAAACTGAATCGAATGACATGTTCTTTTTAATCTGGACAGGTATCACCTATGTTGGTTACAACCTCGCGGTTTATCCTTCAACTCTTTTTACCCTTAAACAAATTCATTCCAGAAGAGAAAGCATTATCTCTGGAGTCATTGCGGGCCTGTTGATGACTATCCCCTGGTTCCTTACCTATGTGGCCATAATGGCTTACTATCCTGATTCAGACGTCCTGGGAGCTGCTGTGCCGTGGTTGAAAATGCTTGAACCTTTTGGGCCAGTCTTCATTGTTATCTTTGGTATCGTTGTTGGGTGGACTTTGGTAGAAACCGCAACAGGCATTATCCATGCCTTCATCGGAAGAGTTGACGCTGAAGTATTTCAAAAGAACAAAAACCACCTTTCAGGACTTCATAAAGCTTTGATCTCTCTCATTGCGCTGATTGCAGCCATGTTCTTGGCACAGGTAGGAATCATCAACTTAATCGCAAAAGGATATTCCTTCATGGCTTACGCCATGATATTATTTTATGGAGTACCTCTCCTTATTAAGGCCCCTCAGCTCCTATTTAAGAAACCGGATTAGGGATTTTATTTTGCAATTCCAGCTTCTGCCACCGTGAGAAGCAACGCAAATTTAATGGCTTCTGCACCATTTTGATTGATCCACCATTCGTCAAGTGAATGTGCTCCACCTCCTATACCTCCACGACCAATGGTAATCGAGGGAATTCCTAATGAAATAGGAATATTGGAATTGGTAGAACTAGGTGAAATGGAGGCATCGGCTTTAAAATATTTGGCTGCCGCCATCGAACGTTGTATTACTGGCAGTTCGCTGGTTTGAACGCCCGATGGTCGCAAACCGATCATTTCAATTTCCAAAGTAAGTTTTTCTCCTTTGCTCACTCCACTGTTGTATTCTTCCAATCCTCTTTTCATGGATGCATTGAATATCTCGTCTATTTTTTTCAAACGTTCAGGCTCTATGGCACGCATATCCACCTCCATCCACGATTCAAAAGGAATCGAGTTGACAGAAGTCCCTCCTCCAATTCTACCTACATTAAAACTAACCTTCGAGCCAGTAGCAGTGAATTTAGAGGCCTCTTCTGAAAAAATATCTATGGCTTTTCCCATTGCATGATGTGGATTAGCCAGGCCAAACGCTCCCCATGAATGACCCCCCGGCCCATGGAAGGTTACCTTGTATCGAATAGATCCAAGCCCACCCGTTACCATTCTGCCAATTTCTCCACCATCAATGGATATCCAGGAGTCAATTTTTAAGTCACCTTTTTCAAAAATATGTTTTACACCTCTCAGGTCACCCAACCCTTCTTCACCTACCGAGCCAATAAGCACCACGTCTGCAGACGTTTCAACGTTAGCGCTTTCCATTGCACGCAACACAGCAATCACCACTGCCAAGCCACGCGTGTCGTCACCAATACCCGGTGCCTTTAGTGTATCCCCGATTATTTTCACTTTTACATCTGTCCCTTCGGGAAAAACCGTATCAAGATGGGCATCCAGTGCCACCACCCTCCCTGGTACTTTACCTTTTCTCAAAGCAATTACATTTCCTACTTCATCGATCCACACCTTATCTGCGCCTGCCTCCTCCAGCATTTTTTTGAATTGTAACCCTCGGGCAGTTTCCATAAATGGAGGGGCCGGGATTTCAGTCAGTAAAATCAAATCCTGAGTAGTCTGAGGCTCAAGTTCATCTATCACTCTGAAAGCCTGTTGAATGGCTTTGTTCTTGGTCAGGGTTTCAATTTCCTTGTCGTAGTTTACCTTAAAGTCAACCTTATCTTTTTGTTTTTGTGCATTGACACAGAAAACAAGCATCAGGAACATGGAAATAGTGAAAAACGTCTTCATACGGTTTGAATTTGAAATTAGAACTTGAAAGTAGTCATTAATCTCAAAATTGAAAGAAACTGTCTTTTGAATGGTTAAAAGAGGGCCAAGTCCATCCCATTCCGCCACAAATCCATTAACTTTAATTCAATCCTATCAGTCATGAAGGCATCTTTATTGATATTGTTTTGGTCTTTGGTTTTAGTCTCCTGCAAAGAAATATCCTTTGAAGTCCCTCAACCGGCTGGCGTCAAACCATTAACTGAAGTGCCTGTAAATCTGCGAGGACATTATCTATCATACGATGAAAGGACGGGTGAAGAATCGGATACACTGATTATTGAATCGTGGGGTTATCATTTTAAGGATGTAAATGACAACGATTGGTTGGGTAGCGGCCATCTGAGTGATTCATTGGTAGTTAAATTCTATAAGAACTATTATTTCGTCAATTTTAAATCTGAAGGCCAATGGGTACTCAGGCTTGTTCGTCAAAAGCCTTCCGGAGGCCTCGAATTTCTATCAATTGATATTCAGGATGATGCCAAAAGAAAGGAAACCCTGAAAAAAATTTCAAAAAAAATGAAGGTTAAGGAGGTACATCATGGCGATGACACCTTTTATCAGATTGACCCTACACCCGCTCAATTGATGACCCTGATCAAAGAGGGCTACTTTACAGGCCCTGAACTCAGTAAAATAAAGTGATGATTTTACAATCTGTATAATGCATATTGTATACCTGGCTTATGGCCAATTTTCCGGGAGCACAATGCCACCGGAAGTTTTACCCGGTTTACGATCTCTTCCTAAGCAAGTGGCTTGAAAACAAACAATAAACAAAACGTTAGTTCTTTTTCTTCTTTAATAAGCTATTCAGTTTGTTTTGAAGTTGATCCACTGGAGTTTTGGTTGAGTCTTTAGGCTGCCCAGCCTGTGCCTGGGTAGAGTCCGGTTTATTTCCTTTCAGCAAATTATTCACAATGTCTTTAGGGTCTGTTCCTTTAATCGCTTCTTGCACCGCCTCCTTTGTCTTTTCTTGAACTACATTCGTGATCGCCTCCTTCACTTGCTGTTTTTGTTCTTGCATTACCAGTTTGGTTTTAGGGTCATTGTAGGTACCTCCTACTCCAATGGTAACAGGAATTTCTGATGTTGAATTATTACTTCCGGTGTTTTGGTTGATAAATCCCTGCAACTGCCCTCCCAGTTTTCCTGCAGGCACATTCATCTTTAAGGAGTAATCTATTGTTCCATCAAGACCAGTACTGCCCGAAACGGTAGTGGTATAGCTACCAAACTTTACATCAAACGGCTGAACACTTAGCCTTCCATTATTGATATTAGCCGACATCAATACATCTTTCAAAGTCACTTTATCACTGTCCTCTAATTTAGTCAGGGATGTAACTCCTGCAACTAATTTAGATTGGGTAAGTGCTGCCTGTGCTATTTTTATCAATCCACCTCCATTGACAGTTGCCATATTGGGCATCATGGTTGGCAGCAACTCCCCGCTAATCTTAAAGTCGGTGCTAAAGTCTCCGTTGACAAGGCCTGCAATAGGTGCATAGGTTTTTACCACTGAGAAAGAACTTGCCGCTTGCTGAATCGCCAAGCTTTCAATTTTTAAATTCATATCGTACTTGGGATGAGCGATGTCCTTGGTATTATAGGTTCCAGACATTTGAAATGTGCCTCCCAGCATACTGAATTTAAGGGCATTAAGATTGGCTATTCCATCTTTCACAATGATATCACCGGATGCGTTGGTTATGGTGTAGTCCATCATTTTGGCAGTCTTAACTGCTGTATGCAATATAAAATCTATATTGTTCGGCACTGGTATTACTCCAAAAGCCTCCTCTGTGGTTGTTGTCGTTGTTTCCTCAGTGTCTGTCATGAACTCATTCAGGTCAAGTAGGTTTGATTTAAAAACTACGTTGCCTTTAATGGTTTCATTTTGCGAAAACAGGTAGGGGATATAGTTACTTACTGAACCATCCACCGCAAAATCACTTTTGCCGATGGTACCCATTGTGTTTTTCAGCTCAATTTTCTTTGGATCAAATACCATTTGCGCCTGACTGATAGTAACTGCGTACGGAAGATCTTTAGAGGTATACTTGAAGTTTTCAAGTGATGCGGTGCCGCTTGTCGGCAATCGATCGTATCGCTGTGCATCCACATCAGACATTTTACCTTTGGTTTGAATATCCGCTTTCACTTTTCCGGCCAATGACATCCCTTCAATCGGAAATATTTTTGTCATCTTTTCAAGGTCTATTCCTCCATTTGCTTTGATGTCCCAGTTGTAGTCATCCAGATTTTGAATGATCATGGAAGCAACAAATTTTTCGCCATCCATCAATAGCGACAAGTCTTTTACATCAATAGTGGTCTCAGCCATTTTACCAGATGAGTTTTTCACTGTGGAAGTAAACTGCATATTTTCTATTGGTAGCGGGAATTCGCTGGACTTCACATAGCCATCTTTTAATGACATCGCTACATCCATGGCAGGAATAATTTTCCTGATGCTGTCATAAACACCTTTGGCAGATGCGTCAATGGAAAATGATCCTTTCATTTCAAGCCCTTCCATCGGAAACATTTTATTCAGTTCAGCCAGGTTCAGTCGCGCCTTTACATTGCCATCCATTTTATAATTCTTGAGATTTTCAATCAACATACGCGCGTCAACAGGATTATTTCCAAACTCAAGATGCAGCTTTTTCAAATCGACAACGGTATTGTCAATCACTCCATCCTTATTGTCAACAAACAAATCAAGGTTGATGTTTTTAATGGCAGAAGGCAGGTCAGGATACTTAAACATTGCTTCTTCCACTTTCACAGCCAGATTGAAAGCTGGCATTTGATTGTCGCTATAGCTTCCTTTCACCATACCAGCAAAAGTTACGTTTCCGTTAGTCTCAATGCTACCAAAGTCCTTGGTGTACATTCCAGGTACCAATGACAATAAGCTTTTGAATGTGCTCTCCTCTGTTTTATAGGTAATGTCCATGTCGTAGCTGTTGTCATTCATTTTGAACCACCCATCAAAAGCCAATCCGAAATCATTCAACTTTGCTGAATTTTCCTTGAAAGTGTATTTTGTATACTCTTCACTGATCTGCATCACCATATCAGCAGTAAGCACTTTATTAGTAATGTATTCAATGCCATCAAATGTGACAGAAAGGGAATCCGAACTGGTTTTGGTATTCAGGTCAAATTCCTTTTCATTGAAATCACCATTGCCGGTATGGTTGAGTCCCTTCATGCTCATCGCAAAAGGAATGGACTTATCATCGTAAGAAATATCTCCATCTACTATTTGCCAATGGTCTATTCCAAATGAAAATGTCCCACTCCCCTCCTCCTCCACGGCAACAGTATCCGTTGAGGGGTGCGTGATGTCCCAGTTGGCTCTGCCATCTGCCAAAACCCTAATGTTAATTTGAGGCCTAATAAGGGTAATTCCTTTCAGCCTAAGCTCATCTCCAAACAGAAGGTCTTTGAGATTTACTTCCACCTCTAATCGCTCTACTACAAAAAGTGGCACCCCTTCAAAAGGAGCTCTGTTAAAAACACCTAATTCACTGATCACCGCAGTAGCATTTGGAAAATTTTTGAACAACGTAAGATCAAAATGGTCCACATCAAAAATCACATCAGCGTTTATGGTACTTGAAATCTCCTTGTCGATAGCCGCTTTGATGTCGTCTTTAAAGACAATAGGTACAATAATGGCTGTTGCCAAAACAAGGATTAGAATAACCCCTAAACCAATCAGTAACTTCTTAATGATTTTCATTTTTCTTGATAGTTTTCTTTAATCTCCAACCTTGCACCCTGCTTTTCGGTGGGTTTAGAACTGTAAAATTAGTAAATCTGTTCTTGGGCACTATACCACAAAAAGTGTGCAGCATTCTTTTAACGATACTTTAATTTAAAACGTGCTTCAAAGCCACCTTAAGATGGGCTCAATGAGGGCTTTCATCCGGTTTGTAAACGGAGGATAAAAAAAATAAGAAAGCGCAAACCCTCTTTTTTGCTTTAAAACGGGCTTTTCATTGGAGAATGCTAAAAAACCATAATATCCATGAGACTTGCCTATACCGCTGTTGTTTACCCCTCCGAAAGGGAGGTTTGGGTGCGTAAACTGGAGCACGCAATCATTGATACAGACAGATCCTGCTGAGGTTTGCTGCAGTACTGCTTCTCTGAACTTCTTATCACTTCCAAAAAAATACAAAGCCAATGGTTTGGGTTTACTATTGATCACCTTAATCACTTCGCTTTCCTCTTTGTAGGTAACTACCGGCAAGATAGGCCCAAAAATCTCTTCCATCATTACCCGGGCATTCAATGGCACATCAGATATTATTACTGGATGAAAAAACCGGGGGGCCTTCCTAATCTCTCCTGACAATTCTAGCTTACCTCCCTTTTCTATCGCGTCTTGCATTAAATCATTCAGTCGGTCAAAATGGCGCTCGTTAATCACCCTGCCATAAGAAGATGCCTTTTCAGAAATTTGGCCCTCCTCTCCAAACAACTTATTCACCTGGGATTTTAATTCAGTGATTAGTTTATTCTTGATGCCTTCCTCTACGAGGATGTAATCTGGTGCAATACAAGTTTGTCCGTTGTTCAGGAATTTGCCAAAAGCAATCCGCTTGGCTGTGTCTTTAATATTGGCTGATTTGTGCACAACACAAGGAGACTTTCCTCCCAACTCCAAAGTGACTGAAGTAAGGTTTTCGGCAGCTGCCTTCATCACTATTTTGCCAACCCCAGGGCTCCCGGTGAAAAATATATGATCAAAAGGCATGGCCAATATCTCTGTAGCCAATTCCTTTCCACCTTGCATTACCATTACTTCATCCTCAAACACTTCATCGACCATTTCGGCAATTAGCTTTGATGTGTTGGGGGTGTCTTCTGAGGGTTTCAACAAGGCCGCATTTCCTGCAGCCAAACAGGACACAAGTGGGCCAACACTTAAATTAAAAGGAAAATTCCACGGTGAAATAATAAGACAAACGCCTTTTGGTTCATACCTAATTTCCGACCGTGTGCCCAGGTAGGTAATTGTTGCGTCTACTTTGGTGGGTCGCATCCACTGATCAAGATGGGTAAGCGCCTGTTTTATCTCCCCGGTCACGGGATAAATTTCCGTCACATCTACCTCAACCCCTGGTTTTTGAAAATCTTTATAAACAGCCGCTTTAATGCGATCGCGGTTTTTCATGATCCACTGCAGGAGTTTCTTTAATCTTTTTCTTCTATTGTCGATAGAAGCATAATTCACAACAGCCCTTTTTTGAGATAAGGCTTCGAATGCATCTTTGGCGTTTGGCAACTCCACCTTTATTTCGGTATCAACTGGCATACTTCAATCTATACATTTTTTACAAATGCAATTCCAAATGTTAAGATAATGTTATGAGTCTTGTTTCAATATTACCGGAATGTTAATTTTAGCTATAAACAATTCTGAAATGCGTGTTTGGGTAGTCCTTGTGTGGTTTCTTTTTTCCGGCTTAGCTGCAAGCGGCCAAGCTAATCTTTTAACGTGCTATGCACTCACTGATGGCAAAGGAATAGATGAAAACATTAAGAAAATAGAGAACCTGATCAACAAACTGGATACAAAAGCGAAGAAATCAGACAGACAATTTCTAAAAAACGTATTCAATCTCACACACAGACAATTTTTGAAAGAGTATGATCAGTATGCTGGATTTGGTGACATATTCAAGGATGGCCGATATGATTGCCTCACCGCCACCGCACTTTACAGCGTTCTTTTGAGTGAGCTTGGATATCAGCATACCATCATTGAAACCAATTTTCACATATTTCTGCTGGTAGCCTCAGCAGAAGGAAAAGTTTTGATGGAATCTACAGATCCACTTGGTGGTTTTGAGTACCGGCAGAACAAAATAGAAGATAGAATAAAAGCATATAAAGCTGATCAGGAATCCGCCAGCAAGAACGGTTATTCATATAGTTATAACCTCTTTGAAGAAGTTTCACCTCAAGAACTTAACGGGCTTTTGTACTATAATCAATGTGTTAAAGCTTTCAACCAACAGCAATGGGGAAAAGCCATAGAGAACCTAGAGTCTGCCAAGCTGTTTTATAATTCCCCCAGAATTGTAGAGATGGAAAACTTACTAGTTACCATTATAGCCTCCGTAGAGTTAGAGAAAGTACAACAAGCTACCCCTTCCGGTAGCACTCAGCGCATTGCACAAAACAATAAATAGTAAGTTAGTTCTTAAGAATCCTTAATTCCACTCGCCTGTTGAGCCGGTGTGCTTCTTCAGTATTTTCGTTTGATATTGGAGCTGTGCCTCCATAAGCCTTCGTCTTAACTCTTGATTTAGGTATTTTTTTAGATACCAAATAATCTTTTACGGCATTTACTCGCGATTCAGATAGTTTCAAATTGGCTCTTGGATCTCCGCGTGTATCGGTGTGTCCCTCCAGCTGAATAATCATCTTTGGGTTTTGATTGATCATCAGCACAACTTTATCCAACTCCGCGTAAGAGTTGGCGCTGATCTTTGCGCGACCCTGTTCAAAAATCAATTCCTTCAGCACCAGCACCTTTCCCTCCGTATGTGTTTCGTGGGCCACATCCACCGCACCTTTGGGCAACCCCAACTCTATATCTTGCAACACGAGGCGTTCTGCATTGGCTTCTGAAGGGTCCAGCATGTACTTGGACGGTTCATATCCAGGCGCCTCAACCGTTATCGAATAACGTTCTTTATCAAACAAAGGAAAACGATAGCTGCTGCCTCTTAAAGTACCCACCACACCACCATAAGGCAGACTTTGATAAGAAATGACTGCCTCCACAGGCTCTTTGGTTTCGGCACTCGTTATTTTGCCTACAGCATACACAAGTGTGTCTGCATTTTGTGCATAGCTTAAGTTGGTCAATCCTGTAGTAATCCAAAGTATTAGAAGAATTCTTTTCATTTGCGATTGTTACAGTATCCTTTTCTGTTAGAGTTTCAAGATTTTAAATTCTACTCTTCTGTTCTTTCTTCTGCCCTCCTTGGTCTCATTAGACTCTACTGGTTTAGTCTCTCCGAAGAAAGTAACCTTTATTCTGTCTTTCGATACACCATTCTCAGTCAAATAACGTACCACAGACTTCGCTCTTCTCTCTGATAGCCCCATATTATAAGCTTCCGGTCCAGTGGCATCTGCGTGTCCTGAGATTTCAACTTCAAGAGTTGCCCTTTCGCCCATCAATTTCACAATCCTGTTCAGCTCGGGGAATGATTCAGGCTTCAGTGTAGCCATATCGAAGTCAAAGAAAATATTGTTAAGATTGATCATTGCGTCAGGCTCAATCTTGGCTACTTCAATCGGCTCCAAGCGCAAATCTTGAGTTTTTGTTACTCCATCTTTAGTTACATCCCTCAAGTCAAGATTTTGATTGGAAGAAATGTGTCCCTCCGCTTCTGCCCTTACACCATACAATTGACCACCCGGTAAAAGTATTTCATATTCTCCAGTCTCTGGGTTCGATTGCGCAACCCCCACTTCCGTGCCATCCGGTAATCTTTCATAAATGATTTTTGCAGAAATTGGTTTTCCCGTTTTTGCGTCAATCAGTTTTCCTCTCACAACTACTGTGGGCTCAGGACTCATGAATACCGGCAACTTCACACGATAAACATCCGCATTATCCAACGCTACTTCTCGTGAGTAATAAGCAAATTCACTTGTTGCCGGAATGTTGAAAAACAAATCATTTAATTTAGTATTGATATCTGGCCCCATATTTTCCGGTTCCGACCAATTGGTCCAGGTGTCATCAAGGCGTTTAGTCATGTACACATCGCTGCCACCGTATCCGCTGAACCCATTAGAAGAGAAATACAATGTTTTATTATCAGACGCGAGGAATGGCGCAGACTCTTCTCCAGCCGTATTGAGCATATCGCCCAGATTCAGCGGGCTGGTCCAGGTGCTATCATTCTTTTGAAAACTTACGTAAAGATCTCTGTCTCCTCTGGAGTCTTCACGTTCTACTGACATAAGCAGTGCAGTACGTGTATTGGCCATGAAATAGTTGGCCTTCTCGTTGAAGTTATAATCATTCTCAATATTGAGTGCCTTTGGTGTAGACCATGATCCATTCATGTTGTCGCTCACCGATACTCCTGCAGTCATTTTGCCATTCTCTCCGTATTTATTGCCCAACAGAATGATCACTGATTTGCCATCAGGCGTTGCAGAAACTGCATTGATAAAATTGGGATTTTCATTGTTGAATTTGGGCCCCATATTCTTGGCAAGTGTCCACTTTCCGTCAGCGCCAAGCTCAGAATACCATATATCTTCTTTGTCAGTTACACCTCCTATATTTTCAGGATGGTTTCTTCTGCTGAAATACAATGTTTTTCCATCAGGAGAAAGCAATGGGTTAAGCTCACTGAAATCACTATTTACAGCTTCATCCAAGCGCTCCACGATAAGACCTTTGCTAAGCAATTCGGGAACTGAGATATCTGCTATAATGGGATATTGGGAATCAGAGATGGCTACTGCGTCAATAGAAAAATAATCTGGCAGGGCAGCTCCATCAAATTCTAACTTAACAGCAGTGACTTTATAGGCTGTTTTTTCAACAAAAACGTTCAGCATTCTTCCCTGAAGCGGAATGGCCATTGGATTAAAAGTATGTACCAAGTACTCTTTGTCCTGCTGATCGTAAAGATATACTTTGTACAAACCGCTTGGGTTGTGCGATTCTGCAATTGCTATCTGTTGGATTTGGATTGGATTGTCATAACCAATCTTTATAAACTCTTTGCGTTTTGGTTTATCGGGTGTCCAGGCATTTGGATTTTGTCCTCCGGCAGGTAATACATTGGGCTTGCCTAATATTTGCTTTGCTCCATACTGTACCGGGGTGAGTTCAGATGAAAAATCGATCACTTTTGACCCCCATTGAACTACCTGAGAATTGGCAATACCTTGAGTGACAAGGACAAAAGTTGCTATTAGAAGTATTCTATTCATGAAAATGCTCGGACAATCCCGATTTAAAAATTAAACATACCTAAAAATTTAAAAACGGAAAAAATAATACACCAATAACAAAGTGTCCAATCTTGCAAATTTGGCTAAAAACGGTGGTTAAACCATCACTACTCTAAAGAAGTCTTATTGTAAAGAAGAAAACCTACATGAAGCAAAACGCCCAATTGGTTCTCAGGGTCATCATAATAGTTGACACTTAGGCTTATTGGGCCCACAGAACTGTGATAAACCATTCCTGCTGTGCCAGAGAGAAAAATTTTATTGAAGGAGTCATCCAGCACGCCTTCCTGATTCTGACCCTTAACAATTGCTTCAAATGGTTTGAAAAGATATGCCTCTAATCTGAAGTCAAGCTTATTGCGCACAGCGAATACATTGCGCCATCCTGCTGCCACATAATTGAAAGCCCTAAAGTTCTGCAGCAAAATGGTTTTGCTGTCCTGTAATGGATTAAATGCAGGGGCACTGATCACCGAACCCTGATAGTTGGTAAACAATGGTTGGTTAGAGAAAACTCCATCAATCAGATAGCCAGAACTGTAGATACCAGATTTAAAGTACTGTTCAAGCATAATTCTAGCTCTTATCCAGGATCGACTTTTATTGATTTCCTGATTGAGGACAGAAGTGGATCCCGGAATAAAATTCTCTTTTACTGAAAACCAGTCTGCTGAAAATGAATAAGACTTGCCTTCAGAAGCATATTGCTTTCTATTCAGCGTTCCAGTAGAAAGACTAATCCCTGTTCTGATCCCGTTTAATCTAAGATTGTCAAGTGTATCCAAGGAAGTGAGCACATCGGTATTGATGTATCGATCACTGTTATTCAAATAAAACCCATTTACAACAGCCTTGTAATGTCTACCCAATGGAAAGCCAATGCTCGCTCCCATTTTTCTATCAATTCGATCTAACACAGTAGGTGAAAACTTATCAATCACCACATCCTTTCCTTCCAGATAATCCCATGCGTTGAATGTTGCTTGTGGCTCTATATAGAACTGTCCAAAGTTTGGCAAATCCATTCGGTATTTGATTTCTGCCGACTTCAAAAAACTGCCCGCATAAAAATTTAAGCTGGAGTGAATAAGTGCTCTGTTAAAGTAAAAGTAATTAAGGCCGAGAAAAATTGTACTGAAGCTCCGTGTGGCAATCACTCCTCCAAAATCGACCTGAAAGTTATTCTGTGGTCTTCTGGATAAAATAAAATTGAATTCATCCCTGGCAGTGTCATAGGTAATACCAGGGTACACATTTTTAAAGTAGTCTTCAGAAACCAATTTAAAATATCCCTTTTTCACATCACTGAAATACAGTGGTCGCTTGCCATTGAGAAATATCCTGTTTAAATATCTTTTTTGTTTTGAATTAAAGCGATTGAGCTTTACGTCCTCTATTATCCATGGCCTGGCCTTGCTGTTAAAAATGTTTCGCGCTATTGCAACCGATTCACAGGTATTTCTTGCTGGTATTTTTTTCTTAATAGATTCAATTTGTCGCAACGTCTGCCTGTAGCCACTATCGATCAGGCTTTTGGCATATTTAAAATCAAATGCAGTGTATAAACTTAGATTGGGCTGAATGTACACCCCTCCCTCCGGAACTCTAGCCGGATCAGACTTGTCAAGCAGCATGTAAAGCAAGGATTTCGAAATTAATTTCTCGTCCTCATCATAAGGATACTCTTCATAAACTTTAGTAGCTACATTAGAACCTATAACAACATCAGGGTTAAAATCTTTCTGCATTACATCAATGGGAAAATTATTATAAACCCCTCCATCAAATAAGTATTTGTTGTCTACTTTAATGGGATGATAAAAGAAAGGTACTGTCTGTGTGGCACGCAAGGCATCGCTCAAAATTCCCTTACTCAACACTACATCTGTTTGTGTGAAAATATCTGCTGCCACCACCCGCAGTGGTACAAATAAGCTGTCAAAATTATTTTTTGATATAGCACTGGCTTGCGCAAATAACTCGGCCAGCGCAAAATTGAGCGAAAGGTCGCTTGCTATGCTGCTGTTGAGCATGAAGCCATAAGCAGAATCTAATGATACATTGAAGCGGATAAATGAGGGGTAATCTTCTTTTTTGCTATACTGGTAATTATATCCATCCTCCAACTGACCTGTAATCCAGCCCATGAACTCTTTGGATACAACAATGTCTTCAATTTGGTATGGACTCAATCCGGCAGCATAAGCACCTGCTATTATCCCACCCATGGACGTCCCCACTACATAATCGATCGGTATCTCATTTTCCTCTAGTGCTTTTAATACTCCAATGTGCGCAAGTCCCTTGGCACCTCCTCCACTCATTACCAGTCCTACCTTTTGAGCTTTGGCTGTGAGTAAGGAAAATGTTATGAGTATAAAAACATAAATAGACTTATTCATTCGCCACAGACATGGACATGCCTAATTTACATTGAGCTGAAAAATTACAACTTTCAGGAAGAAAAACGAAACCCTTAGCGGCCTGATGCAATCCCCTGCTCCTCTTCAGTCATCGGAAAAGCAATTTTGTTAAGTCGCTCTGCAATGCTTTGAGCCGTTTGCAGAAAAGCACCCTTGCTTTCCTCTTTAATGGGTTGTGAGGGAGGCAATTCAACCCTGAGGGCATCCACCTGAACTCCATTTTTCCAAAACCGATAACACAAGTGGGGTCCCGAAGCTAAGCCTGTGCTCCCTACATACCCGATAGTCTGCCCCTGCCTGACGCGCGTACCAGGTTTTATGCCTGATGCGATTTTAGACATATGAAGGTACTGTGTAGTGTAGGTGGCATTATGTCGGACCTTCACGTAATTGCCGTTGTTGGAGGTGTACCGCGCTTCCTGCACAATCCCATCTCCCACTGTTCGGATGGGGGTGCCCGTATTGGCCGCAAAGTCTGTTCCCAAATGTGCTCTAAAAACTTTTGCTACAGGATGAAAGCGGTTGCGTGAATATCGTGAGCTTATTCTGGTAAATTCAATCGGGTACTTTAGCAATGCCTTACGCAAGCTGTTGCCCTCCTCATCAAAATAATCCAGTCCTTCGCCCTGATCAAAGGGAAAAGCGTAATATCCACTATTAAAATGCTCAAAATACACCCCAATTATTTTCCCTATTCCAATGGTAACACCATCAACAAGGTTCTCTTCGTAAATCAATTTAAATTTATCGCCTTTCTGAAGGCGCTGGAAATCTACTTGCCATGCAAAAATATCCACAAAGCGGTTGGTGAGTTCATGGGTTATACCCAAGCCCTCAATGGTTTCTGATAAGCTGGATTGAATTACACCAGTGATGGTTTTTTCTTCAGTTACTACTTCACGTTGACATACCTCCACCAAAAGTGAATCCTCTAAATGGAATATAACATAATCAATGGCATTGGGCTCATAGATAATCGCTTTTGCAGTTCTCAGTGAGTCGCGATGAGAGATTAAAGTGTACTTCTTATTAACTGCAATTTTTCTAAAGTCAAATATATTCCGCGGTACAAAGTGCAGTTGTTGATAGATAGCAGGAGGTACGTAATACTCAGACAATAAGTCTGTGAACCGCTGGTTACGTTTCACCGTTCCCTCGGTCAAGTGTAGACTGTCGACAACCATCCCATACATTATGGTTGGCTCCATAATATCTACCTCTACAGGAGCCGAATTGGCTGCTGTTTCATACGTGGGAGCAGAAGAAATAAGGTTGGTGCTGAATAATAGGTAGACCAGGCCCAGGGTTACAACCACCCCGGCAGCAAGCACTATAATGCCTTTTATGGACTTAAAAAATTGCATCTCAACAAAAAAATTTCGCGAACTAGCGCGCAAAGTTCAAAAAATAGGGCCTTAGAACCCAATAATGCTCTGAAATATAGGCATTTAATCCAAAAAACCACCCATTTGATCTAATTCCCGTACAATTCCCGGTACTTTTTAGATCCTGCATCCAGGAACTGAGCAAACTTCTCGGCATCCTTATCATACCCATAAGGCCAAGCCAATACACGCTCATCCTCACCAACCAGCACGTAAAATGGCTGTGCATTGTTTTGGAGATTGGCTATTTGCAAGTCTGCATTCTGCTTGCCTAATGTTTTCTTCACTTTCCCGTCATAGGAAGATGTAAACCATTGCGATTCGGGCAATTCAGTTTTGTCATCCACGTACAACGCTACAATCACATAATCATCCCTCAGCCTTTGCAACACTTGCGGATCAGACCAAACTACTGCTTCCATTTCCCTGCAGTTGGTACAACCATGGCCTGTAAAGTCAATAAACAAAGGCTTGTTTAATTTTCTGGCACACGCCAGGGCCTGATCATAATCAAAATATCCTTTGAGCCCATGGGGCAAATGCAAAAAGTCAGCATACATTGGCGGCTCGCACGTTTCATTGCCTCCTCCAGAATTGTTGTCGCTTACCAAATCAAAATCCAGCGTGTGTTTGGGTGGAATGTATCCGGCCAATGCCTTCAACGGTGCGCCCCATAAGCCAGGCACAAGGTAAACTACAAACGAAAAAGTAAGAATAGCGAGAAAAAGTCGCGGAACGGTTACTTTGTCTACCGGGCTATCGTGAGGCATTTTTATTTTGCCAAGGAAGTAAAATCCTAGCAAAGCAAATATCACAATCCAAATAGTAATGTTCGTGTCGCGATCAAGCAATCCCCAGTGATAGGCTTGATCAGCGATGCTAAAGAATTTCAAACACAGCGCTAACTCTAGAAATCCAAGTGTCACTTTTACTGAATTGAGCCAGCCACCCGATTTGGGCAAACCCTTAATCCACTCTGGGAATACAGCAAACAATGTAAAGGGTATGGCAAAGGCTAATGCGTAGGAGAACATTGCCAAAATTGGCTTTAGCACGTGACCGCCAGCCGCCAGCACCACCACATTGCCAACAATTGGAAGCGTACATGAAAAAGAAACCAGCACTAAAGTGGCAGCCATAAAGAAGACGCCAATTATCCCGCCTCGTTCTGCTTGCTGATCCACTTTATTTACCAATTGGTGTGGCGCGTTGATCTCAAAAAGACCAAGAAATGAAAGCGCAAATACAATAAAGATGGCAAACACAAATAAATTCGGTGCCCAGTGTGTAGCAAGGGCGTTTAGTCCTTCAGCGCCTAATGCGAATGCAAAAATGGTACCCGCCAAAGTGTAAATACCGATAATAGAGATTCCAAATAACAATGCCAGCCGAATACCTCTGCTTTTGGACTGCCCGTCTTTAAGAAAGAAGGTGACGGTCATGGGAATCATAGGGAAAACACAAGGAGTAATAAGAGAAGTAAGCCCTAGTAGAAATGCAAAAACCAAATAACCGAGAAAGGACTCATTGTTCAAGCTATTCTCTCCATCCATGATCGCTTCATCGATGTAAGGACCTTTGTTCTCACCGAAATTCTTGCCCTCCTCTTTAGTATCTTCAGTTGCCGTAACTGGGGCGGGTGTCTGCGCCACTTCAGTTTTTGGCACTACCTTTCCTCCCTTCACTACTATTTTATCAAACAGAAACTCCCCGTCTCCAGGCACGCACCTGCCATCTACTTCTGTACAAACCTGATATTCAAATTCTCCTTTTATTACCACCCCTTGCCCAAGCAATCTTACCTTTTGCCTGAACCGAGCATTTTTCTTAAATACTTTTACATCACATTCAAAAATTTCGTCATACTTATCCACTGGATTGACTGCAACAATCCCACCCACTAATTCATAACCTGCGTTGGGTTCAAATGTGAAAGTGGTTTTGAGGGGTCCATCCTCACAAGGAAACTCGCTGGAGTACAAGTACCAATCCGCATCAATTTTGGCATCAAATATCAATTCAATTTCATCTCCAGCATTGGCGGTACTGGTTGATGTTTTTGATGTCCACTTGGCAGGTTCTAAGATTTGTGCCTGAAGGGTCCCAATAACGCCCATTAAAAATACCAGGACAAAGAATTTTTTCATTTTCATTAATCTGAATTCGAGCTGTTAATTAGCCATGTGAGTTAAGCTATAATTATCGAAGCTAACACACATACGGTTAGGAAAATTCACAACCAGCATGAATAGTCATTATTTTTTTGCGTAGTGCTTATAAAAAGAGACGATGGTCTCAATACCCAACAGGAAATTTTTGATTCCGTAGTGCTCGTTAGGAGAATGGATCGCATCACTATCAAGGCCGAATCCCATTAAAACCGTATTCAGGCCCAACTCTTTTTTAAACAGCGCCACGATAGGTATACTTCCACCATCCCTTGAAGGGATAGGTGTTTTGCCCCATACTTCTACAAAAGCATTGCTGGCAGCCAGATAAGCAGGGGAATCAGTTGGGGTGACGGCCGGCTCGCCACCATGGTGGGCTGTTACTTTCACTTTCACATACGGGGGGGCAATGGCTTTAATATGTTGAGTAAACAGCTCGGTAATTTCTTTGCTGGACTGGTCTGGTACGAGTCGCATGGAAATTTTTGCGTTTGCCTTTGACGGCAAAACCGTTTTAGCACCTTCGCCTGTATAGCCTCCCCAAATTCCATTCACATCTAATGTAGGACGCACTCCTGTTCTTTCCATGGTGGTATAACCCTTCTCTCCTTTTACTTCTTTGATATCAAGGTCCTTTTTATATTCTTCCAGGTTGAATGGTGCCTTGTTGAGCGCTTCGCGATCAGCTGCTGAAAGTTCTACCACTTTGTCATAAAATCCCGGTATGGTGATGTGCCCATTTTGATCTATCAAAGAATGAATCATATCGCACAAGGTGTTGATGGGATTGGCTACCGCACCCCCATACACACCTGAATGCAGATCGCGATTAGGTCCCGTCACTTCTACTTCCATATAACTCAAGCCCCTCAACCCAACTGTAATGGAAGGATGATCTAACGATAAGATAGAAGTATCTGAAATCAAAATAACGTCTGCTTTTAAAAGTGCTTTATTGGCGGTTACGAATTTTCCAAGATTGTCAGAACCAACCTCCTCTTCACCTTCAATCATAAATTTAATATTGCACGGTAGCTTACCTTGCTTCATCATTACTTCCAGCGCCTTGATGTGCATGTACATCTGTCCCTTATCATCACACGCTCCTCGTGCATAAATTTTTTCGTTTTTTATTACCGGTTCAAACGGAGGTGAATCCCACAAATCGAGTGGATCGGGGGGTTGTACATCGTAGTGGCCGTATACCAAAACTGTTGGCAGATTGTCCCCAGCTTTTTTCTCACCATATACTATAGGGTGCCCTTGCGTTTCATGTACCTGTACAGTATCCGCCCCTGCTGCTTTTAATTTATCTGCGATAAATTCAGCTGCCTTTCTCACATCAGCCTTATGTCGACTGTCAGCACTAACGGAAGGAATCCGAAGCAAGTCAAATAATTCTGATAAAAATCGGTCTTTGTTTTCTGCGATATACTGTTTTGTCATGATTGCAATTGTTATGGCGCAAATTACTTTTTGAAACGGCCGACTACAATTATTTGATCAAAATATTAACTGGTGGTAGCATCTTATACTCCATTGCTCCAATTGGGTTAGCTTCAGATAAAGTTGCTAATGGTGTACGTATTCTCTGGCAAATCGATTTGCTTTTCTATTTTTACAGTTCAAAATTCTTTACTACTATGGATTACCGCATCGAAAAAGACACCATGGGCGAGGTAAAAGTACCCGCTGACAAATACTGGGGGGCACAAACCGAGCGCTCAAGAAATAACTTCAAGATTGGTCCAGAGGCTTCCATGCCTAAGGAGATTATCTACGCGTTTGCCTATTTGAAGAAAGCCGCTGCCCAGGCAAATCATGAACTAGGTGTTTTGCCAAAAGAAAAGTCGGATCTGATTGGTAAAGTATGTGATGAAATCCTTGAAGGGAAATTGGATGATCAATTTCCACTTGTGATCTGGCAAACAGGATCAGGCACTCAAAGCAATATGAATTCCAATGAGGTAATTGCTTACCGTGCACACGTGCTAAACGGTGGTAAGCTTAGCGATGAGAAAAAAGTATTGCATCCCAATGATGACGTAAACAAATCACAATCTTCCAACGATACCTTTCCCACAGCGATGCACATCGCTGCTTATAAATTAACTACTGAAGTTACACTTACGGGTATCCAAAAACTAAGAGATACGCTAGCAAAGAAAACTGCTGAATTTAAAAGTATAGTAAAGACCGGACGTACCCATTTTATGGATGCAACTCCGCTTACGTTAGGTCAGGAGTTTTCAGGATACGTGCAGCAACTAGACAACAGTATGCGTGCCATCAAAAACGCTTTGGAGATGGTACGGGAACTTGCACTAGGGGGCACTGCAGTAGGTACAGGACTTAATACACCTAAAGGATATGATGTATTGGTTGCCAAAAAGATTGCCGCGCTCACCAACTACCCGTTTGTAACTGCTCCCAATAAATTTGAGGCCCTGGCGGCACATGATGCCATGGTGGAATTGTCAGGTGCGCTAAAACGCACAGCTGTTTCTCTTATGAAAATTGCTAATGACATCCGTATGCTCAGTTCTGGTCCTCGTTGTGGTATCGGAGAGATCATCATTCCGGATAATGAACCCGGATCATCCATCATGCCAGGGAAGGTAAACCCTACTCAGCCCGAAGCGCTAACCATGGTGTGTGCACAAGTAATCGGAAACGATACAGCGGTGTCAATAGCAGGTGCAACTGGTCATTTCGAGCTCAATGTGTTTAAGCCTGTTATCGCGTCTAATGTTTTACAGTCTGCCCTTCTGATAGGAGATGCATGTGTATCGTTTACAGACAAATGTGCTGTAGGCATAGAGCCGAACCTGCCTGTAATCACGCAACATCTTGAGAACTCACTTATGTTGGTAACCGCATTGAATACCCACATTGGTTACGAAAATGCTGCTAAAATTGCGAAGAAGGCACACAAAGAAAATAAGACCCTTAGAGAGGCGGCAGTTGAGCTCGGATTGCTCACCTCAGCCCAATTCGATGAGTGGGTAAGACCTGAAAATATGGTAGGTTCTGGCCTTTAATCAGATGAAAAAACTGTTGGTTAGTCGATTATTCGGGTGAGCTAGTATCCAAAATGACCTCTAATCAAGTTTTTTTCTTACTTTTAATTGATTATTAATCTCATTATTAACCAAACTAAGACTTGTGCTATCGACCTTTGTACCGATCGTGAACAAGGCTAACTTTTTATAAACTAAAACAACCAAATAATTAAATATGAAAACTAGAGTATTATTCCTCTGCCTGGCTCTAATTTTTTCCGGCACGCAAGTTTTCGCGCAGCTTTCCAAAAAGGAAAAGAAAGAGTGGAAAAAGAAAGCCAAAGAATATGCCAAGAACCCGGCCAACTTTAAAACTTTTGTTGAAGCCAAGCAAACAGCCGAAACTCAGGTAAGTACACTGGGTACTGAAGTGAACAAACTAAAGTCATCTGTGAGTGACAAAGATGCGAAGATTGCCGAATTGGAAGATCAGATTTCCAAAATGAGGGGAGATTTGGCTTCGGCCAGATCAGAGCTATCTAAATTAAAGGAAGCACCGGCAAAAAACTCAATGGATTTTTCTAAAGGAGTAGTATTTAAAGTTCAGATTGGGGCATTCAAAAACAAAGACCTTTCCAAGTACTTTGAAAATAATCCTAACTTTGGAGGAGAAGCCGCTGAAGGTGGCGAGCAGAAGTTGACCATTGGTATATTCCGCGACTATTGGGAAGCGGATACTTTCAAAAAATACATGCGTGAAATGGGCGTGAGTGATGCGTGGATTGTGCCTTATAGAGACGGCCAGCGTGTTGAGATAAAAGATGTATTGGAAGGTGTAATTGATGGTAAAGCTCCGGCAAAGAAGACCACAAAGTAATCGTTCCCATTTATAACTAACAAAAGCAGTGCCCTGAGCACTGCTTTTTGTTTTTAGAGAGTTCTGCAGATCACTTACTTTTACAAAATGAAAATTTTTCTGGTTTATATTTTCCTTCTCTGTTCTTCTCTTGTTGGGTTTTCTCAAATTCGGATGGATAAATTGGTAGTGAAAGCAGGAAAACCATATGAACTTTTTGGTTCCGACATTCTTGTTGTAGACACCCTGATCATGCTTGACTCCGCTAAAATTTTTCTAAATAGGTCAAAACCTGATAATTTTATTCATGCCAAAATAATTAAGGTAGGTAAAGGCTGCCAGATCACTGGAGCTGGAGAAAATGGATTGACAGGAGACAATGGAATCGGTGGATATACAGCCGTAGGCCCTTGTAAAAATGGTACACCAGGTTCAAATGGAAAGCCCGGAACCTCCGCAACAGACGGTGTAAATCTTTTTCTATACTTCAATCACCTGCAAATTACAGGCTCGTTAATGTTTGCTCTGAGTGGAGGTGATGGTGGAGACGGTGGCCGAGGTGGAAATGGCGGTGGAGGCAGCCCAGGGACGAGGCTTTGCCCAGGTGGAGACGGAGGTCCTGGAGGAAATGGTGCGAGTGGTGGAAATGGCGGAGATGGGGGAAACCTTACATTAACTTGTAACGGCTGTGCAGACTTAAGAACTTTATTAGGCAACAAAATATTGGTAAGAAGTTATGGTGGAAATGCCGGACTGGGTGGTGATGGTGGGCAAGGTGGATTGGCTGGATTGGTAAGTGCTGGAAGAAATACCCAAGACGGCACCAATGGCCCCAAAGGTAAAACAGGGGAAAGAGGAGAATCGGGCAGAAGTGGTGCAATTAATTTTGAACAGCAATAACTATGGTTAAGCGATGGATTACTAAACCCATTCCCGATCAGGAAATTGTTGAAAGCCTGAGTAAAAGCATTAATGTCAATCCTTATCTGGCAACCTTGCTGGTGCAACGTGGCGTCACCACTTTTGATGAGGCCAAACATTTCTTTCGTCCAATGATGTCGCACTTACATGATCCTTTTCTCATGAAGGACATGGACAAAGCAATAGCTCGACTGCATGCTGCGATAAGTAATGAAGAAAAGATTTTAGTGTATGGTGATTATGACGTGGATGGCACTACTTCGGTAGCACTGGTGTACAGTTACCTGAAAAGCTTTTATCCAAATTGTGATTTTTATATTCCTGATCGATCAAAAGAGGGATACGGTGTATCCAAAGAAGGAATCATTTGGGCTGAAGAAAATGGTTTTTCTCTGATCATAGCCCTGGACCTTGGCATTAAATCAGCCGATATGGTGAGCATGGCCGACCACAAGGGAATTGACTTTATCATTTGCGACCATCACTTGCCAGGAGATCAAATGCCACAAGCCGTTGCTGTTCTTGATCCAAAGCGCAGCGACTGTCAATATCCTTATCCAGAGCTTAGTGGATGCGGACTGGGTTTTAAACTTTTGCATGCATATGCCCGCAAACACAGGGATGAATCAGAATTGGCCAAATACATCGATTTGGTTGCCGTAAGTATTGCCTCGGATATCGTGCCTGTAAATGGAGAAAACAGAACGCTGGCTTACTATGGTCTACAAAAATTAAATAACAATCCGTTGCCCGGACTTAAAGCATTGATAGAAATATCCGGAAACAAAAATGAACTGGACATTTCAGGAGTGGTTTTCACTCTTGGTCCGCGCATCAATGCAGCAGGCAGGGTAAGTCATGCCCGGTTTGCCGTTGAGCTGCTCATTGCCAAAACAGAAGAAGAGGCAACTGCATTGGCAGAAAAGATTAACATTAAAAATGACCAAAGACGTGAATTTGATCTGACCATAACTGATGAAGCCATTGGCATGATCGAATCAGACGAAAATGTTCTTCGAGCAAAAACAACGGTGCTTTATAAAGAAACATGGCACAAGGGTGTCATCGGCATTGTTGCTTCACGATGTATTGAAAAGTTCTATCGTCCTACTGTTATTCTTACATCATCCAATGACATGATCACAGGATCTGCACGGAGTGTTAAAGACTTTGATTTACATCAGGCAATTTCCAGCTGTTCAGACCTGCTTGAAAAGTTTGGGGGACATAAGTATGCTGCCGGATTGACAATGAGCAAAGAGAATCTGGTTGCGTTTCAGCAAAGATTTGAGCAAGTAGTGTCCTCCACCATTACGGAAGACATGCTCATACCTGTGATTGAAATTGATCTGGAGCTGCCATTAAGTGCCATTACACCTAAGTTTCGGTCTGTTTTAAAACAAATGGCGCCTTTTGGTCCAGAAAACCATAAGCCTGTTTTTCAATCAGGCGAGGTTTTTGTTAAGAATTCGTTGTCTGCTTTTAAAGACAAACACATACGATTTCTAGCCGCCCAAAAGGATGATGAAGCGGTTGTGAACGTGGTGGGATTCGATATGATGGAACATTACGAAAGACTCACAAGAGGTGAGCGCTTTACAATGGCATATACAGTTGAAGAAAATACGTATAATGGAATAACGTCTTTGCAATTGCGATTGAAAGACATCAAATTTGACTAGCATGATACTGAGAGCCCAAAATCTTGTTAAGAAATATAAAAAACGCACAGTAGTCAGCGATGTATCGGTGCAGGTGGAACAAGGTGAGATTGTTGGACTTCTCGGGCCCAATGGTGCTGGCAAAACCACTAGTTTTTACATGATTGTAGGTTTGATCAAACCCAATGGTGGTAAGATTTTTTTAGATCAGGAAGACATTACTGAAATGCCCATGTACCAACGTGCCAAATTGGGTATCGGATACCTGGCACAGGAGGCATCGGTGTTTAGAAAATTATCTGTTGAAGAAAATTTGATGGCACCTCTGGAGATGCGGGACATGAGCAAAAAGGACCGCAAAGAAAAAGTTGAAAGTCTGCTGGAAGAATTTAGTCTCACCCATGTGAGAAAAAATTTGGGAATGGTGTTGTCTGGAGGAGAACGAAGAAGAACTGAAATAGCACGCGCCCTTGCAGTAGACCCGCACTTTGTATTGTTGGATGAACCTTTTGCTGGTGTGGATCCTATTGCCGTGGAAGAAATTCAATCTATTGTATCGAAGCTCAAGAAAAAAAATATTGGCATATTGATCACCGATCACAATGTGGACGAAACATTGTCTATCACTGATCGTGCCTATCTAATGGTAGAAGGAAAATTGTTCAGAGCTGGGTCAGCCGAAGAGCTGGCCAATGATCCCATGGTAAGAAAAGTATATCTGGGACAAAATTTCCAACTCAGACGAGCTCCTGTTGCACCTTCGTCATAATCTTTTCTCCATTTTTTTATTCTCTCGTTTTAGTATTCAGTTTGTTTAATAAGCCGGTTCGGCTTTAATTTGGGTTTGCTCCAATTATGCAAATACTAAATTCGATACTAACGTGGGTGATGAAGAAGCGAATGCACCAAATGGAGCTATTCATGAAATATCCTCATGATGTACAGGACGAGGTTTTAAAAAAGATCCTCTTCATGGGCCGGGGTACAGTATTTGGTCAGGAATACGATTTTGATGACCTCCTGCACTATGAAGACTTCAAACGAAGGGTTCCTGTTTATACTTACGAGCAAATTTTTCCTTATATCGATCGCACCATGCGGGGAGAGCAAAAGGTGCTTTGGCCAACGGAGATCAAGTGGTTTGCAAAATCTTCCGGCACCACCAATGCACGCAGCAAATTTATTCCTGTATCACCAGAGGCATTGGAAGATTGCCACTTTAAAGGTGGTAAAGACATGCTCTCCCTTTACGTTAATAATTTTCCTGACACTCAAATATTTTCTGGTAAAGGTGTCGCTGTTGGCGGTAGCCACAAGATCAATGAGTTTGACCCAACTTCCAGTTCTTACTATGGAGATGTGTCTGCTGTGATCATGCAAAACTTGCCTCCATGGGCACAATTCATCCGTACTCCAAGCCTGGACGTAGCCCTTATGGACAATTGGGAAGAGAAGATTACCCTGCTGGCCTCAGAAACTTCAAAAGTAAACGTTACCAATATTGCGGGGGTGCCCACATGGACTGTCTTATTGATTCAGCGCATACTTGAACTGGAAAACAAAACGAACATATTGGAAGTATGGCCCAACCTGGAGGTGTTTTTTCATGGTGCCGTGGCCTTCCATCCTTACAAAAATCTTTTCAAGTCGCTGATTCCATCTGATCAGATGAGATACTGGGACACCTACAATGCCAGCGAAGGATTTTTTGGAATACAAGACCGTAAAGATGCTGACGACATGCTGCTCATGCTGGACTATGGTGTTTTTTATGAATTCATTCCGGCCGAAGAAATGAATAGTGAATTCCCTCAAACCATAAGCCTGGGCGAAGTAGAGATTGGAAAAAATTATGCAATGGTAATAACTACCAATGCTGGCTTGTGGAGGTATAATATTGGGGACACAGTTAAGTTTACCAGCACATCACCTTACAGAATTAAGATTTCTGGTCGCACCAAACATTTTATTAATGTCTTTGGAGAGGAAGTGATCATCGAAAATGCGGAGACAGCTATTACAGAAGCATGTGAACAAACCGGAGCAGTAATTGATAATTTTACCGTAGGTCCAATCTTTTTAGAAAAATCTCACCGCGGAGGGCATGAATGGATAATCGAGTTTAAAGTGAAGCCCAATGAATTGGATAAATTCACGGCCTTGCTGGATGATGCTTTGAGAAAGGTCAATTCGGATTATGATGCCAAGCGCGCTTTTGATTTGGCCTTAATGATGCCGAAAGTGCATAGTGTTGAGGAAGGCACTTTCTACAATTGGATGAAAAAGAGAGGAAAATTAGGCGGCCAGAATAAAGTACCTAGGTTAAGCAATAGCAGAGAGTACATTGATGACATCCTCGCCATGCTCAAATAAAAAAGCCGATGAAATCCTCACCGGCTTTGATAATTCAGTTAATCCAAACTTTTAAGAGTTCTTCCATTTAATAGTACATCCAATTGCCTTTGTCTTGGTTGTAGGAACGGATTTGGATTTCAGCAAAGCATCCACTGCATCTTCCACATATTTTTTCGAGACAGCTGAAGCATCTCTGGAGTTATCATCTATCGCTCCGATGTAAGCTACTCTCAACTCTTTGTCGCTGATTTTATTCAAAACATAAACATGAGGCGTATTGGTGGCTCCATATGTTCTGGCTACATCCTGTGTTTCGTCAACTAAATACGGAAAATCATATTTTTTTCTGTTCGCCTGACTTTTCATTTCATCAAATGAATCGCCCGGGGAAAGACCTGGGTCATTTGGATTGATGGTAAGAACCGGAAATCCTTGAGAAGCATATTTTTTATTGAGCGCAATGATGCGATCGTCATAGGCTTTTGAATAAGGACAAGTATTACAATTGAAAATCACAATGTAACCCTTTGCATCTTTGTAATCTGCAAGAGATATCATTTTGCCATCGACATTTTTCAATTTGAAGTCTGTGGCAGTGTCGCCCACTTCATACCCGGATTTTACTGGAACCCCTGCAGAAATTACTACAAGCAGGGCAATAGCTAAAAACGTTTTTACTGCATTCATACTTATTCTTATTTATTTAACACTATTGATTAACTCTTCAAGATCACCTTCCTTGAGTTCTTTCTCTACAAACCTGCGTTTTCCATTAGAGGGATTGACCACCAGCGTTGCAGGAATAGCACCGGACCAGCTTTTGTCAATTTTATCAATCCAGGTGTTTGGATCCCTTTCATCTAACATATACACCTTTGCTTTGAGTTGCTTGCGCGCTATAAAACGATACACTTTATCCGGGTTTGGATCCAGATCCAAATCGATACTCACCAGGTTAATGTCAACATCTGCTCTGCTGCTGTTCATTTGTTCAAACAATGGCAGTTCCTTGATGCATGGAGCGCACCAGGTTGCCCAGAAATTCATGACCAATATCTTATCCTGCTTACCATCGATTTTATGTTGCAGGTCTTCAATCTTAACCCTTTCAGCCGATTGTGCATAGGATGTAGTTATCACAACCACCAATACAAATGTTGTTAACGAAAGCCTCATAATAGTTTCAAAACGCAGTGTTTCGGGTTAAGTTCGCCTTGAGCGGGTGAATTTACTTACAAGGCCCATTAGTCATGTAAGTTTGAAGAAAGAAATTTACTAAAAGAGCTAAAATTCAGACACTTATATTTACCAAAAACGGAGCAAATTAGTTTTCCACAAAATTAACCACTTATCCACATTACCGTTGTGTTATTGCTTAACATACAGTTTATCAGCGAGTTAGGTGATCATAAATCAATCAGTTCTTTGTGGACAACTAATGAGGGCCAAAATACCCTCATTAAAAGCCTTAAAATCTAATGTTCAGATTTTCAGACTTATAGCTAAAGTAATTAGACCAAAGTAGCAGGAAAAAAGATGCCAAATAGAATAACTGAACTCTTCAAAATTAGCTTGCCCATTGTTCAGGCAGGCATGGTGTGGTGTAGCGGATGGAGGTTGGCCTCAGCGGTAAGTAATGCCGGAGGTTTAGGATTAATTGGGGCTGGCTCCATGCATCCTCCTACCCTTCAAGAACACCTTAGAAAATGCAAGGCCGCCACCTCATCTCCTTTTGGAGTAAACGTACCCTTGCTCTATCCGGAAATAGACAAACTGATGGAAATAATTGTGGCCGAAGAGGTCAAAATTGTTTTTACCTCTGCGGGCAACCCTGCCACCTGGACCAGCTATCTAAAGGATAGAGGGATTACTGTGGTGCATGTAGTTTCCAGTGTAAAATTTGCAAAGAAGAGTGTACTTGCCGGAGTGGACGCTGTAGTGGCAGAGGGATTTGAGGCTGGAGGCCATAACGGACGAGAAGAAACCACCACTTTTTGCCTCATTCCGATGGTTCGAGATGCCATTGACATTCCTTTGATTGCTGCGGGGGGCATCGGGTCGGGTCGCACTATGTTGGCAGCAGAAGTGTTGGGGGCCGAAGGGTTTCAAATTGGAACCCGGTTTGCGGCCAGCTCAGAGTCCTCCGCCCATGAGCATTTTAAAAAAAGGATTACCAATAGTGAGGAAGGTGAAACCGTCCTAACGTTAAAGCAGCTTACCCCAGTCCGCCTTATCAAAAATCAGTTTTATCAGAAGGTACTTGAGGCCGAGCAAAGATGTGCTTCCAAAGAGGAGTTGATCCAGCTGCTGGGAAAGGCAAGATCAAAAAAGGGAATATTTGAAGGCGACCTTGAAGAGGGTGAATTGGAAATAGGACAAGTATCGGCAGCCATTAAGGAAATAAAGCCTGCCTCCACTATTGTGGCAGAGATGTGGAAAGAGTACAATGACCATAAAGCTGAACTTTGCAGGCATGACGTTTAAACAAATCAAAGAAACTTGTATTTACATGAGCGACCTGAAGCAGGCACGCGATTTCTATAACGGTCTGCTTGGTCTACCTGTCATTGGCTTTGTGGAAGACAAACATATTTTTTTTAGGGCTGGGCGCTCCGTGCTATTGTGCTTTAATCCCGCTGACTCGAGAAATAAAAAAAGTCCTCCCCCTCATTTCGCCATTGGCAAATATCACTTTGCTTTTGAGGTAGCCTCAGCTGATTACGAAAAAGAGAAAGCAGCCCTGATGGCCAAGGGAATAAAGATAACAGATGAAGTAACGTGGAGAAATGGCCTAAAATCAAGCTATTTTGAAGATCCGGCTGGGAACGTTTTGGAAATCGTTCCTGAAGGCGTTTGGGATTAGCGCTACGATAGCTTAACAGAATTATGGAAAGGCTCAAGGGCCTTGGCAGCATGGTCTATTTTTTTGTAAACCTGATCAAACCACGCCTCATAATGTTTGAACTGAATACAGTCTGTAAGCAGTTCATTTTCTCTCAAAATCTTTATAACATTATCGGAAGGAAGCGCAAGAACAATTTGCTTCCTTTGTTCCTCGGGCAACTTTGATATTCTTATGAACTCAATCCCTTTGTAGTATTCAGCCGACACTTTCATAGACATAACAATGTACAATATTAATACCATTGGATCATACAAGTAACCAACAGTTTAATTAATGAAGGAATTTATATTTTAAAAAACTAGTTTTCAAGATATGCAGGTTTTTAAAATATTTTTATTATCACTATTTGCTTTCGCCCTTAGTGACTGTACACAGCCCTCTCCTCCTCAAAGTGGAGAATCTGGATTATACGATACGGATAATTTCAAGAATTATTGGTATGCTGGCAAAGCAGAAGTAAATGCTTATAACCTGGAGCAATCTCGATACGGAGAAACCCAGAAAGGAAAGGCAATGCTTATTTTCGTAACCGAAGCATTTTCTAAATCAAAGCAGGTGAAGTTGGACAATCCCAATATTGCCAGTGAGGATAAGGTCACCGTAATGAAACTTAATTACTCTAAAAATTTTGTAACAGGGATTTATCCCTACTCCATGATGCTTTCTTCGTTTACCCCTGTGAGTAGAAATGAATTTCCGAATACACTAAAAGTGTCCATGACCTCGCAAGAATGGTGTGGGCATGTGTTTACCCAGATGAACCTGAGAAACTACAACTATGATGTGTCAAGCTACTCCTATTTTGAACAAGAAGGAGATACGCAGTTCTCACTCAACAAGGTGTTGCTGGAAGATGAGTTGCTCAATCTGATCCGCATTGACCCTGATCATATTCCAAATGGTGAAATCACCATTATCCCTGGCCTTTTCTTTACACGTTTGAATCATGAAGCGCTAAGACCCACCCTGGTTACTATCTCTAAAGAGATCGGGGCTGCTGAAACGATTTACTCCATTCAATATCCAGAACGTATCCTTACTATTCGGGCAGATTTAAAATTCCCTCATCAAATATTAGGATGGCAGGAAGAACACACTGAAGGTGGTAAAAAAATGTTTACCAAGGCCACGCTGGACAAGACCCTTTATACAGACTATTGGAATAAAAATAAAAAAGAACACAGTCCGCTAAGGGATTCACTTGGCCTTTCTCCAACTAACTATTAACAATGATTAAACTTCAACGCTCAAAATTTTCATTGCCAGCAGGCATTACATATCTCAACTGTGCCTACATGTCCCCTCTTTTGAAAAGCGTGGAGAAGGCAGGAATAGACGGAATAAAAGGAAAACGGAATCCTCTTCAAATATCACCTGAAGAGTTTTTCAAGACGGGCGAACTTTTAAGAAAACAATTTTCCAAGCTAGTGGGCTGCAAAGATCCAAGCCGCATCGCTTTGGTTCCCTCTGTATCTTATGGCTTGGCCAATGCTGTACACAATATCAAATTATCTCCTTCTGAAAAAGTAATTGTAACCGGTGAGCAATTCCCGAGCAACTACTATCCATGGCAAAGACTGTGCTTGGATAGTGGTGCCACCCTGGATGTCATCGCTGCTCCACCAACAACAATAAACAGAGGAAAAATATGGAATGAGAAAATCCTGGACGCCATAGACCACAACACCAGAGTGGTTTCACTGGGTCATGTGCACTGGGCCGATGGTACTTTATTTAATTTAAAAGAAATAAGAAGGAGAACACTGGAAGTGGGTGCTTTACTTATCATTGATGGCACACAGTCCGTAGGCGCGCTGCCCTTTGACATACAAAGCATTCAACCTGATATGTTGGTGTGTGCGGGTTACAAATGGTTGATGGGTCCATACTCTATCGGCCTGGCCTACTACGGTCCTTATTTTGATAATGGAAAGCCCATTGAAGAAAACTGGATTAATAGACTCAACAGTGAAGACTTTGCCGGACTTGTCAATTATCAGGTGGCTTATCAGCCTGGGGCACTCCGGTATGAGGTAGGTGAACACAGCAATTTTATACTTGCTCCAATGATGCTTGAAGCATTAAAACAAATCAATGATTGGAAGCCTAAAAACATTCAGGCTTATTGCGCCAGTATTTCTAAGAAACCAATTGCACTACTAAAGGAAAACGGGTTTTGGATTGAGGATGAAAAATATCGCTCTAGTCATTTGTTTGGGGTTAGGCTGCCCGCTGGCAAGGACCTCAAGACCATTAAAGCTAAATTGAAGAAAAAAAATATTTCGGTTTCTTACCGTGGTAATGCGATTCGTGTAGCACCACATGTTTACAATCAAGAAAAAGAGCTGATGAATTTTGCCCGCGTGCTTATCGAATAAATAGATGAGCGAGAAATCATCGGGATATCTTATCGGAGGCATTCTCATAACCATACTGGGTTCAATCTGCTTTTCGGCCAAAGCGATATTTGTGAAGCTGGCCTACGTAGAAACAACCGTTGATGCGGTATCTCTGCTTGCCCTCCGCATGATTTTTTCTATACCATTTTTTCTGGGATCTGCATTAATTACTTCCTCTCAGAAAGGCAATGTAAAGTTTACTACCAAGCAATGGTTTTACATCGCCTTTATTGGTTGTCTGGGGTATTACGTGAGCAGCTTACTGGATTTTCTGGGATTACAATACATTTCAGCAGGCATGGAGCGTCTTATCCTGTTTATGTATCCCACAATTGTTGTGCTCATGTCTGCTGCCATTTCTAAAGAAAAAATTAAAACAAAACAATGGGTCGCGCTTATTCTAACTTATAGCGGACTGCTCCTCGCATTTACTGGTGAAGTTTCACTTGGCTCCTCCGATGACCCTAATTTTTACCTGGGGTGTTTCCTGGTGTTTGGGTGTGCGGTTACGTTTGCTGCTTATATAGTGGGGAGTGGAAAGTTAATTCCGATGGTTGGGCCTGTAAAATTCAATAGCTACGCCATGAGTTTTGCTGCCATTGGAGTATTACTTCATTTCTTTATTACCAGCGACAAATCACTGCTGTACCTGGACAATAAAATTTACATCTTTAGTTTTTTAATGGCCATTATCTCTACCGTTATCCCCTCCTACCTTCGTTCTGAAGGAATAAAAAGAATTGGACCAGAGAATGCATCCATCGTGACCAGTATTGGACCTGCTTCCACTATTATTCAGGCCAATATTTTCCTGGATGAGCCTATTTTCGCACTTCAGATAGCTGGCACTGTATTGATATTATCGGGTGTGATGCTGATCAGCTGGAAGGCAAAAAGAAATCTGGCTTAGCGTTTCAAGTTCTATTTTTCTTAGTTAAAAATATTTAATCTTCACCGGATCTATTAAATTCATAAGATGAGAACTGCTCTTCTTTTGACCTTTTCCATTATCTGTTTTACAACATGGGCACAAAAGCCTCAGTATACTTTTGTCTTTTTAAACACACGCACCGACAAAGCTGAGTTGCCAAAAGAAGAAGTAGACCAACTCATGAAACTTCACCTCAACAATATTGAAAAGTTAGCTCAAGAAGGAAAACTCCTGGTGGCAGGACCATTTGAAGGAGGAGGTGGGATTTTTATTTTTAATAGCGCCTCTTCAGATACAGTAAAGCAATGGCTAAGTACCGATCCTGCGGTGAAGGCAAACCGATGGAGAATTGAAATGTTTCCTTATTTGCCAAGGGTGGGATCGGTATGTGTAGTTGATCCCAACGTTGAAATGGTGACTTATACTTTCATCCGATACATTTCCACTATTACAAAATTCAATGTGCAAAAGGCAGGAGAAACGTTTAAGAAACATGATGACTACTTGAAGCAAATTGTAAAAACCGGTAATGTGATCGCGGAAGGAATTTTTCCCAATAGGGATGGAGGCATTTTGATAATGAAGGGAGAAGTAGATCAATCGCTTATTGAAGCTGACCCATCCATGACTGATACGGTATTCAGTATCGAATTTAAAAAACTGTGGGTAGGTAAAGGAAGTTTTTGCGAATCGGAATAATTACTCACTCACTACTATTGCCAGTTTCTTTCCATCCTGCGATATGGCTAGTCGCGAAATGCCTTTCAACTCATTATTGGCAAACTCAATTTCAGTCCATCCACCCTTCGATTTCGGATTATAAAAAAACAGCTTCATTCCATCGCTCATAATAATTCTGCCATCATTTGTCCAGGTGAGGTCTTCTCGGCCTGGTAATGTGGCAACAATGGGTGATATCTTCCGCGACTTCTTATCTATTCTTTGAATGACCCAATCCTTTTCTGATTTTTTGTGCACAAAACTCAACGCCTGCTCTCCAGGTATTTGATGAAGGGAACGGCCAATATTATTTTCAATCACCTCACTTGTTTTGCTTTTCAAATCATACCATTGTAAAGTCATCGGGTCTCCCAGTACAAATAGCATTAACTGATTTGCATTCACCCAGGCATGGTAGCCTACTATCAGATTATCAATCAGCACTATGGCCTCTCCGCCACCCACCGGATATTGACCCAAGTCTTGTGCTCCGTTATCTCTTTGTATGATACAAGAAATGTACTGCCCATCAGGAGTCAGCGTTGGAGAATACTCACGCTCGGAAGTAGTTGTTAATAAACTGGTCTCACCCGTGTTGTAATTGTAGGTTTTTATGTCTGACCGACCTTCTTCATTAAAAGAGGCATAGTATAAAATGGGGTCTCTCTTATGAAATGAAGGCTGGTTGTCATAACCTGGGTGATTGGTTACATTGACAGGGTTGCTTATCGAAATCTTACTTTTGCTCAGCTGCACGTCCAGCAAATAAATTTCAGAACCTGTTTGTGAGACTGAAACAAGAGGGACGCTTATAAGAAGCAGCAACAGATATTTTTTCATTTGATTTCTAATATGGAAATGAAGCTAGCAAAAAATCTTCATACCCTTGTTCAAATTGTATCTTTGTCTCTTCACTTTTCCCAAAGATGCTTAATAACATCTTTACTGAATCAGATCTAATAGAGATGAAAAATAAACATGACTTAATTATAATAGGCGCTGGCCCTATTGGTCTTGCTTGTGGCATCGAAGCAAAAAAAGCAGGATTAAACTATTTAATTATTGAAAAAGGTTGTCTGGTCAATTCACTTTATCACTACCCAATGAACATGACGTTTTTTTCAACGTCCGAAAAGTTGGAGATAGGTGGTGTGCCCTTTATCTCACATGGTGCTAAACCCAACAGAGTAGAGGCATTGGAATATTACCGAAGGGTCTGTTTAAGCTGGGATTTGAAAGTAAAGTTGTACGAAGAGGTTAATTCTGTAATAAAAACCAATGATGGCTTTGAAATTGCTACAACCAAGGGCGAGTATTCATCAACTGCTCTTGTATTGGCACTTGGGTTTTACGATCTCCCCTATCTCTTGAATGTGCCCGGTGAAGACCTCCCTAAAGTAAAACACTACTATGACGAACCCCACCCCTATTTCAAACAAAAAATCATCGTGGTAGGCGCAGCCAATTCAGCAGTCGATGTGGCGTTGGAAACCTGGCGCAAAGGTGCGGAAGTAAACATGGTGATAAGAGAATCAGAAATCAGGGAAACGGTAAAATACTGGGTGCGTCCGGATATTGAAAATCGTATAAAGGAAGGCAGTATTAAAGCCTACTTCAATTCAGAAATTGTAAACATTGAAACCAATACGGTTGACATTAATACGCCCGATGGACCGCTCCGACTGGAAAATGATTTTGTGCTGGCCATGACAGGCTATCAGCCTCCATTCAATTTCATGAAATCATTAGGCATTCAATTTCAGGAGGATGAATTTCATACACCAGTCTACAACGACCAAACCATGGAGAGTTCGGTGTCGAACTTATATTTAGCCGGAGTAGTTTGCGGTGGCCTGAAAACCAATAAATGGTTCATTGAAAATTCGCGCATACATGCAGCGTTGATCGCCAAGGCCATACAACAAAAAACCCTGCGTTGAGCAGGGTCTTTGTCTTTGTTTATCTGATCTGGAAATTTTACAATGCGTCTGCAGTAATTTTTGCATCAACTTTTACGGTAAGTAAAAAGGTTACGGGTCCATTTGAAAAGTTACCCGCCATTGTCACTACAACAGCCTTGTCGCTTTTAAGTTGGTTGGCTACTGCATCTACTTCTTGCTGGCTTAGATCCAATTCTGTTTCCACTCCCGAGCTTGATGCCGTATTCAGATTCAATCCTGAAATAGCAACTGAGCCTAGCGAACCATTCGTTCCAAACAACATATCTCCCGAAAATGTAGCATCAGAAGGTCCATTATAGCCGGATACTTTGTAAGTTATCTTATTCAGCTCAATGCCTTTGATTTTATCCTTGTATCTGTCTACCTCAGGATCAGTAGTTGCATCCAAAGTAACACTTTTTGAATAGCTGCCTTCTGGTGCGTCAGTGATTTGAATTGATTCCTGAAAATTCGTAGAGAAGGAAACGTCATCCACCTTGTCAAAAACATCACAAGAACTTATAAGTCCTGCAATGAATATTGCCATTACCATTGATACTAAGAAACGATTTTTCATAAAATATATTTTTGTGATATTTAAAGATACGAAACTTTGCACTTATTCGAAGTGCTTAATAATACGCTTAACCTGCAGAAGGTAACTGTTACCGAATAAAATAGCATGTACTAGTAATGGATACACATTGTAAAGGTCTTGTCGTAGCTCAAAACCTGCCTCAAGCGGGGAATAATGCGAATACGCTTCGTAAAAAGCAATATCAAATCCCCCAAAAAGTTTAGTGAACGCAATTTCGGCTTCACGATGTCCATAATACACTGCCGGATCAATAACAGCGGGTGCCCCATAATGGTTGATCACATTTCCACTCCACAAATCGCCATGCAGCAAGGAAGGTGCTTCAACAGGAAATAATTCTTCCATCCTGTAAAAGATTTTTTGCATGGATTGTTGGAATGGAACATCGATGCTATTTGATGATGAAAGTTGCATCAGCAAGGGCTCTAATCGTTTCGATATAAAAAATTGAATCCACGAATCGGCTGCATCATTCTTCTGCACAAGAGATCCAATATAATTGTCATGATTCAAACCAAAATAGTCGTTGGACTTTCGATGCAACTTAGCTAGTTGTTTGCCTAATGTGCTCCAATATGTTTCAGATTGAATATCCGCATCAAAAAACTCCATCAAAATGAATTGGTACCTATCCGCTTCTCCGGTTGTCACAACCTTGGGTGTTTGCACGGTTTCCGTTTTACTCAACAGCATTAATCCTTTTGCTTCAGCGACAAACATTCCCGGAAATTTTTTCTTGTCATTCCATTTTAGAAAATAATTGCCTCTTGAAGTAACCAGTTCTCCTCCATGATTGATACACCCACCTGCTGCAGCCCTGAAATTGATTAAGGTGACAACTGCCTGAACAGCCTGAAGAAAGTAATCAGCAATACTTTCTCGAATTGGAAAAGGTACCCGATCAATCACTTAATGTCTTTCAAATCTACTTTTAGTCCGGCATAAAAATTTCGTGTAGGGGCCGCATTATAATATCGACCACCAAAAGCATTCAGGTCGTTGCCCAAACTGTATTTCTCATTTAATAAATTATCGGCACCTACGAAAAGCTCCACCCTTCCTGACCAAAATGCTTTGTAGCCCGTTCTAAGTCCCAGCAATGTAAATGAACTCGCATAGATATTGTTCAAGTCATTAAGTGAAATGTGGTCGGTAAAACTTCCTGTTACATTCACATACCAGGCTTTCCTCAACGCTAAATCCAGCGCCAGAGAAAATATTACAGGAGGAACACCGGTCAAAGGATTGCCAGAATAATCCTGACCATCCTGAACATATTTTACAAAACGATAATGATTGTATGCATAGCTGGATGTAAGCATAAAATCGGAAACATTACTTTGATTACTCAGTTTCGGCCGATAGACAACTTGCGCTTCTAGTCCCTTTTGATCGGTTTTCCCGGCATTCACAAAAAATTCAGCGCCATCAGTTGCTCGCTGAATGACAATGGTTTGGTTTAAAATGAAGTCATACCATGTTACATCAAATTGAAGCCTTCGATCAATCGCATTTCCCCGAAAGCCCAATTCAAAATTGGTGCCTCTCTCCGCATTCAGGTTGCTGTTAAAGGTGTTGACAGATGGCCGTACTTCAGCCAAACCCGGAGGAGAAAAGCCATTGCTTACGCTCCCAAACACTGAAAGGTCATTGTTGATTTTTTTCAACAGTGCTACCCTGGGTGAAAATACAGCGTTAAAACTTTTTGATTGGGCTATGGATGGTCCAGGGTTATTTCGCTTGAAATTATAAGTCAGGAACGAAACGCTGCCTCCAGCAGTCAGATAATAGTTACGAGGTAGCTCGAGTTCCATTTGAATAAATCCTAAGCTTTGCAACGACTTCAGCTCATCTTCCGACTGAACAACAGAAGTTTTCATGCCTAAATCATTGTCATAGACACCGATGGGTGAAAAAAAATATTGACCTTCCAGTCCTGCAATGATCTTTCCCTTGTAGGAAGTTTTAGCAAAGTCAAATTGAGTTGATGCTCTTCCACCAATATTGGTCTCATCTCGGGATTCATAGTTGCGAATGCTGGGATTATCAAAACTGGTTTGAGAAACAAATACTCCCGCATGTGTGGACCATTTCTCACTCCAATCCAGATCATAGGATAATGCCGAATAAAAAGTTTTGTTATACACAGCTGCTCTATTTTCTACAGCGCCAGGTGAAAATGATGTGCCTGGTCTGGCCAATGCTGGATTTGACTCAAATTGTGTTAAAGTCAATCCACCGGGTGTCTCGTAAAAAAGATCTGAATAAAAACTCATCCATGATAGCGTTGATTTCTTTCCCAGTAAATAATGAACATTAGTATGGATTGAATTGCGGTCCATAGCAGATTGTTCACGATATCCGTCCGATTGTTGATGGGCATATTGAATGCTCGCTTTAAACTTATTGCTACCGACTTGATACCGTAGCCGATGATGCTGTAATCCGAAACTTCCGAAAGTGGATGAAAATTGAAGTCCTTTTTTGTTTTGACCAGGGCTTGTCAAAAATATTACCCCGCCAGTACCAGCTCCATACAGACTTGATCCGGGGCCTTTGATGATTTCTATTGACCCTACTGCATCAAAATCAATTAAATTCAAATAGGTATTTCCTCCTCCATCCGTTAGTGGCAAACCGCTCCAGTAAACCTTAACATTGCGAATGCCAAAAGGAGAACGCAATAAACTTCCGCGAATTGAAAAACGATAGCTGCCCGGAGAGCGCTCTTCCATTCGGACACCTGGCACCAGATTGACAGCCGGCAATAGATTGGTGCTGTTGAACCTCTCTAAGGATTTAGCATCCAAAAACCCTATGGAGGCTGGCACCTCTTTCAATACCCGTTGGTTGGCAAATCCCGAGACAACAACTTCATTGAGTAACCTTACTGTATCAGCGAAAGTGCTATCAATAGATTGCGTTACCCCTCGGGTAGGCAGAATTATTAAAGCGTAAATTAAACAGCCCCATATTCTCATCTTCATGCACTTATAAAGTATCCTTATCATTTTCTAACTTGAGCCCGAATTAATAAAACACAATGATAAAGATATTAAGCTGCGCTATTCTTTCCCTGTCTTTCAGCCTGTCCTATGGTCAAAATTATAAGGCACTTGTAGGTGCCACTTTGATAAATAGCAATGGCGATAAACCCGTGGCTGAGGCAGTGGTGTTGATCAAAGACAACAAAATTGAAAAAACTGGCCGGCAGGGAAAGATGAAGATTCCTGCCAATGCCGAAATCATTGATGTAAAGGGAAAATATATTATTCCTGGCCTGATTGACTCCCATGTTCACTTCTTCCAATCTGGTGGCCTCTACACACGTCCTGACGCCATTGATTTAAGAGCGGTTGTTCCATACGAAGAGGAATTGAGTAACATCAAGAAAAGATTATCGCGCACTTTTGCCAGCTATTTGCGTGCCGGTGTTACATCCGTAGCAGATGTGGGCGGTCCTATGCTCAATTTTGATATTCGGGCAGAGGCCGCAGCTACCGCATTGGCTCCGCGAGTTATTGTAGCGGGTCCACTGATTTCTACCGTTGCCAATCCAAAACTGGATGCCGGAGATCCTCCTATTGTAAAAGTAGCGACAACAGAAGAAGTGGATCAGCTGGTGCAAAAACTGGCCGATCAAAAAGCAGATCTGATCAAAATCTGGTTTATCGTTTCTCCTCAACTCAACTTTGCAGACAATCTCAAGCTAATTCAACACACCATTAATCAAAGTCATGCCAAAGGAATACGAGTGGCTGTTCATGCCACACAATTGGCTACTGCAAAAGAATCAGTAAAGGCGGGTGCGGACATTCTCGTGCACAGCGTAGACGACAAGGAAGTAGATGATGAGTTTATACAATTACTAAAACAACATGGCACCATATATACCTCCAGCATCAGTGTATTGGATGGTTATGTTAGAACTTTTACACAGCAATTTGATTTTATTCCGGTTGATTTTGCTATTGCTGATCCTCTTTTTATGGGATCACTTTTTGACTTGAAGCAAATACCCGCTGAGCAATTGCCAGCAAATACCAAAACGATGATGGCTAATCCAGAGCAACCATTAACAAATGCCTTGCAGCGCGTGGAGATTGCTATGAAAAACCTGAAGAAACTTCAGGATGCAGGTGTAATCATAGCCACAGGTACCGATGCGGGAAATATTGGAACCCTACATGCTTCCTCCATGCATCAGGAATTGGCCATTATGCAAAAGGCCGGTTTGTCACCCAATCAAATTTTAATCAATTCAACGTTGAATGGCGCCAAACTAATGGGTAAAGAAAAAGAATTAGGATCTGTCACTTCCGGAAAATTGGCTGACTTGGTTATTCTAAATGCTAACCCACTGGAAGACATCAAAAACTATAGCGCCATTGATGCTGTGATGAAGGATGGAAAAATTTTTCAGGTTATAAATATTTTAACCCCCACGCCTGAAGAAATCGTACAACGCCAGTTGGTTGCATACAATGCTCACGATCTGGAAAGTTTCCTCTCTGTCTATAGCCCCGATATAAAGTTGTACAACTTCCCGCAAGAACTTATTCTGGAAGGCATGGACCCTATGCGAGATAGATATTCTACAAGATTTGAAAGCAAAAACCTGCATGCAGAGGTATTGAGCAGAAGTGTAATGGGCGATTATGTGATCGACCATGAAAGGGTGACTGGGATGAGAGCGGAAAAGGTAGAAGCTACCATTATATATCATGTAAGTGAGGGCTTGATCGATAAAGTCTGGTTCATCATCCGATGAAGAATTTAATCTCCTGCCATCGAGGTGATTTGAATTTATTTTAACTTCTTAACTTCGTGCCCGCAAAAATCCTTGATATGAAATTAACTGCCCGCAATACCCACCGCGACATCGCCTATTTTTACGTAGGATTAATTATAGCCTTTGCTTTCTCTGGCATATTTCTAAATCACCGAAGAACTCTAAACCCAAGGCGGTATACGCATGATACCAAAGAGATCCAGATAACGCCATTAACCAAAGAACAGGTAAGCGATGCTTTTATCGCTCAGTTCACCAGTGAACAAAACATTGAAGATGAATTAAGGCGCTTTCAGGCAACGGAAGAAGAGCTAGTGATATCCTATGCCTCCAACGATGTAAAAATCAATTTAGCAACGGGCGAGGGAAATATCATTACTTATCGCACTATCCCTCTATTGGGTCAGATGACCATTCTTCATCAGGATACCAGCAACTGGTGGATCTACTACTCTGATTTCTTTGGAGCCGCCATGTTGGTCATAGCCTTTACAGGCATGTTTATAGAAAAAGGCAAAAACAGCTTCAGAAGCAGGGGCTTCAAACTGGCATTGCTCGGAATAATATTTCCATTGATTTTCCTGTTTTTGTTGTCATAATTTTTCCCGTCTTAGATACGGCCTTTAGCCTGTCAAAACCTTTTCCGAGCGTTTACCATAACTTTATTGGAGTATAACCTCCAATAAACCATTTTTATATAATGCTCTTAGTGTTCCATTTTTAATTCAACCCTTATTTATGACTTCGTCAATCTATCGATTTCTGGCGCTACTTTTTTTTAGTTCCATTGGCTTACAAACCAACGCCCAAACCTCTTCTTCTGACTCCACGTTTTTTAAGGCCCTTACCTTTCGCAACGTAGGCCCTACACGTGGGGGCCGCTCCACCACAGTACAAGGAGCTGTAAAGCAGCCCGGTACTTTTTACATGGGCACTACCGGAGGCGGTGTTTGGAAAACAACAGATTATGGAATCAATTGGTCCAATATTTCTGATGGATATTTTAAATCTCCCTCTATAGGTACAATAAAAGTATATCAGGAAGATCCTAATATTATTTTTGTGGGCACCGGGTCTGATGGTATTCGTTCCAACATCATCGTGGGAGATGGTATGTACAAATCTGAAAATGCCGGAAAGACATGGACCCATATTGGACTGGAAAAAGCAGGGCAAATCGGAGCGGTGGAAATTCACCCATCCAACCCCAATTTGGTATTTGTGGCCGCACAAGGTCAACCTTTCAATCCGAATAAAGAAAGAGGGGTGTACAGAACCAAAGACGGTGGTAAGAGTTGGCAAAACGTACTTTACGTTTCTGATAGCGTAGGTGCGGTGGACATAGAATTTGCCCCCAACAACCCCAACATTATCTATGCAGCCATGTGGCGCAACGAGCGAAAGCCATGGACCATCATTAGTGGTGCCAACAAGATTGGGGGTATTTACAAATCCGTGGATGGTGGCGATAATTGGAAAAAAGTGACCAAGGGGTTGCCTCAGGGTTTGATAGGAAAAATTGATTTTGCTGTTTCCCCTGCGGATCCCAACAGACTTTATGCGCTAATTGAAGCACCCAAAGAAGAGCGTGGTGTGTATCGTTCCGATGATCAGGGAGAGTCATTTACTTTAGTCAGTAACAAAAAAGAACTTACTGACAGGCCTTTTTATTATTGTAACATAGATGCCAACCCACTTAATGCAGATGTAATTTTTGTGTTGGCTACCAATTTTTATAAATCAACTGATGCAGGGAAAAAATGGAAGGAGATTGACCCTCCTCATGGAGACAATCACGATATGTGGATCAACCCCACGGACACTTCTCAGTTTATCCAATCCAACGATGGTGGCGCCAACATTACTACCAACGGAGGAAGGTCTTGGTCAACTCAGGATAACCAACCTACAGCTGAATTGTATCAGGTAGAAGTTGACGATCAATATCCTTACTGGCTCTATGCTGGTCAGCAAGACAACAGTACCATCGCTTTACCTTCACTTCCACCGTACGATGCTCCAGGTGGTGCTCGTACTTTCTGGATGGCCGTAGGTGGTTGCGAAACAGGTCCAGCAGTTCCCAAACCAGGAAATCCGAATATTGTGTATTCTAATTGCAAAGGAAACTTCGGAGTATACGACAAGCGTTCTGGACAGGAGCGTCAATATCATGTTGGCGCAATGAATATTTATGGCCATAATCCCAGAGACCTTAAATACAGGTTTCAGCGCGTGTCGCCTATCTATGTTTCATCTCACAATCCTGATGTGGTGTACCATGGATCTCAATTTTTGCACAAGACTACAGACGATGGAGTTACATGGGAGACCCTATCAGGTGATTTGACTGCCAACGAACCTGGCAAACAAGTTATTTCGGGTTCACCAATCACAAGAGATGTGACAGGTGAAGAGTATTATAGTACGCTCTATGAAATCAACGAATCGAAATTAAAAGAAGGATTGATTTGGGTTGGGGCAAATGATGGGCCCATTCATGTAACAAAAGATGGCGGAAAGAATTGGGAAAATGTAACTCCAAAAAGTTTACCACCCGGTGGACGCGTGGATTGCATCGAACCTTCTCCTCATCAAGAAGGAAAAGCTTATGCGGCTATTCTTCGCTACCAGTTAGGTGACTGGATGCCTTATATCTATAAAACCACGGACTACGGGAAAAGCTGGTCGCTGTTAACATCAGGAAAAAATGGAATACCTGAAGGATTTCCTGTCAGAACAGTCCGTGAAGATCCTGACATGGAAGGATTGTTGTACGCTGGAACAGAATACGGTTTATTCATATCATTCAACGATGGCGCTACCTGGCAATCCTTCCAGCAGAACCTGCCCATTACACCCATAACCGATCTGAAAGTATTTAGAAAAGATTTGATAGTTTCTACAATGGGAAGATCATTCTGGGTGCTGGATAATATTTCTCCATTGCACGAACTAAGTAAAGCCAGATCAGCCCAATCGGCATTCTTGTTTAAACCCGATGATGCTTTTCGCTTGCATTATCGTGGTACAAGCAAAAATGATGTACCCTACTATCCAAGCCCTGGTGTTACCATCGACTATCACCTGAAATCAAAACCTGCACTAGACATAAAACTGGAAATCATAAATCCTGATAATCGGGTAATCAGAACTTTCACCAGTCAGGTACCTCCGAAAGACACCACAAAAGTTGGTGTTGATATGGCCACTGGATTTGAAACGCGAAGAACCAAATCAGACATTAGCAAAGATGCCGGTACTCATCGATTCCGCTGGGACCTATCTCATGAAGGACCATGGGATAAAAACCCTTCCAGAAGTTTGCGTGGAGGACCAATAGCACGACCTGGCATTTACCAGGCCAGGCTTACAGTGGATGGTCAAACACAAACGCAATCTTTTGAAGTGAAAGTTGATCCAAAATTGGATTTGGGTAAAACAAGCTTAGAGGACATAAAAGCTCAGGAAAATCTCTCTTTGCAAGTTGTGGCATTGGAAGACTCTGCCAAGCGAGTGGCTGAAGAAATAAAGTCTCGTAGAAAAGAGTTAGAAACGCTTATCAAAGCCGGCACAAAGAAAAAACAAAACATGCAGGAAGACCAAAGACTAGCTCAAATCCTGGATCAACTAGAAACTGCTGATGGCATTTACATGAAACCCATGTTGATAGATCAGTTGCGATACCTGAGATCAATGTTGAACCAAGCTGATCAAAAACCTGGAAAAGATGCATTTGATCGATATGAAGAGCTAAAAAATCGGTTCAATACGATTATGACTCCTTATGTCAAGTTAGGTCCTAAAATGTAATCGTTTTATATCCTCTTAAATAAGTCTGTTCTGATCATCAGGACAGACTTATTTTTTTATGGCTGGCCGGTCATTTATCCCCTGTGCTTGCCTTCAATTTTTAATTGAGCTTGGTTCACTTAAATTGTACAACCATTTAAAATGCGAATAACTTCAAAATGAATGCAATCAATACAATAGCATTCCTATTGTTCTCCATGGTCAATTTTACAGTGGCCTTTTCACAACAATTGAAGTTAACTACTTCCTCTGATTCGGCCTTGTATTATTACTATGAGGGATGGAGGCAGGTAATGGATGAGGGGAATTATACTGAATCCGAAGTCGCTTATCGAAAAATGATGTCGTTTGATAAAGATTTCTTGGTGGGCCTGAGTCTTTTGGGCAGAATCACACGTGATTTAAAAGAGAGACAGGACATAGAACAAGCATTGGTAAAAAGAAAAAAAGAAGTTGATGGGGATGAGCAGCGATTGCTAAGCAATTACATTGAATTGGTGAAACTAACCAATTTGCGCGAAATCGATCCTGACGAAGCAGTAATTCAAATGGAGAAAGTTTTCCAATCTGCAGAAGAAAATTTGAGACCACTCGTTCATCGATATCGAGATGAGATCTATTACATGGCCGAGTACATTGAAGTATTGCACCACAACCATGGCCCCCAATTGGCCCTGGATTCACTTTACCATTTGGCCAATACGCAACAAAGACAAGAACCTTTTATATTAGGATATGCTGCCAGCATGGAAGCAGAAGCTGGCAACTTCACCAAAGCCCTGGAACAGGCTGCTGCATTATCCAACAAAATGGTGAATACGCAATCTCCAAAACCCTATGTCGTGTACAGCGATATCTATTTTAAGATGGGAAATTACGAAAGAGCTCAAGAATACATTCAGTCTGCCCTGGGGCTTGACGCGGGAAACATAGATGCTCAGCGTTTAGAAAGAAAAATCGTAGATCAACTCAATAAAGTAAAACCGTAGTGTATGAAATACATCCTAACCATTGCTCTTCTTACAATTTTCAGTTACAATATTATTGCTCAAAATCAAATTAAGGCAAGTGCTCAAAGACTGGAGGCACGAATAAAAGCCCTTTCTCAATATGGAGCCAATCCTGAGGGTGGTGTAAGCAGAGTGGCTTACAGCGAAGCTGACATTGCTGGCAGGGCTTACGTATTGCAATTGATGCGCGATGCAGGATTGGAAGTACGCATCGATGCAGCAGGCAATATTATTGGCAAAAGAAAAGGGAAAAACAATAACCTGCCTTCTATTGCCTTTGGTTCTCATATCGATAGCGTGCCTGGTGGGGGCAATTACGATGGGGATGTAGGTTCTTTGGGGGCTATAGAATGCATCGAACTAATGAATGAGAATAAAATAGTAACTGAGCATCCAGTGGAAGTTTTTATTTTTCAAAACGAGGAAGGCGGGCTGGTAGGTAGTGAAGCCATTAGCGGTATCCTCACCGATGAAGAACTTTCTTTGATCAGCAGTAGCGGCAAAACCCTACGGCAGGGTATGATTGACATTGGTGGCGATCCTAACCGCTTTCGTGAAGCAGCACGAAAAAAGGGTGACTTCAAAGCTTTTCTTGAGCTGCATATCGAACAAGGGGGATTTTTAGATGCGGAAGGCATTAACATTGGCGTAGTGGAAGGGATCGTAGGCATTAAGCAATGGATGGTCACATTTCAGGGAAAAGCCAATCATGCTGGCACCACTCCCATGGATAAACGTCAGGATGCCATGCTTGCGGCTGCCCGATTTGTGGTGGAAACCAATCGAATAGCACGCTCAATTCCAGGTAGGCAGGTAGCCACCAATGGAAAGATCAAAGCAGAGCCTGGCGCTCCAAATGTGATTCCCGGAAAAGTAGAAATGACACTTGAGATTCGCGATTTGAATTTTGAAAAAATGCTTTCCGTCTTTGAAATGATAAAAGCAGCCGCTGTTACCATTGAAAATGAAACTGGGGTATCTATACGGTATGAAAATTTAAATGAGGATATACCCGCTGTAACTGACAAGCGCATTCAAGACATGATCGCTGCTGCGGCTAAGGACCTGAACCTATCCTACAAATACATGCCTAGCGGGGCTGGCCACGACACACAAGACATGGCCCGTATTGCCCCTACAGGAATGGTCTTTGTTCCAAGCAAAGATGGAATTAGTCACTCTCCTAAAGAGTATACATCACCTGAAGACATGGCTAATGGGGCAAGCGTATTGTTACAAACCATTTTAAAGTTGGACAAGGCAAAATTTTAAGTGTATGGCATACAATGAGAAGTTGGCTGACCGCATGCGAGAAAAGTTGATGGGGCTAAAAAAGCTGGAGGAAAAAAAGATGATGGGAGGTTTGTGCTTTCTTTATAAAACCAAAATGTGCAGTGGCATCGTAAAGGATGAGCTTATGGTAAGGGTAATTGAAAGTCGATATGAAGAAGCCTTTTCCCACCCATACTGTAGGGAGATGGATTTTACAGGCAGGCCATTGAAAGGATTTGTTTATGTATCCCCGGATGGATTTAAAAAGGACAATGACCTTTCTTATTGGCTTGATATGGGTATCGAATATGTGGAATCCTTGCCCAGAGTTAAATTGAAAAAAAAGGTTGACAATCCCCTCAGCAGTAAAACCTCCACTAAAAAAGTGGGCCAAAAAACAAGGCGGAATAAATGACGGTAAAACACTGGTTATTTTATTTAAATCTTGGTCAATCTTAAAATTCTCAACAATTTGAAGTCCGTTTAAAAAAATCCACTTTGGTCTAATTCCTTTTTGAGGTAGTTTGTCCAGTCAAATTCTGTTGCATGGTTGGCCTTTCGTCCATTTATAGAAACTTTCTCTTAATTCTCATTATAGCATTGATTTGGTCGTGCGACAAGCCTACCGATGCCATTACCTATTGTGACTGTGCTTCCTGGGAAAACTGGAAAAATGATCCTGACATAAAATGTGGCTTTATTACGGTGCCCGAAGACCATGATAAACCGATGGGAAAGACCATCCAAATTGCTTTTGCCATCTTTAATTCAAAATGCAAGAGTGATAATCCGGTTCCTGTGGTGATCCTAACGAGGGGACCAGGTGGAAGGGCCCTGGCCTCACCCGATAGATGGATAAATCATGAATCGAGGCAGGTAGGAGATGTGATCGTAGTGGAGCAACGCGGCATCGGGCTTTCCAGTCCATTGCCAGACATCAGCGAGACCTTTATTAACATCATTGCTGCAGATGCATCCTCTGAAGAAGAAAAGGCAATTACACTGAATGCGATGCAGGAGAAAGTGGCAGAAATAAAAGCGCTTGGCATCAATCTATCCAAATACAACTCTACACAAAATGCAAAGGACATCGGGGCTTTAATGAATGCTTTGCCCTATGAAAAATACAATCTTTATGGAACCTACTATGGTACCAAACTCGGTATCATGACCATGAAGTACTTTCCATCAAAAATTGGCGCTGCTATTCTGGATGGCCCCACCATTCTTAATAACACCGCGCTGGAAGCTCGATTCCCACATCTGATCCGGGCATTCAATCAGCTTTACGAAGACTGCGCTAACGACCCTGCTTGCAGCGCAGCACACCCTGATCTGCAGGCAGAAACCATTGAAGCAATTCAGTCACTGAAAGAGAAACCCTTTACCGTCAGGTTGCTGGACAGAGACTTTACATTAAATCCGCAGGACGCTGTGTTTTTCATTCGTTATCTCTTTTACAAAGCAGATGCTTTTGAGACCGTTCCTCGCTTTGTTCATGCTATCAATGTACGCGATACAGCCGTTGTGGAAGAACTTGGTGATTTTCCTGCTCGAATGCTCAAGGGAGCCAATAATTCTACTTTTTTCAGCTTTACTGCTTACGAGGAGTATTCAGAAAATACACCTTCCAATGTGCAGGCATTTATGAAATCCAATCCTGAATTGGCAGAGGGAATGGCATGGTTTCAGGCTTTTATCCCAGCTCTGGTACAATGGCACGATGGCCGTGTATCACAGGAAGAAACCAAACTGGAGAATATTGCTGTGCCAACGCTCATCATTACCAACGATCTGGATCCCCTCATGCCTCCTCACAATACAAAATTATTTGAAGATGCGTTACTCAACGAGCATGTGATTAAGGTCAATAGTTTTGAGGCAGAAGCTGAAGGTGATTGCATCTCGCATATCAGGACGAATTTTCTCCTAGATCCTACGGGTAAAATAGACACTACTTGTTTACAAACTGGATTAGCGAAAAACTAAAGCTTGTATTCAGAAAGCAGACAATAGTTGTAACCTTTTCTTTAGAATTCTTCCAAAATCTCCTCCACTGATTTGGATGAAGGAAAATATTCAAGGATTTTCAGCATTACCCTATCCACAAGAGTATCTGGGCAGGAAGCTCCACTAGTTAATACAATCTTTACCGGATTTTCAGAAGGTAAATAATTATTGGAAATCACTCCTTTTTTAGCCCTGTAATCAAAATGATGAATCTCGCTTTTTGACTTTAACTCGGAATCGGAGTTAATAAAATAGGTTGGAAATTTTCGCTCACACAATTCTACAATATGAGATGTATTTGAGCTGTTGTATCCTCCCACCACTATTGCCAAATCTGCATCAGTTTCGAGCAGTTGATAAGTAGCATCCTGATTGTCGTTGGTGGCATAACACAATGTATCTCTTGTATCGGCAAAATGATTTTTGATTTGATCCTTACCGTGTTTGTCTATCATGAGTCTTCTGAAATAATCAGCTATTGCCTGCGTCTCCGTGGCCAGCATGGTAGTTTGGTTAACCACTCCCACTTTTTGCAAATGAATGGAAGGGTCAAAACCTTCAGAACATCTGTCAGCAAAGAGTTTGGCAAACTCGTCAACATTCTTTTTTCCTGTGATAAAATCACCCAACAGCGTGGCTTCCTCAATGTCTCGCACTATTACCGATGGCGCTCCTTGTGCACTGTGTGAGAATGTGGCCCTGGTCTCCTCATGTTTGGGCTTGCCATGAATGATAACGGTGTATTGATCCTTACCTAACTTATCTGCTCTGTTCCAAACCTTTTCTACAAACGGACAAGTAGTATTGTATTTTTGAACTTCAATCCCCATGTCGAGGAGTTTGTGTTCAATCTCCACCGTTGTGCCAAATGCAGGAATGATCACCACATCATTTTTTGTCAACGATTTCCAGGGGATCAATTGACTGCCATCCGTATCCATAATAAACTGAATGCCCCTGCTTTGAAGGTCATTGTTTACCTCTTGATTGTGAATCATTTGACTCAGGAGAAAAACATTCTTATCCGGATTTTCTTCCAACGCTTTATAACTTATTTCAATAGCGTTCTCTACGCCATAACAAAACCCAAAATGGCGGGCGATATAGAATACAACCGGCCCAAAATCAAGGCGTGCCGGAGAAAAATCCTGCTTGCGCAAATCTTTGCTTCTTCGCGATTCTTTTATTCTTCCCGTGATGGAAGAACGATAATAAGCGGGTATGTCAAACTTTTTGATGGCGTAGCTATTTGAAATGAAAAACCAATTTTAAGCCTGGTTTGTTCAGCAAAGTTAAACCTTATGACTACTTCTAAGAATACCCAAACAATATTGCATGTTAATAATTTAACTATCTCAAAGATATGTGCACAATAGTGCCCTTACCCACTTCACTGGACACATTTAAAGCTCCTTTGTGCAACTTCAAAATTTGCCGCGACAGACTTAAACCCACACCTGTGCCGTTTTTTTTGGTGGTAAAAAAGGGTATAAATATTTTGTCCAATGTTTCCTTCTCAATACCCGGCCCATTGTCAATAATTTCAATTGAAGTCCGCTGACCGGTTTGGTGAGCTATGAATTTGATTTGAGCCCCCTCTACGTGTTCCAACGCATCAATGGCATTTTTAATGATATTGATGAGCACCTGCTCGAGCCATATGGCATCTGCCATAACTTTCATTTGAGGCTTTACCCCCGATTTATCTACTCCGATATTTTTACGCTGAAATTCAGGTGTAAGGAGATGAATGACTTGTTCGATAAGCCTGCTAATGTCCGTTTCTGCCAGTACTAAATCAGGTGTCTTATTTAAATCCTTATATGCATTTACAAAACGGAGCAGCCCTTTGGATCTTTTTTCAATGGTTTCAATGCTGCTGAACAGATCCTCTTTATCCTCTGCATCAAGTTGCTCCAGATTTTTTCGCTCCCCATCCGTATCTACAAGCATGGTATTGACTGCCTCAGTTAATGAAACAATAGGCGTTACCGAATTCATGATTTCGTGAGTAAGGACTCGAATCAATTTTTGCCAAGCCATTACTTCCTGTTCCTCCAGTTCCTCGTTGATGTCTTGCAGAAGCACAATTTTGTAACGAGTATCATTCATTACCAATTCCTTTACCTGAATGGACAAATAAAGCTCCCTATTTGACAACACTGCTTTTAGCAATTGCCTTTGACCTGGTTTCAAATCATTCAACGATTGCCACAACCTTGCGCTTGTCTTTTTTAACTCGGAAATATTCGATAACCGAAATACGCCTAATAATTGAAGTGCCGCGGGATTCACCAATTCAATCTTTCCGGTCGCGTCAAAACTGATTATCCCTGCCTGAATATTTTCTGTAAGCATTTGCAGGTATTGATAATGTGTCTCTCGCTGCAAATTCAACATTCTAAATTCTTCTATCACATCATTGAAGGCTTCTGATAATTTGCTGAATGTTTTTCCTTTATTGCCAGAAGGGAACGAAGTAGTAAACCCACTTTGTTTAATGGATAGTATGAAATAGGTAAGGTCTTTATTCGTTTTTTCAATGTAGTATAGCAGACTCCATATTGAAATAGCCAGCAACATCACAAGAACCAAAGGAGTAAAAACCCAGTCTTTATTGGTAAGCACATATGCAAGCGTCAGTGAGAATAGTGTAATTATAATCACTCGCAAAACAACATTTATCCTAAATTCCTTTAGTATCAAGGTTAATCTTTATAGTCCGTACTTTTCAATTTTTCTATATAAGGTGGTTCTCCCCAGTCCAAGGTCCTTTGCGGCCTTGCTTAAGTTACCCTTGTTTTTTCTGATGGCCTCCGCTATCGCTTTGCGTTCCACCTCACTGAGGTTAGTGAGGGTCTCTTGCTGAAGAGATGGTTTGTCAGAAAGTTGAAAATCCCTACTAGTTAGCTGCCCGTGTTCACATAGAATAATAGCACGTTCCACAGCATGCTGAAACTCTCTGATATTTCCCGGCCAGTGATATTTTTCCAAAAGTTCTTTCACCTCATTGGCTACTTCCAATGATTTATTGTATTTGCGATTATAAATCGAAACATAATGGTTCAAGAGTAATGGAATGTCATCTCGCCTGTCTCTTAATGGAGGAATGGTAATTTCTACAGTATTGAACCTGTACAATAAATCTTCTCTAAAAAGTTCTTCTGCTACTTTTTTCTGAATGGCTTCATTGGTAGCAGATATTAAACGGATATCAATTTCGATCTGTCTATTGGATCCTACAGGTGTAATTACTCTGTTTTGCAAAACAGAAAGCAGTTTGCCCTGAAGTGCCATTGGTAGATTCCCAATTTCATCTAAAAACAAAGTGCCCCCGGATGCCAGCTCAAACCGCCCAAGGCGATCCTGTTTTGCATCTGTAAAGGCTCCTTTTACATGACCAAATAGTTCAGATTCAAATAAACTTACCGGAATGGTGCCCACATCTACTTTTACAAATGGCCCTGCGCTTCTTTTTGATTGGTGATGGATGGCTTTCGCTATCAACTCCTTTCCAGTTCCATTTTCCCCTAAGAGCAGAATATTTGCCTCTGTTGCCGCTACCCGATTTACTATTGAAAACACATCCTGCATCACCTTTGACTTTCCGATGATTGAAGCGTCTGGCTGAGTGTACACCTCTGTCATCCTTGCCTGATGTGTTTTAAGCTTTGCCACTTCCTTTTTGGAGGTTGCCAATTGAAAGGCTGCATTCACTGTGGCAATTAGTTTTTCATTTTCCCATGGTTTTACTACAAAGTCCACAGCGCCAATTTTCATCGCCTCCACAGCAAGCTTAACTTCACCAAAAGCGGTGACCATAATCACACTCAATGCAGGATGATCGTTAAGTATTTGTTGCAACCAAAATAACCCTTCACTGCCTTTGGTTACGTCTGCAGTAAAGTTCATGTCCAGCAAAATAACATCTGGACTCTTCTGCTTGATCAAATAAGGTAGCTGCTGAGGGTTAGATTCTGTGCTCACCTGTGCATAATGTTGCCGCAAGACTACCCTGGCGCTTTGCAGGATATCCACATCATCATCCACTATCAGGATATGGGCCGGAGATTTCATAGTCCTACTAAAGATACTATAAATGTTTCATATTGGAACAATAAACTGTTTCACTTTGAACCACATGGGCTGGAAATAACTTTCCTATCTGTCTGTATTTCAATTGATTAATTCAATTGGCATCTTAGTGGTACAATGCTTATAAACAAATGTCCATGCTTAGAAGCTATCTACTTATCACGTTTCGAAACCTCCTCAAAAACAGGATATATACTATCATTAATGTAATCGGACTTACAGTTGGAATTGCATCCGTCATTATGATTCTGTTGTATGTGCAGGATGAAATCAGCTACGACCGTTACCATCCAGATACAGCACACATCTATCGCATTTATTGGCAATCTGACAACCCTCAAACAAGGACTCCCCATCCCATGGCTCAGGCTTTGGCTGATGATTTTCCGGAAGTGACTAGTGCGGTAACCCTTTCTCCAATTTGGGGCCCGGGACTTACACGCCAAAGTTTTTCAGTACGAAATCTTGAAAAGGACATTCAATACAATGAAAAGAACATCTTATCGGTAGATAGCACTTTCTTTGATGTTTTCCCTTTAAAAATAATCAATGGGAATAAAAGCAAAGTCCTTCGCACACCTGGCAAATTACTTCTTTCACAGTCAGCTGCCACAAAATATTTTGGAGAGGAAGATCCTATTGGCAAATTTTTGGCTGTAGATGGGGATGAGAATTTAGTTGAGATAGAAGGAGTCTATGAAGACATGCCACAGCAATCTCATTTTCATGCTTCCGCTCTCGTAAGCTATGTACACATGAAAGCATTTGAAGACCCGGAAAGCGCCTACTACACCTGGGCCGACTTCGGACATTTCAACTATATTAAACTAAGGCCAGATGCTGATGCTAAAAAGCTCGAAAGTCAATTAATGGATTGGGCTAAGAAATACCTAAACCCAACCGAAGAAGATCTTCAGTACATCAAAAGAAACAATGCAGGATTTAAACTGCAAAACATCAGAGACATCCATCTACAATCACACCTGATGTGGGAGCTGGAGGCAAACGGAAACATTGAATATGTCTATATCATGACTGCTGCCGCAATGCTTATCCTGATTATTGCGGCCATCAATTTTATGAATCTTACCACCGCAAAGTCCGCTGAGAGGGCCAAAGAAATAGGAGTACGCAGAACATTAGGTGCGCTTAAAAAACAATTGTCTTTCCAATTTATCGGTGAGTCACTTTTGGTTGCTTTGTTTTCTATGATAATGGCGGGCTTAGTCGTAGAGATATTACTTCCTTATTTCAATATGCTTACCGGAAAGGAATTGAAAGTAGATCTTATACATAACCCATTAATTGTGGTTGGTATTTTGGCCATTGGTTCGCTAACAGGAATTCTTTCTGGGCTATATCCTTCTGCCATTCTATCATCCATCAATCCTGTGCAGGTATTGAAGGGAAAATTTGTAACAAGCAAAGGGGGAAACAGGTTTTCTAAACTTTTGGTCGTGTTTCAGTTTACGATGGCCATCATTTTGATTTCTGGTACAGTAATTATTCTGCATCAACTAAGTTTTATTCAAAACAAAAATCTTGGCTTTGCAAAAGATGCAACATTACTTATTCCCATTCGCCAGGATGAAATGAGAAGGAATTTTGAGACACTGCAAATAGAACTTAAAAAATTATCAGGAGTTGTTGAAGTAGGCGCTTCTTCTAATGTGCCCGGGACTCAGTTCAATCAAAATCCAATTTATAGTGTGAGTGATGCCCAGCATCAAGTCAATGCATCACAGATGTTTGTAGATTTTGATCTCATTAAAACTTTAGATTTGAAAATAGCTTCCGGAAGGGGCTTTGATCGTGCCTTTCCCGGAGACACCGCCAATTCATTTATCATTAACGAATCAGCTGTTCAGGCGCTTCAAATGACTGATCCGATAGGAAAGGAAATAGTACTTGTGTTAGATGAAAATTTAGTGAGAGGTAGTGTAATCGGTGTCTTAAAAGACTTTCACTATCAGTCGTTGCACCAACCTGTACGTCCCGTTATTATACAACGCCTACCTTATTACAATACAGTTCTCGTCCGTCTCAGTGCTGAAAATATTATGGGTACCATTTCATCCATTGAATCCGTTTGGAAAAATTTTGATAACAGCAATGGCTTTGAATATTCATTTCTGGAGGATACCATTAACTCTCAATATACTTCCGAATATAAAATGGGATTGGTTTTTGGTTTGTTTGCCGGAATAGCCATCATCATCTCTTGCATGGGCTTATTTGGCCTTGCTACACTCAATTTCGCGCAACGCAAAAAAGAAATTGGAATTCGTAAGGTGATGGGAGCACCCGTAGGTATTTTACTATTGACACTTGTGAGAGATTACTCCAAACTCATCATTACCTCGACAGTGTTTGCTATTCCCATTGCATGGTGGATTATGAATAATTGGCTCAACAACTTTGTATTCAAGATAGGCATTAACGTAGGCGTTTTCTTACTCACCGGTCTAGGCACACTCTTGATTGCCTGGGTTACAATCGGCTATTTGACCCTGCGTACGGTTGCGGTTAATCCTGTTGATACCCTAAAAGAAGAATAGACTCTTTTATTGATTAGCACTTTTTAGAATAGCTAAAGTCCTTATAGCTAAATAAAAAACCCCGATCTAATCGGGGTTTTGCTTTAAGCGGCCTTGGAGAGGTTATCCTCTTTTATTTTGTTTGTTCGAATCTCTTTCTTTTCAAGATCAAACCATTTTACTTCAACCAAATTGTTTTTAATGTACTTCAAAACCTCCATCACTTTGCCGTCAATCCTGCTGCGAACACGCTCGCCTTTTTTAAACAGTCTTCTCATTTTTTTCATCTTCATTTAGGTCCTACATTCTTAGTGCATAAATATATTCCCGAGGGAAGTCTTCATAGATACCAGAAAACGTGACAAGGTCACCCTCCTTTTTCTTTTTCAGTATTTCATTTACCTCTTTACTCGATTTCACCGCCTGATCATCAATATGTGTAATGATAAAACCTTCGCGCATTTCTGTATAACGCAACAATTTACCATTGTCAAGTTTACTCACTCTCACTCCATTTTTCAACTCCAATCTATTCAAAATTTTCTGATCTACATCCTCTACCACAAGGCCCAGGGATGCAAAAGCACTTTTCTCCTCCCGCCTGATTGTACTCAACTCTCCATTTCTATTTTTGAGGGTTACTGGCACCGTCACTACTTTGCCTTGACGGTCTACTTTAACACTGATTTTATCTCCGGGTCTCTTTCTGCCAATGTATTCAATCAACGCAGTGCTGGATTTGATGTCCGCATCATCCAGTTGTATCACAACATCTCCTTTTTGTAATCCCGCTTCTTTGGCAGAACTGTTCTCCGCAAAATCAACAATAAAGGCACCTTCATTGCGGTCCAGTTTTTCTTGCTTGGCCAAATCGCTGGTTACATTTTGAACCGTAACCCCCAGCCAACCGCGCTGTACGGTACCAAAAGCGATTAGGTCTTCAACTACTTTGCTTACAATATTGGATGGCACGGCAAAACCATATCCAGAATAGGATCCTGTTGGACTTGCGATGGCAGTATTGATACCCAGCAATCCACCATCCAACGAAACCAATGCTCCTCCACTATTGCCTGGGTTGATGGCAGCATCTGTTTGAATAAATGATTCAATGGCTGTATTTCCCAATTGCTCATTTCCATCTCTGGAATTGGAATTGATGATGTTGATATTTCTGCCCTTTGCGCTGATAATACCTGCGGTTACAGTAGAATTAAGGTTAAATGGATTTCCTACTGCAAGCACCCATTGCCCAACCTTGGCCTGATCCGAATCCACAAAAGAAAGATATGGCAGGTCTTTATTACTTACTTTAATTACCGCAAGGTCCGTGTCCGGATCGGTTCCTATTACTTCTGCTTTGTATGTGCTATTGTCATTCAGCGTAACCTCCACTATGTCTGCTCCCTGCACAACATGATTGTTTGTTACTATGTAACCATTCTTGTTAATGATTACGCCCGAACCCGTGCTTTGGCTGGGACCTCTTTGCATTGGAGAGGGGCCATTAAAAAACTCCCTCAATGGATCTCTTGAATTTCTGGATATAGCACCCATTTCCTGAGTAGATCTAATATGAACTACCGCAGGAGTGACCTTATCGGCAGTGCCGGTAAAATCAAGAGGAACCGCTTCCCCATTTTCGTTTACAGTATACGCAACCGCTGATGCAGGAACACCAGCAATATGTTCAATCTTAACGTTCGCTTTCTCGTTACCAAACCATTGGTTGACAGCGAGGGTAATTCCACTGCCTATGATAGCAGCTACAACAAGTTGAAAGAACTTATTCATAATTCAAATAATTTTTAATTAAACAAGCTTGAAAGAGCAGAATGCTCCTCAGTTTGGCTAAACAGAAATACATTTTAGTAGTTTCTTCGCTTCTATTCAACGCCTAATTCCACGCTTTTGTTCTGTGGTATTTCTAATTACGAAATTCTTCGGATTTAGGTTCAAATTTTCGTAAAAAGCTCTATTTTTTTATCAATTCGCCATTTTTGTACTCATATTCAATGGTAACATTTCCTTCCTGATCGTACCATTTGGATACCCCATTACGGGTACCGTTTTGGTATGCTCCTTCCTCCATTATTTTGCCATTGTCATAGTAAATTTTCACTATGCCTTCCATCTTTCCATTTATATACTCGCGCTCCTCTTTGATCGTGCTGTATTTGAATTCTTTATACTGCCCGTGCAACAGGTCATTGTGATACATCATTCTTTTTTCCAGCTGCCCACTCACATTGAATTCAATATAGATGCCTTCCTTCTTTCCATCGATATAGTTTGTAATGCTTTTCACCAATCCACTCGGTTGATACTCAACCCAACTACCCACACGCACTCCCTCTTTTCTAAGTCCCGATTGCAAGAGATTTCCAGAGCCATCCTTTAAGGTTACTTTGGACAAACCAGAGCCGTCATCAAAATTTTCCTCAATGGCTCCGGCAGGAAGCCCTACCGATGAACTCGATTGCTGAGTCTTTTCACTTGTTGAGTCTGTACACGATATCAGAAAAATAAAAATACTAAACAGAAGTGCTCTCATATTTAATCTTACAGAATTTTAATAGTCAAATATAAATATGAAATCCTGTTAGAGTCAAGGCAAAGAGGGAAGTGAGATAGTAAACCTTGTGCCCTTATTTTCTTCGCTGCTAACTTGTATTGATCCGTTATTTCTTTCCACAAAATCTTTGCACATAACCAGCCCGAGCCCGGTGCCGTGTTCTCCGGAAGTTCCTACCTGACTAATTGTATTCTCCAAAGAGAAAAGTCTTGCCTTTACTTTCGCATCCATCCCAAGCCCGGTATCCTCTATAATTATCTTAGTCATGTTGATGTCTTCCTGTATACTTACATTGATTTGGTCTCCTGATTTCGTATACTTGATTGCATTATTAATAATGTTTCTGATTATTAAATGAAAATGATTCCTGTCCGCATATACTTGTGCATTATCCGCCCTATGAAACTTCATTGCTATTCCTTTTTTAGCGGCAGGCCCTTCGTAGATTTTAAAAGTCTCTTCTATTGCCTGATTTACATCCAAAGTTTCTGGGTTAGTTTGCTCTTCCTGCATTTGAGATCGGGCCCACACAATCAGGTTTTCAGTCATCTTTAATGTATTGGATACTGATTCTCTTAGCTGCGTTCCCATGGTTTGAATTTCCTCAGTTGTCATGGAGCCTGCATACTTTACGAGCAAATTCGAAAACCCAAACAAGGAGTTTAAAGGACTGCGCAAGTCATGAGCAACTACTGAAAAGAATTTGTCTTTAGTCTGATTCAATTTTTCCAGCTCGGCATTTTTCTTATCCAGGGCCTCTCGATGGGCAGCCAAAGCACGGTTTACCCTTCTTCTGCTTCGGTTAACTAAGAATAAAAGCACAAGCAGCACAAAAAATAAAGTACCCACGAGCGCTACTATTATGAGGGTTCTATTCTGTTGTGCAATGACCAATTCCTGTTTTTCAAGATTGCTCTGAGCCACTTCAAAATCTGATTCCAGTTTGGCAGAATTAATTACAGATGCAATTATCGTAGCTTGATTTTTTCTTCGTTGTTGGGTAATGCTATCATCTACAACACGGAATTCTTTTAGCATTTCGTTTACCTTATCGTAATCCCTCGTAGCCAGGTAATGCTCAGACAATTTGAAATAGGTCTGTCTTAATAATTCCAGATACCTGAATTTTTCTGCATATTCCTTAGCCTGCTCCAACATCTTTTTTTCTTCGTTGAATCGGCCTTGTACTTTATATATTTCGGATTGACCTATGAGGGTCTCAACGTAAGCTTCGGGATTTGTATTATCATTTAACTCATTATGCAGCTGAAACACCTTTGTAAAGTATTCTTGTGCCTTCTCTAAATCTTTAAGCTTAACCAGTACGAGTCCAAGATTGCTGTAGCAATCCAACAAAACTGCCGTATTATTGATCGCTTCGTTTATTTCTACCGCCTCTGCCAAACTGTTTCTGGCTTCTTCATATTTGTCCATTCGGTAATAGACAAATCCCATATTATTCAAAACAACTCCTACTCGTTCTTGCAATTGAGCGTTCCTAAAAATGGGCAAGGCTTTGTGATAGGAATTAATGGATTGCTCGAAATTGAGTTGCCTGTCGTAAACAACAGCCTCGGTAATATAGCAATTGCCCAACCCTACGGAATCTTGCAAATCCATAAATAGCTTAATGGCTTTCTCCAAATATTCTGAGTAAGAGAGATAACGGTCGTTGGTGCCACTTAGCGAAGCCTTTACACGATAAGAGTAGGCTTGTCCCCTTTTGTAGCCAATCCTACCTGAAATTTCTAAGGCCTCATTGGCCATTTGAAATGATTTCTCTGGAGAACCATACACGTATTCCCTGCCCAATTCATTCAAAGCCCATACCTTTACGGTATCTGGAATCGGTTTTTCTAACAAACTTTCGAGGCTATCTACGTAGGGAGATTGCGCATTGGATAGAATCGTTCCGAGTAATAATAGAAATGAAACAATATATCGGTTCACAATCATGAAAGTTGTACTCCTTTAAGGTGTTCAAATTAACTCAAGGTAAGGTAAACAAAATACGATAATATGAAGATTAATGGATCTATAGTACTCAAGAAAGGGAAAGAAGTGTCTATTCAAAGATATCATCCCTGGATTTTTTCAGGTGCCATTAATAGCTCCGATGATACCCTGAAGGATGGTGAATGGGCCAGAATAAAAGAATCCACGGGAAAAGTCCTCGGCTATGGTCATTATCATCAGGGTACAATAGCCTTGCGCGTCTTGTCTTTTGGTGAGCAAGCTCCCAGGGATGATTTCTACAAAGAAAAAATGGATCGTTGCTATCAGCTAAGGTATGCAGCGGGCGTGATTACAGAACAAACCAACGCATACCGACTTGTACATGGTGAAGGAGATGGCCTTTCCGGGCTCATCGTTGATATGTATAATGGCGTTGCAATAGTTCAGGTCCACTCTGTAGGTATGTATCTCGATAGAGAACTTATTGTTCAGGCACTTCAATCTCTGTACAAGGACAACCTTTCAACCATCTATTTGAAAGCGCCTTCAGCTTCTGGTGACTCAAGAAATGATGGATACCTGTTTGGAATGAGTGCTATCCCACACATTATTCAAGAGCATGGTTACAAATTTTACGTAGACTGGGAGACAGGACAAAAAACCGGTTTCTTTCTTGATCAAAGAGAAAACAGAAAATTACTGGGAGAATATTCCAAAGGTAAATCTGTGTTGAACACATTTTGCTATACAGGTGGCTTCTCCATCTACGCCCTTCAGGCAGGAGCCTCGATCGTACATTCCGTAGACGCTTCTGAAAAAGCCATTGCTTTAACAAAAAGAAATATTGAATTAAACGGATTTGACAATGAGCAACATGCGTCCTATGCCATCGACACTTTCGAGTTTTTTAAAGACAAAAAAGATCAATACGACATTATCATTCTTGATCCTCCTGCCTTTGCCAAACACAAGAGTGCCAAACATCAGGCCATGAAAGGCTATCAACGACTAAACGCAGAGGCATTTAGAGTAATTAAATCCGGAGGAATCATCTTTACCTTTTCCTGCTCGCAGGTAGTCAATCGGCAACTCTTTTATGACACTATCGTCTCTGCAGCCATCCAATCCGGCAGACAGATTAAAGTATTGCACCACTTGTCACAACCGGCAGACCATCCCGTTTCTATTTATCATCCGGAAGGGTCCTATTTAAAAGGGCTGATACTCTATGTAGAATAACAGCCCTTTTAATTGCAGCTAGTCTTTTTATGCTAGTTCATTTCTAACAATGCCGGGGGTGTTTCCGGATGTTTGGCATAGCGTTCGAAGAACTCAATGATTCTAATTAGTCTATCCATCATCCTGAGTGGATTACCACTTCGCGATAATTCATGTCCTTCATCAGGGTAGCGAACATATTCTACCGGCTTATTCAATATTTTCAAACTCTTATAAAGCATTTCTGATTGAATCACTCCAGTACGCAAATCCTGATCGCTGTGCATGATCAGCAACGGTGTGTTGATCTTTTCTACATAAGAATAGGGCGAGTTCTCAGCCAATATTTTTTTAACACCTTCTTCCCATGGATAGCCAAAATAATCCGGCACTAATCGCCATGCATTGCCCTCTCCCATAAAAGTTGTTAAATCGTAAACACCGCGCTGTGCATTGGCCGCTTTGAATCGCTGATCCTGACTCACTAACCAGGCAACCATGTATCCTGCATAGCTCCCTCCCGTTACAAAATATTGATCCTTATCAATCCATGAATGTTTGCTGGCTGCATCATCCAAAGCGGCAAGAATATCATTGGCAGGCCCGGTACCCCAATCTCTATAATTGCCTCTTTTAAAGTCCTCTCCATAACCACCACTTCCGCGTGGATTACAGAATACCAATCCATAACCCCAACCCACCTGCATCTGAAATTCATGCCACATAGAAAATCCTGATGGTCCCCACATGGCAGTAGGACCACCGTGAATATTCAAAATAGTAGGATACTTCGTGCCGTCTTTTCGGTTCATGGGTTCTATCACCCAATATTGCACCTTTACACCATCAGGTCGCGTGATCCAATACTCTTTGGGCAACATCACTTTCTTCTCCTTCAACCAGCTATCATTCAGCCTGGTAAGCTGTGTGGTTTTTTTCTCTTTGATGTTCATGAGGTAAACATCCCACGGATTAATAACCTCTGTTTGAGCGTATACGATTTTGTCTCCTTTCAAATCATAATCCATCACTCCTTTGTCATTTCCAATCACCACAGCTGGTTTCCCTCCCTTTGAAGAAATACTATAAAGAGGTACATCTCCATCAGCAGAAGCTGTAAAATAAATGGTCTTGCCATCCTGTGACCAAATGGGAGAAGAAACATCTCTGTCAAAGTTTTCTGTTAATAGTACAGGATTTGTTCCATTGGCATTCATCACACCAAGTTCCAATTGTCCCCTTAAAAAATCATCACCACTTCTGGAGAGAAAAAGTATTGACTTTCCGTCAGGAGAATAGGAAGCCCCAAGTGCAGGGTATTCTTTGAAGGATAAAAATTCTTTAAGGTCTTTGCCATCTGCATTCATCAGCCAAATGGATGACTTCCTGTTTCCATCAGGCTCAACTGAAGGTAGTTCCGAAGTACAAATGATTTTAGATCCATCAGGAGACCAGCTGGCCTGACTAAAACTTTGAAATCCATGGGTTATCTGAGTGGCGTCTCCGCCATCTACCCCAACCACCATCAAATGAGAAAATCTTTGTTCAGGTTGCAGGCCTTGTTCACCCTGAAATTGCAATCTTGTGATTACACGTGGATTTTTTTCGGTAGCATTTTTGGCCAGCCAGGCTTTTATCTCTTCCAGCGAACCGTCAGGCGAAGCTTTTACATTTTTCTTCTCCTCTTCTTTCATCCTCAGCCAATTGGGCTCATCGTTGTAACTACGCCCCGGTCTTTCATTGTTCCATCCAGGGCTTCCAGGTATATCATGAAATGGAATGCTGGTGCTAAATAAAATTTTCTTTCCATCTGGAGACCATACCGGCTGAGACGCTCCGGTTTTCACTTTGGTTAAAACCGATGCCTCGCCACCACTTAGTGGTAAAATCCAAATTTGGGCTGCTTCTCCGTCTCTTCTAACAAATGCAATCTGCTTTCCATCTGGTGACCATGCAGGTTGTCCATCACTGCGATCTCCAAAAGTGAGTTGAATGGGTTCTCCACCGCTTAAGTTGACCATGAACAAATTGCGTGTATAATAATATTCTTTCTCCTTTTTTACGGCCCGCTTGGTAACTACCATTACCGCTTTTGATCCATCGGGCGAAATAGAAATTTGATTGGCCGTTGTCAACTTCATTAAATCAGAAGTAACAATCGGCTTTGTCCCGTTTTGTGCCATCACCGGCAGGGTAATGAGCAGCACCAACATCCTTAAAAGTGTTTTCATAAAGTTATTTTTTATCTTTTGTTTCAGTGATTGGTAATTCTATATCTTCTCCCCAAATGTATTTATTAAACCATTGCCAGTTGTGCCAATTGGCAGCCAGTCTTTCTTTTGGTTTGGTAATACCATGACCAAAACCTTTGTACACGATCAATTCACTTTTTACTCCATGATCGCGAAGGCCCTGGAGCAACTCGTAAGCATTGGGTATTGGCACGCGTTGGTCAAATTCACCATGCTGAATTAGTGTAGGTGTCTTGGCCTGATTGATGTATGTTATTGGCGAGGTCTTTTTATATATTTCTGGGTCACTCCAGGGTGTGGCTTTCAGGTATTGACGTGTAAAAGGATGAATATCTGTATTTACATAATAGGTAGCCCAATCAGAAATTCCTGCGCCAACAGAAATGGCTTTAAAAATATCGGTAGTAGTTGTGAGGAAAGCGGAAATGTATCCACCTTGGCTCCATCCCATACACCCCATACGATTTCTATCAATCAATCCTTTCTCATCCAGATATTCTACACCTGAAATGACATCCCAGGCATCACCTACTCCAAGATTTTTTACATTCAATGACCTGAAGGCTTCTCCATATCCTGCAGAGCCTCTGTAATTCACTCTTAACACCAGGCTTCCTTTGTTTAACCATTGAACAATTGGATAGACATAAGCAGGAACTGGCGTTGGGTAATCGATCCCCGTAGGCCCACCATGAATCACAACCAACAGAGGATATTTTTTAGTAGGATCATACCCTTGTGGTTTGTGCAGTATGCCTTCGATAGTAGCACCATCTTTGCTCTTCCATGAAATGACCTCGCTACGCGCTATGCTCCAATTTTTAATTTGATCATTGATGTTGGTGATCTTGCTAAGTTTTGGTGAGGCAACAGCAGAAAAATAAATTTCATTGAGTTGATCATCTGATTTAGCATTGGCTGCAAAATGCCCGGATTTGGAAAAGGAAACGCCAAAGATTTGGTCAGGTGTATTGAGGTAAATAGAATAGTCGCCTGTCTTCGGGTCAATTTTGTAAATCGGTCTTTTAGTTTTGTTCCATAATGTGACGTAGATGCCTTCATCTCTCCAAGTAAACTGCCCACCAAAATCTTCATCCAGTTTTGAGGCAAGCCTTCGGGTTTTTCCATCACTTGTACTTATTGCAAACAACTTTGAATTTTTATAGAAGTTGGAAGTGGTATCATCTTCATTACTGGTATATAACAATTCTTTAGAGTCGGGAGACCAATCTGCCAATCCATCACTGCTTTTGTTCGTTACCAAAGGCACTATTTTTTTGGTGTTTAAATCAATCCATGAAATATCTGACTTCATAAAGGAATTAATCAATGGATCTGGCTGATGGTTAAAAGCCAGTTTTGCGCCATCGGGCGAAACTTTAAATGACGTAACCGTGAATTTTCCATCGGTTAATCTTTCAGGTTTAGGCCATTCAATACATCCCGAATTCGCCTTTAATGAATCTACTGATTGATAGCAGGGCAATTCTGACGGGTTTTTCATGTCTGGAAAAAAATCAACTTGCCATAAGTGAGAAAGGGTAAATTCAGCATCGTCTTTGGCAAATCCCCCATAACGTTTCTCCTCCTCTTTTTTCTGCTTGTCCTCACTTTCTGCTTTTATAAAAAACAACTTTCTTCCGGAGGGCGCCCAACCTACATCTGATATGTTTTCTTTTTCATTGGTAATGGCAAATGCCTCACCTCCTTCCAGCCGCAACACATAAATTTGTCGCTTGGCCCCGCGATCGGACAAGAAGGCCATCCATTTACCATCTGGCGAAAAAACAGGTGATGTACTTGACCCTTTTGGGGCGTTGGTGGCAGGAAAAGCAGCTCCTCCATTTTTTGAAATCCAGATCTCGGTATCAAATTCATTCTTCTCCCAGTCTGCCATGCGCATGGTAAATGCAATTGTTTTTCCGTCAACAGATATTTCAGGATTGCCAACGCTTCGAAGCGAGATTACTTCTTCAAATGAAGGATCTTTTAGCTGGGCGTTGGAACAAACAACTGTGGTAAGCAGCAATAAGGTTGCAAAATGGCGTTTCATTTAATATAATGTTAAGTTTGATCAGGTCCTTAAGAATTCAATTTCACTTTATCAGTGTTTCTAATTTAGCCTTTTTCCAACCAATAGGTAGTACTATGTGTCAAACTGTAAAAATGGATGTATGAAAGGATTAATTATTTCCCTGCTGTTTGTGAGTCTCTTTCAATGTAGTCGCCAATCTGATGAATACAGATCCGATGATTGTTTAAAGTCCAAAGCCTGCACCACCATTGCTACTGTTGTAGACATGACCGGTTTAGATGGGTGTGGTTTGATGTTCGAACTGGAAGATGGCACCCGACTCGATCCCATAAGAAGAGAATACATTCAAGCCCCAAGTATTGAGGAAGATCCGCTTTATCATTTTGAATTAAAGGCAGGACAGCATGTCAAAATCAGTTGGGTAGAATCGCTGGGCATGAACATTTGTATGGCAGGGCCACTGGTTTACATTACCTGTATTTCCGAATGCGGAGAACTTACAGAATAAGGTTATCTTTTTGACCCGCGCTCCGTTACTGTTCACAAACTACTAGCAGGTTTTCCTTAAAAACACAAAAACCCGCTTAAAGCGGGTTTTTGTATAAATAATTATTCGTTAGCAATTACTTTTTTATCCCCGTACTTGTACTTTTCATAGGGTTATTCATATAATCAACTGTCAGATTAAGCATGGCCCGCAAGCCGGTGATCATGCCACTTTCATCAATAAAAAAGTCGGGCGTATGATGCGATGGCACTTTGGTGGGGTCTGCATCCAACGGCATTCCTCCCACAAAGAAAAAGAACCCGGGCACTTTTTGTGAGAAAAAGGAAAAGTCTTCAGCTCCTGTCACCGCTTTGATCACTACCGCTTTTTCCTTTCCTGCCACCCGCTCCATTACAGGTTTTGCCCAGTCTGTAAGTTCAGGAGAATTGTAAGTAACAGGATATCCTCTGATAATTTCTACCTCTGCAGTGGCACCCATACTCTCAGCAATGTTCTCAGCCGTTCTTTTAATTCTTCTGTGCATCTCGTCCTGCATGGTGTTGTCCAGTGTACGAAGCGTGCCCGTCATTTCAACTTCTTCGGGAATAATATTATTCCTCACACCTCCATGGATTGTCGCCACAGTTAACGTAGCCCCTGCCTGCGTTAAATCCAGTTGCCTGCTTACAATGGTTTGCAGTCCATTAATGATTTGTGCTGAAACTACGATGGGATCTACACCTGACCATGGAGCGGAGCCATGCGCTTGCACACCTTTAACTTTTATTTTAAGCATATCAGCAGCCGCCAGCATGCCTTCTGGTTTAAAAGTGACAGTGCCCACCGGAGTTTGCGAGCTGATGTGTAAACCAAAAGCCACATCTACTTTCGGATCCTCCAGCACGCCTTCTTTAATCATCAGTGCGGCTCCACCCTCTTCTCCTTCGGGAGCGCCTTCTTCAGCTGGTTGGAATAGGAAAACGATCGTGCCCTTCAGCTCGGATTTTATGCCAGCCAATATCTCTGCCACGCCCATTAAAATAGCAATGTGGGTATCATGACCGCAAGCGTGCATGACACCAACGTCTTGTCCTAAATAAGTTGCCTTTTCCTTGGATGCAAAAGGCAAGCTATTTCTTTCTACTACTGGTAATCCATCAATATCCGCTCTTAGCGCGATGGTTGGTCCAGGTTTGCCCGTACGCAAAATGCCAACAGCCCCTGTTTTAGCCACAGGATACCTCACTTCCAGGCCCAGTGATTTCAAATGATCCGCTATCATTTTACCGGTTTTGAACTCACGATTAGACAATTCAGGATATTGATGGAAATGCCTGCGCCATTCTATCACTTTGGCTTCCATTTCTTTTGCTTTCTGATCGAGCTTGGCTTGTTGCTTAGTGGTTTGAGCAAAAATCAAAGTACAGCTAAAAACCAGTAGCAGTGTAAAGTAGATTTTCTTCATGTGTATAGGTAATTTTGATCAAGTTATGAAAAACTCGAGTCCATTAAAAGTTGATGCATGCAGTGGATAAAAATCTTTTCGCACCCAGATGACGCACTCAACAAAGTAAAGCCGGGAACTACACAATTGTTGATAGTGCACCAAAAAAGAATATGCCTTGCAAGAGTTGGTGATACTTTTTTCGCAATTGATGACAAGTGCTCGCACAATGGTGAATCACTCAGCAAAGGAAAAATCAATTACCTGGGAGAGGTGGTGTGTCCATGGCATGGGTATCGCTTTCAATTAAAAACTGGCCGTGAATCCAATGAACGATCGCATGACCTTGAAACTTATCCCATACAACAAGATGAAACCGGGTTCTATATTGGATTATAGACATTCACATTACAATACTATCTTCGCAAAACCGTTTTCATTTTTGACATGGTTTCCTTGAGATCTACATTTACAGCTTTTCTAATGCTTTCTGCCCTTTCTTCAATGGCACAAGGATTAGATAACCCCATTCCCGAAAGGCTACAATTTACCGGCAATGTTCCTGCCGAATTGTTGGCAAAACGTTCCTGTGTTTTTTATGCATCCAGTTTCACCAATGATCAGCTCAATACCATCCAACAATCATTTCAAAAATCAGGCATTGATGCAGTCGCCTATTTTAACACTGCAATGGTTTTTGCCGGAAATGATGTCATCAGCAAAATGGTAGAACATCTCAACAAACGTGAGATTTCTTTTATCGCATTGTTATCAAAAAATGCTGAAAACTATTCATTTACTTTTACCTCTTTTAATGGCAATGATGAATTTGTGAACAAAGGTCAACCTGGCTGGAAGGTAGAAGACGCTTCTCTTAATAATGCCTTACAGAATATTTATCGCTCCACCGTCAATAATCAGCCTATAAAAAATTTGTTGATCAACAGCTATCCTGAAAAGAATTTTCCAATAACGATTATTGAAGGCAGACGCTCTGATTTTTTTGCCATCGACTTAAAAGTAGATCGCCTGGCAGTCCCCTGGTTTAAAGATGCTGCTCAAGACAGCACACTCGCACAATTTTTCAGGGAAAACTATCCTTTTAGTTACGGCATGGTAGAGCCAGGACTTGATAAAAAGGAATTGCGCAACAAGGGATTTCACTACTTACTCTCTTACCTTTATACAGAAGGAACAATCGCTAAGGAACTATTGGGTTACCCCATCACATCAAAAGAAAGTGCCATCACTTCTGTCACTTACCCCAATGGATCATTACAATTAAAAACACTACCTGCTGAGATGCCTGTATTTAAATTTTATATGAAGCATATTGAATCGGGTAATGTGTTTCTTGGCACCAAGTGGGACGGGGACGTTACGTGGCAAGACGCGCTCCGCAACAACATCAAAGGTTTTAAGGCTGAACTTAAAATCCCCTAGGCTAGTCGTTAGCATTTTTGTCCTTAACAGATTTTCTTCTGTTTAAAACCAGGGCGATGATAATGATGATCACAACAATTTCAAATCTTCCGATATGAAAGTGTGGCCAGGAAAAGATATTCCAGTCGTGACTCCATCCAAATATTCCTCCGAAGATACCCTCAAATAAAGCGCCTATAATTCCAACGATCGCACCAAAGACACCTGCCACTACGCCAAACAAAGCACCAAAGAGGCCTATGATAATCCCAAACCCTCCGGCAAACAATCCAATCCAGATGGGAAAAGTGCACAACATTAATAAGGCAAGAAATAGCGTAGCTCCTTTTGACATAGGTTTATGGTTTCTGATTGTTCAACAAAAACCATTCAATTAAGGAATCAAAATGAAAATGTGCTCTAATCGCTGAAAAACAAAGGTTTAAGGGTGACCTGCGTTAGAATATGTTGGAAAATGAACACTTTAACTGTACAGATGCGTACAGTTAATTTCGCTTCTTGTAACTGATTACTGCCCACACGTTGAGGAAAATTCCAAATGCCGTTACGATCAGCAGGTGATAGCGAATATCATAAAGCGAACTTCCTTTTAGCACCACCATCCGCATTACATCAATGAAATAGGTGACAGGATTAAATCTTGTGAACACTTGAGCCCACTGCGGCATGCTATCAATAGAAGTGTATAAGCCCCCTAGCAAAATGAAAACCATGATTAAGAAAAATGAAATTAGCATCGCCTGTTGTTGTGTGTCGGTATAGGTTGAAATCAGTAATCCCAACCCCAAAACTGACAACAAGTAGACCACCGCAAAAATGTAAATAGTCAGCAGGCTTCCTTCTGGAATGATGCCATAGAAAATTCTAGCCAACAACATGCCAATAGAAAGCACAATCAACCCCAATATCCAAAATGGTATAAGCTTACCCAATATAAACTGATGTTTGCGAATGGGTGTAACATTGATTTGTTCAATGGTTCCTATTTCCTTTTCTTTTACAATATTCAGTGCCGCTAGAAACGAGCCCACCATGGTAACGAGAATCACCAAAATACCCGGCACCATAAAAAACTGATAGTTCAGCAAAGGATTAAACCAATTGATGGAAGATATTTTAATCATAGGTTGCGGATTGAAGCGAGGAAGTTGAACCCATTCCAACCTCACCTCACCATTGAAATCGCTGATGATGCTTCGCAAGTAAACACCTCCCAGATTTGCTTTTACACCATTGATGGCATTCAAGGCCATAAACAATTTTGCCTTATCCTCCTTTATTAAATCTTTCTCAAATGCAGGAGGTATTTGTAACACCACATCTGCTTTGTCTTTTTCCACTTCCTGAATGGCCTCAGTGTAGGAATTGGTATATGTCACTAAATTGAAATAACTGGAAGCCGCTATTTTGTCGGTGAGTTTTCTTGAATAAGAAGAGCGATCCTGGTCTACAACCGCTATGTTTATATTCTTTACTTCGTAATCAGCCGCCAAAGGCAAGATCAACAACTGAACGATAGGCATGATAAATATCAATCTGAGTATGGCAGGATTTCGAAAAATCTGTCTGAACTCTTTTTCCAATAAAATTTTAAGTGTTCTCATTCCAGCCTCACTTTAAATTTCTTGATACTTATTGTTAGCAGAAAAATCAGCATCCCAAACAGAATAAGGGTTTCCTTCCACACTGTTTCCAGGCCAGTTCCTTTGATCATTACATCTTTGACGATGTAGTAAAACCATTTTGCTGGAACCAGATTGGATAATACCTGCAGAGGAATAGGCATATTTTCTACCGGAAACATAAAGCCACTGAACATGATGGTAGGCAAAAACAAACCCATCAACGATACCAGCATGGCAACTTGTTGTGAATCCGAGATTGAAGAAATGAGTAATCCCAACGCTAATGCCGTAAGCGTAAAAAGAAAACACTCAAACACCAGTAGTGAAAGACTTCCATTAATAGGCACATCCAAAACAAAAACGCTGAGCAACAGAATGCTTGCGATGTTGACCATCGATAGCAACAGGTAAGGCACCATCTTGGCAATGATCACATTGATTGGCACAATAGGCGAAGCCAAGATTACCTCCATCGTACCCAACTCCTTTTCCCGAACAATCGAGATGGAGGTCATCATCGCTCCCACCAACATCAGCACCATTGCCATAACCCCCGGTACGAAATTATAAGAGCCTTTCAGCTGCGGATTGTACAACATTCGCAGTTCGGTGGTAATAGTATAAGGAAAGTCTTGAGTCTCTTTCATAGCAGACTGATAATCCATGATGATAGCACTGGCATAATTGGTAAGCGTATTGGCTACATTAGGGTCCGTAGCATCTGCAATCAATTGGATAGGTGCAGCATTGGTGTGTAACAGGCTGGCTTGAAACTGTTCTGGAAAAACCACAGCCAGTCTTATTTTTCCTTCCTGAAAGGTAGGCTCCAGCTCTGCATAGGAATGCAAATATTCTACAATATCAAAATAACGGCTGGCCTCCAGCTGATGAATGATTGTCTTAGTAGCCTCATCTTTAGAATTATCCAGAATGGCAATGCGCGAGTTCTTCACTTCATTGGTAAGTGCAAATCCAAAAATTAAGATTTGTGTTACCGGCATTCCAAAGAGAATAAACAGCGTGCGCCTGTCACGCAACAAATGATAAAACTCCTTTCGAATAAAGTACAAAAACTGTTTCATCTAATTATCCGATCTCTTCGCTTTCCTCGCCAATTGCACAAACACTTCGGCCATGCCTTTGGCATTAAACTGTTTTGACAATTCGGCCGGTTTATCCATCGCTTCAATTTTCCCATCTACCATTATGGATACGCGATCGCAATACTCTGCTTCATCCATGTAGTGTGTAGTTACAAATACGGTGGTACCCCTGTGGGCTGCTTCATATATCATGGTCCAAAATTCCCTGCGCGTGACAGGATCAACTCCACCTGTAGGCTCATCCAAAAACACAATTTGCGGATCGTGAATCATGGATACAGAAAATGAAAGTTTTTGTTTCCACCCCAATGGAAGTGCCTTTACCAAAGTGTCTGCCTGACTTTCTAACTTTAAGTGCTCCAGCATAAAGGAGGTCTTATCCTTTATTTGCCGGTCTGTTAACCCATAAATACCACCATAAAACCGATTGTTCTCTCTGATGGTAAGGTCCTCATACAAAGAAAACTTTTGACTCATGTAGCCAATACTTTTTTTTATTTTCTCTGATTCTTTATACAAATCAAAGCCAGCAACGATTGCTTTTCCGCTTGTAGGTAATGACAACCCGCATAACATGCGCATGGCTGTTGTCTTTCCTGCACCGTTGGCACCAAGAAATCCAAAGATCTCTCCTTTCTTCACATCAAATGTGATGGCATCCACAGCAGTGAAGTCACCAAAGCGCTTGGTCAAATCAGAAACAGATATGGCGAGTCCATTTTTCATCGATTCATCAATTCCATAAAACAATCTTCAATCGTTGGCTCTATTTTTTCAATAGATAAACCTTTATGTCCCTTATCAATAAGAAAATTTTCAATTGGATTGACCTCCTGGTGGTCATCCTTGAAAGTAATATGGTGATGTTGACCAAATGGATAACAGGTATCAATACGTTCGTCTGCTCTTAAGTCATGCATAAGTTTGTACATATCAGCCGAACTCATTGCCCATAATGGCTTCTTGAATTTGCCTGTAATCCCCTTGGGCGAATCGATGTCCATGATTTTACCATCCTGCATCAACGCTACCCGATCGCACAAACTGGCTTCATCCATATAAGGTGTAGACACCACAATGGTAATTCCCTGTAGCTGCAATTTTCGTAGCAATTCCCAAAACTCCTGACGCGATACAGCATCCACACCCGTAGTTGGCTCATCCAAAAAGAGCACATTCGGACTATGAATCAACGCACAGCTTAACGCCAGTTTTTGTTTCATCCCGCCAGACAATGCTCCCGCTCTTCTGGTTTTAAAAGGCTCAATTTGAACGTAGATGTCTTTAACCAAATCATAATTCTCTTCCAGAGAAGTGTTAAACAAAGTGGCAAAGAAAGAAAGGTTTTCCTCCACGGTCAGATCCTGATACAATGAGAATCTGCCAGGCATGTAACCAACGCGTTTTCTGATTTCCTTATAATCACCCATTACCTCCAATCCATCTACCCATGCATTGCCCTTATTGGCTATCATCAGTGTAGTTAGTATTCTGAAGAGTGTTGTTTTCCCTGCTCCATCCGGGCCAATCAACCCAAAGAGCTCGCCTTTACTCACATCAAAAGAAATGTCTTTCAATGCTTCAATCTGCGTTTTACCAGATTGAAAGGTTTTGAAGACATGCTCCACTTTTACTGCTGTACTCATTATTTGAGTTTAACCTCCCCGTACATTCCGATTTTCAGAAAGCCATCGTTCTTCACTTTGATCTTGATGGCATACACCAGATTGGCACGTTCTGCTTTGGTTTGAATCGTTTTCGGAGTGAACTCTGCTTTGTCGGCAATCCAGGTAATCTCACCTTCGTATTGTCTTGACTCTTGCTCAAGATCATCCACCCATACCTTTACTTTTTGATTGAGTTTCACTTGCGACAGCTGATCCCCGGAAATGTAAGCACGCAAGATGATAGAAGACAAGTCTGCTATTTTATACAATGCCTTACCAGGTCCGGTTACCTCATTTTCTTCCGCATACTTTACCAGCACTGTTCCGTTGATGGGGTTGGTGATGATTGATTTTGCAATCTGATCTTCTATTTGTTCCACTTGAACAGAAAGTGGTACCGTTTCACTTCTCAAAGATTGAGTAGTAGTATTCAGTGAAGATTGAAGTGCAGCATATTGCCTTTGTAACAAGGCCAATTGTGCATTCAAGTCGTCTACTTGTTTCTGGGTAGCGGCATCGTCTTTGAGCAGTTTTTCAAAACGAGCTTTCTCTTTTTTAGCAGTCTCAATCTGTTCTTGAATGGTAGCCAATTGCGAAGCAACATTGGGCTGACGCGCCATTACTGCCTTAACGGAAGATTGTAGCTGCTTTTTCTTTAAGTGCAGTTGTAATGTGTCTACATAGCCAATGGGTGCCCCTTTTTTCAAGGTCTGACCTTCATCAATATTGAATTTCATAATCTTTCCGCCTGCCTCTGAGGAGATGATAAGCTCATCTGCTTCAAAGTTTCCCATTGCATCATATTCATTCTCTCCATTGTTGCATGCTGCAAAAATGAAAATACTTAGAAGCACTAGCGTGTATGATTTGATTGCCATACTCTATTCATTTAAAATTTTAGTTACCAATTGTATTTTGATAGGCATACAAAGCCATCAATAACTGCATTTCGTGCAGCAAGCGATTTTGTTTTGCCTGGTCCTCCGCGTTGAGTTCTCTTAAGTAATCGTTCGTGGTAATTACTCCATTTTCTTGTTGCATCTCTGCCGTTTGCTTAATGCTCGTTCGCAATTCGATAATTTTATCATCAACGGAAATGAGCTTCTTTAACTTATTCAGTTCTTGCTTTTGCTGACCTGTGATCAGGTTGGTATTGAATTCAAAAGTTTCCTTTTGTGCATTCACTTGACGCATATTCAAATCAAGCAATTGCTTGTCGCGTTTTGAATTATAGAATCCAGATAGTGACCAGTTCAGTCGAATACCACCCAGGTAATAGGTATCAAACTCGTTCTTTAATTGATTTAATGCTGGTCTTCCATACCCACCCTGAAAAAACAATCCCACCCTTGGCAAGGTTTTAGTTTTCCCCAGCTCATATTGTGCGCCTAACATTTCGTTTTGATAATTAAATAATGTCAGCTCAGGTCTCGTCAGCAATGGCTGGTCTTCAATAGACAAGATGATTGGTTTTTCTAGTTGGGTTGTTTCAGTTAAAGGCTTATTAATAAAATATCCAAGCATGACAATAAATGCCTGTCGCATGGATTGCGTTTCAATAATGCGCTGTTCGGCCTTCAGGTACTCTGCTTGTAACAAATCAACACTCATCTTAAAAGCAGTTCCATTTCTTACCGCAGATTCTGTGCGGGCAATATTTCTTTCCAGGTCTTTTTGCAACAGTTCGAGCTGCTTTGTTTGCTCATCCACTAACAGTATTCCAAAAAACAGCTGGTTGATCCGCTCTTTGATTTTGTATAATTCTATTTCCAGTTTCTGATCCTCTACGCGAGCGCTGGTTTCGACAATGGTTTTTTGCCCTTTGGTGGTGCCTCCATCATACAAGGATTGTGTCACCTCTCCATACACTTTGTATTGATCTTTGGCCAATGCTTCAATGTTGAATCCAGGAGCAGTGATAGGAACTTGTGTAACATCAGATTGATAGGTGGCTTGGGCATTAATACTGATTTGCGGCAATAAACCAGATCGGACGTTAGCAATGGAAAATTCCTTGCTTTGCTCAATCAGCTCCTTTTGCTTGATAAGAGGATAATTGTTTCTTGCGCTTTCATAACATTGCTCAATGGTTAAGACTTCCTGAGCGAGGTTAATGAATGGCATGCTAATAAGACATAGTACAAAAAATGACTTCCGCATATGCTATGGTTTTATAGCGTTGATAATAAATTCGTAGGCATCCTTTTTCCTTTTCTCCATTAAGTCTGAAAAAGTGTTTTCGTCCATTTGCATCATGGTTTTAATGATCGACTTTGCCACGAAGGGGTAAATACAAATTGAGATGATGTTCATTAACAATTGCCGTCCATCAATGGGCCTGATTTTTCCCTCCTGAACATTTTGTTGAATTTCCTTCTGAAAGTTTTGCAACATCATTCTTGGATTGAATCCTAACTTTTGACCAAACTGTATCAGCCGGTCTGGCTGTTGGGCAATCTCCATGATGACAAACCTTGCCAGGTCAGGGTGTTTGGAAAGTACGGTGATCTCATGATCGATGATGCTTCTGATTTTTTCTGTTAAAGACGCGTTGGATTGAAACACGCCAAACATACCGGTGAAGAATTCCTTGAACTTGGTTTCGAAAATGATGTTGAACATCGTTTCCTTATCACGGAAGTAATAGTGCAACAGTGCGCGATTAATACCTGCTTCCTTGGCAATCTCCTCCATACGGGCACCGGCATATCCCTTGCGGGTAAATACCTTAACAGCTGCATTGAGAATCAATTCCTCACTTGGTTTTGGCTCAGCTCCTTGCACTTTTAACAATTTTGTTAAACAATTATGCTAATTTACGTAATGAGGTTACAAATGGATGCCATTTTTATAAAAATTTTTCTAATAGTTCGTTTTTGGGCTGAATTTGATGTTTTTAGACACAAAAAAAGGCCGAATTTCATTCGGCCTTTTTCGCAATTCAGTAGTTGTTAGGAGTTAAAAGGGATACTGACCCTTATCAATCACAAAATCAGCCACCTTCCTTCTGGCATTTTTCAAATTGTATGGCTCAAGCTTGGTAAACCGCTTTAATCCTAACAACATCAATCTTTGTTCATCTCCTTCCGCAAAAGCAAAGATGGCTTGCTTACCCGCAGACGCTGCCTTCTCTACTGCATGATGCAAATAAATTATTGCCATCTCTTTTTGAATTTCACAAGCAGCTTCTCCTTTCATGCCAATCAATTTCTCCACGCGCAACAAGGTTGATTCCGCTACATATACTTCGATCAGCATGTCTGCCAGGTTCATCAAAACCTCCTGCTCATCCGACAGCTTTTGCATGTACTTTTGCACTGCAGCACCTGCTACCATCAGTCCAGCTTTTTTCAAATTAAGTAGTGCCTTCTTTTCTTTAATAAAAAGTCCGTCCTCCTCAGTGGCTCCAAAATCAGGAATGGAAACCAGCTCTTTTTGCACTGCCATGGCAGGATTCATCAAATCAACATGCCCCTTCATCGCACGCTTCAGCAGCATATCGATGGTAAGCATCCGGTTGATTTCATTTGTTCCCTCAAATATTCTGTTGATACGTGCATCCCGATAAGCCCGGTCCATTGGTCCCTCTGCCGAAAATCCCATTCCTCCATAAATCTGCACGCCTTCGTCCACAGCAAAATCCAACACTTCTGATCCATGCACTTTTAAAATGGCGCATTCAATGGCAAACTCCTCTGTTGATTTCAACTTGGCTTTTGCAGCATCCATGCCTCCTGCAACCATCGAGGCATAGGAATCATCTATATTTTGTCCTGCGCGGTAGTGTGCTGATTCAGATGCAAAGATGTGTGTAACCACTTCTGCAATCTTGTGTTTGATTGCCCCAAAATTGGAAATTGAAGTTCCGAACTGTTTGCGTTCTTTTGAGTAATTCACTGCTTTGGAAATCGCCATTTTGGCGCCCCCAACTGCTGCCACTCCCAGTTTAATCCTGCCAATATTGAGTATGTTTACCGCGATTTTAAAACCGTTCTCTCTTTCGCTCAATAAATTTTCAATCGGAACTTTACAATCATTAAAGAAAATCTGTCGCGTAGATGAACCTTTGATACCCATCTTGCGCTCTTCCTCATTCATGGTAATTCCACCAAAAGATTTCTCAACTATAAATGCACTCAGGTTTTTGTCATCATCAATTTTAGCAAATACAATGTATACATCTGCAAAGCCGCCATTGGTGATCCACATCTTTTGTCCATTGACCAGATAATGTTTACCATCGCTGGTCAACTTGGCTTTGGTCTTTCCCGAGTTGGCATCTGACCCTGAATCCGGCTCCGTCAAACAATAAGCAGCTTTCCATTCTCCGGTCGACAGCTTGGGTAAATATTTTTTCTTTTGTTCATCCGTGCCATAATAAAGTATGGGCAACGTCCCTATACCCGTATGTGCAGAAAGCCCTACGGCTACCGAGTGGCCTGCGCCAATTTTTTCCGCCACCAACATACTCGTGTTAAAATCCATTCCAAAACCTCCATACTCCTCGGGTACGGAAGTTCCCAACAAGCCTAACTCTCCAGCCTTATCCAGAATCTCTGGCATTAGCTTCGGGTTGTTTTTAATGTCGTCTATGGCATCCAGTTTCGGATACACTTCCTGTTCTAAAAAGTCTTCACATGTTTTGGCAATCATCAATTGCTCTTCTGTCCACTCTTCCGGAACAAATATTTCGCTGGCAGGTGTTTCCCTGATTAAGAACTCACCACCTTTTATTGCTTTAGTTTTTGTTTCTGCTGTGCTCATTACCGTGCTGTTAATTTTATTATCTTCTTTTAATTATCAAAGTTGACAATTGACAAAGGTCTGTTGACAAAATTTTGTCAATTGTCTTTTGTCAACTGTCAATTCAAGAACTCATAAACCCCTGCTACTCCTTGTCCTCCTCCTACGCAAGCTGTTACCATCCCGTACTTTTTCTTCTGTCTTCTCATCTCATTCAACAACTGCACAGACAATCTCGCACCGGAAGATCCCAGTGGATGACCTACTGCAATGGCTCCTCCATTTACATTTAGTTTGCTTCTGTCTATTCCTAACTCTTGCACTACCGCCAACGATTGTGCTGCAAAAGCTTCGTTCAATTCAATCAAATCCATATCATCCAGCTTCATGCCTGCAATTTTCAAAGCTTTTGGAATCGCTGCCACAGGACCTATACCCATTATTCGTGGATCAACCCCTGCTGTTGCATAGCTCACCAATCGTGCAATAGGTTTTACATTCAATTGTTTTACCATCTTCTCTGACATCACAACGACAAACGCAGCTCCATCCGAAGTCTGAGATGAGTTGCCTGCGGTCACGCTTCCCCCTACTGCAAAAACAGGTCTTAATTTTGCCAACCCTTCAGGTGTAGTGTCTGCCCGTATTCCTTCATCCTTCTCTACCACGTATTCACGTGTCTTCTTTTTCATGTTTTCATCTACATAGGTCTCTTTGACGGTAATCGGAACTACCTCGTCCTTAAACTTACCTGCCTCCCATGCGGCCGCAGCTTTCATATGTGATTCATAAGAAAACTGATCTTGTGCTTCTCTGGAAATTTTGAATTGCTTGGATACTTCCTCTGCTGTTAATCCCATACTAGTGTAGTAAGTCGGATTATCCTTAGCAATGGCATAATTCAGGGCGGTCTTAAAACCCATCACCGGAACCAACGACATCGACTCGGTACCTCCTGCAATAATTACATCTGCCTGTCCAGCATGAATACGATGGCTTGCAATGGCAATGGTTTCCAGTCCTGATCCGCAATATCTGTTGACCACCATGCCTGGAACATCAATGCCCAATGACAACAATGAGATGATCCTCCCCATCTGCATTCCTTGTTCAGCCTCGGGTACCGCATTTCCTACGATAAGATCGTCTACCATTTGATTTTCAAGTCCTGGAACAGATTTTACCAAATGCTTTATTACATCGGCAGCCAAATCATCCGGGCGAGTAAAACGAAACCCACCTTTCTTGGCCTTTCCCACTGCAGTTCTGTATCCTGCTACTATATATGAGTTCATAGTCTTAAGTATTTAGTCCTAAGTATAAGTTGTTTTGATATCTATTTTTTAGTTGACAATTGACAATATGCAGTTGACAACAGGCTATTTTTTTCTTGTGTATTTTTCAGGGTTTTCAATCATGTGATTTAGTAACTTACCTATCTCCAAAGCTTTTGATTCCATATCTTGCTTGATGTCATCAGTAATGTACTTACTGGCAAAAGCAAAGTCCAACCAAATTCTGGTTTCAGTATTCTCCATATCAGCATCCGAAGCTTTGCTGACAAAATGTGCCGGATACTGACGTTTTCTATACCCTTCTCCCACATTCACACATACAGATCTTGATGATCGTCTAATTTGATCTGTCAATGAGTATCTTTCCTCTTTGGGAAATCCTTTTGATATTTCAAAAATCTCCATTGCTAATGCAAACGCCTTTTTATAAACTGTCAAATCCCTAAAAGTACCTGCTGCCATTTGTCAACTGGGTTTTGTCAACTGTCAATTCCTCAGTGGTTTGCCACCCGTTAGTATCGACTGTATCCTCTCCAAAGTTTTTTTCTCTCCACACAATGACACAAATGCTTCACGTTCCAGATCCAGTAAATATTGCTCACTAACTTCCTGCGGATAACTCAATTCACCGCCACACATTACATTAGCAATCTTCATGGCAATCTTCATATCGTGATCGGAAATGTACCCGCCCATTTTCATACCATTCACACCTGCAGCAAATAATGCCATACCTGTCTTGCCTTGCACCTTAATGTTGGTTGCCTGCACTGGCATGGTATAACCTGCATCGGCCAGTTCCAGTACTGCAGATTTCGCATCTGCGATTTGTCTGTCTTTGTTCATGCTGATGCGATCGATCTTGCGCAACACGCCCATTTCTCTTGCCTCTTCTGCAGATAATGCAACTTTGGCTGTTGCAATATTCATGAATGCATTTTGTAATGCGTTTAATTCAACATCTCCTTCCTGTAAGGAATCACTTACCCGCTTTGTAAATTCTTTGGTGCCTCCTCCGCCAGGAATCAAGCCAACGCCCACTTCCACCAAACCGATATACGTTTCTGCTGCGGCTTGCGCAATGTCAGCATGCATGGTCATTTCACATCCGCCACCCAATGTTCTTCCGTGTGGTGCCACCACAACGGGCACCGATGAATAACGAATCCTCATTACGGTGTTTTGGAAGGCTCGCACCATGAAATCCAATTCATCATAATCTTGCTCAATGGCATACATGAATACCAACCCTAGGTTGGCTCCTAAAGAAAAGTCAGAACCCTGATGGCCTATCACCAATCCACGGTAGTCTTTTTCTGCCAAACCAATCGCGTAGTTCATTCCTTCCACCACGGCACTGCCCAGAGTATAACTTTTACTGTGCCATGAGAAGTCGATTACACCATCACCAATGTCCGTTATTCTGGAATCTGCATTTTTCCAAATTACTTTGTCACTGAGGTTTTCAAGAATAATAAAGTCTTGTGTGCCTGGAATCAGTTTATATGACTTCGAGGGGATATCGTAATAGGTTTTTTGACCATCCTGCACTTTGTAAAACGAAGTGTTTCCTGCGCTTACCATATCGTACACCCACTGCGCAGGCTTGTATCCCGCCGCCTCCATAGCTTTCATTGACTTCTCTATGCCCACAGCATCCCAGGTTTGGAACGGACCAAGCTCCCAGCCAAATCCAGCACATACCGCATCGTCAATTCTAAACAACTCATCACTGATCTCGGGAATACGATTGCTGGCGTATTGAAACAATCCATAAAATGCATCACGGTAAAACTCTCCTGCCTTGTCTTTGCCCGCCAATAAAACCTTGAATCGATCCTTGAGATTATCAATCGTCTTGGTGGTTTCCAGGGTGGCAAACTTTGCCTTCGCCTTTGGCTTATATTCCAAAGTGTTGAGGTCGAGGGTAAGGATTTCTGTTTTGCCTTTGGCGTCTTTGCTCTTTTTGTAAAAACCTTGTCCTGTTTTATCTCCCAACCATTTGTTCTCTTCCAGTTTGGCCACTACCTCTGGTAGCTTGAACATTTCGCGGCCTTCGTCATCGGGCAAGCCCGCATACAGGTTATTGGCAACTTTTACCAGGGTATCTAATCCTACCAAATCAGAAGTCCTGAAGGTGGCTGACTTTGGTCTACCGATTACCGGGCCGGTCAGTTTATCCACTTCATCTACATTCAATCCGAGCTTTTGCATGGAGTCTATGACTTTCAGCAAACCCCAAACACCTACCCTGTTTCCAATAAACGCTGGCGTGTCTTTACAAAGCACAGTAGTCTTGCCTAAATATAAATCACCATAGTGAAGTAAAAATTTTGTTACCTCAGGGTCTGTGGACGGGGTAGGGATTACCTCAAATAGTTTTAAGTAACGGGGTGGATTAAAAAAGTGAGTGCCACAAAAATTCTTTTTAAAATTTTCGCTTCTGCCTTCAGCCATTAAATGAATAGGAATACCAGAAGTATTGGAAGTAACTAATGTTCCTGGTGTTCTGTATTTCTCTACTTCGGTGTAAACCTTCTTTTTGATTTCAAGGTTTTCTACCACTACTTCTATGATCCAATCGTAGTCTTTGATCTTGGCCATGTCATCAGAAAAATTTCCCAATGAAATGCGTGATGCAAAACTTTTGCTGAACAAGGGGCCTGGACTGGATTTGATGCTGCGATCAAATGATGATTGAACAATCCGGTTTTTTACACGCTTGTCATCCAGGGAGAGCCCCTTTGCATTTTCTTCTTCGTTCAGTTCTCGCGGAGCGATATCAAGCAGTAGTACTGCACAACCAATATTGGCAAAATGACATGCAATGGCGGATCCCATTACACCTGATCCTAGTACGGCAACTTTTCTAATGTTTCTATTCATCTCTATTAGTGTTAGTCACTGGTTGTTTTACCATCAGTTGTCTAATGATTGGCAACCACCTCATAAATATTATTACTGTCTATAGTTTTGTTAATTATCTGCAATACCTCAAAAAACACATTCAGTTTTGCCGGAGGAATACGTTCTATCATCACTTCGTTGAACTTCAAAACTGTTTCACGCGCGCGACTTTTCATCTCAATGCCCTTGTCTGTAAGAAAGATGCGCACACTGCGTTTATCTACTGTATCAGGAGCCCGATAAATAAGCTCCTTTTCTTCCATGGATTTTAAAATGCGAGTAAGACTTCTGGCCTCCAGCCCCATTTGAGGAGCAATTTTAGTGGCTTGCGCGCCTTCTTCTGTATTAATGTTGAGCAGCACGTACCCGACAGACATGGTTCCTCCATATTTGGCAGCCTGCTGATTGTACATGCGTGATATGGCATGCCAGGTGGCCTTAATTTGGTGGTCTATTGTCTCTTCTCTTTTCATCCTTTACTCGTCTCCCTTTTGGTTAAATCAACCGCAGGGAGACGAATATAGGAATTTTTAGTATGCATGCATACTAAATGAGATTAATTTTTGGTTAGATCATTATGAATTCCTCTGTTGCCCGAATTGACCTATTTATTGACGACAGACAGCGGTGAAGCAGCCGGGGTAAACTTCTCCACTTTGTTTTCTATTGGTTTTACCGTTCTTAAATAGGCATAAATAGCAGCCAGATCTTCCCGATCCATCCTACCATACATGGTCCAGGGCATAATGGTATTAAATTCACCTGGCGGGATGGAAGGTGGTACGTAGGCGGAATCTGCATACATTTTGAAACGGGCAATAAATTCTTGTTCAGTCATAGCACCAATGCCAGTCTCATGGGGTGTGATATTAGACGATCGTAATACTGAACCATCGGGAAATTCAAATGGACGGCCTCCACTAAAGGCCAGCTCAGGAATTATTTGTCCTTTGTCCACATTGGTATGACACTCTATGCAGGCAGAAGCATTGGTGAGGTATGCACCATAGGCTAACTGATCCTTTTTATCTGGCTTGGGCTGCGGATTGGCTGGGCCAGGGATGGTGTTCAAAATAAAATTCATTGGAAATTCAGGTTCCGAATCCGGTACATCATTGGTTATTGGCTTTAGTGTGCGCAGGTAGGCAATGATGCTGTAGATGTCTTCTCGATCCATTTTGCCATAATAGGGATAAGGCATAATAGGAAAAATGGCTCTCCCTTCTTTAGTAACTCCTGAGGTAATCACACGGAAAAGTTCGCCATCGGTATAACGACTTATCCCTGTAGGAGTGACATTCTTTGCAAAAAAAACGCCTGGAAATCCCATCGATTGGTCAAACCGATCCCCACCTTTGCCAAGCGTGCCTGGCGTGAGAGGGGCAGAAAATTTGCTCCAGTCGCGCTCAGAGTGGCAATCCATACACACTGTAACAGAATTGGCCAGGTATTCTCCCCGTTTGATTCGTGCTTCTGTGTATTCAATGGTAAGGTCTTCTGCTGGTACATTGGGAAGCGCCATTCGCACGTAGAGTAAAAGCGCCGCTGCCCCGAAAACGAGCAAGCCCACAAAGTAGGCCAGGTACTTGACTATTTTTTTCATAGTTTAAAAGAGGTTGGTTGGTCCTCTAATTTATCAAATGGCCTGCGTTTTTGATAGCTTGATTTAATAAATAGATAATACCTCGTCTCTATTAAATTGCTGTTTCAACACATAATCTTAAGCAAAGCCCTATCGGGAAAAACTATCGCTGAAAATTGGGCAAGGCCAGTTTATATTTTACTGCCACTAACCTGACTACGAAGATAAAAGCGCTTGAAATAATGAGGTTCAAATCACGGACCACCCCAAAGTAGTTCAAAGCCAAATAGAGCACTGCACCCACCAAACAGGCCGTGGCATAGATTTCTTTGCGAAACAATACCGGTGTTTCGTTGATGAGCGTATCACGGATCACCCCTCCCATCACAGCCGAAAACATACCCATGATGGCCGCAATTTCAGGGCGCATGCCCAGCGAGAGGGCCTTTTCCACACCCAAAATCGTAAAAAGGGAAATGCCTAGTGCATCAAAGAACAAAAACGTTCGGCTGAGCTTTACCAACGGTTTGAAAAAAAGATAAGCCACCAACGCCCCCAACATAATGGCATAGAGAAAAAGGATATCAGAAATCCAGGTGAGCGGGTAGCTGCCCAGCATGATATCTCGCAGGGTACCTCCACCGATGGCCGTTACAAAACCCGTAAATGTAGCGCCAAAGAGATCGGTATTGTGATCGCGCACCGCCAACGCCCCGCTGATGGCAAAAAATAACGTTCCGAAAATTTCAAGTACATATTGGAGGTTGCTCATGGAGCAAAGGTAGGGGCAGGGTGGCTTAGGCAATAATGAAAATGTTACTATGTTTTCGCCATTTTGTTGCGGCAGGGATAGAGGCATTGTTTGAGCCCGAAGTAGGATGCGGGTAAGCATGGCGAGTGCCGATAGCCCGTAGCCGCCCTAATTATCTGAAACTACCCCTCATTGCATTCTCTTGAGCAGGTATAGCAGCCATTACTTTGTTCAAAGTATTTTCTGCGGGCCACGGCCACCGCATCGTGGCAGGAGGTGAACACTCCCAGGTATTGTGCATGAGCAGGTGAGGGAAAATACAAACATCCTTCTTTGTGCACCTCGTGGTCGCCATTGGTTTGTGCCTTCTTGTTGAGATAGTACTTGTCCAAAGCGGATAGTTATGTTGTTTTGAAGTTAGCTTCCGATGCCCAGGATTCAAAACCTTAACCTCATCCAGTAATACAAAACGCGACTGACTATCCATAAAAAAGTACTGGCATCCGGAGAATTATTCTTCTATATTAATTTTCATGAACAAAATAAGCCGTAGAAACTTCGCCCGTCTGGCTGCTGCATTGTCAGTAGCCCCGTATTTTTCATCCACCTTCGCACAGGCTCGTCCTGTTGTTCAACCTTCCTTGCCAGCCTTCTGGCCGGGCTATGAAAAGGCCATCGTCATTGATTTTCTTGCTAGCCCCGGGCCATTCAATACCGCAGAACGTGTCACCGGTCTTACCCCGGAGATGGTTAAAAACGCAGTGGACTCCGGCATTACGGCCATCAACCTCACCATCGGTGGGCGCACAGGCACCGGAATAGAAGATTTTTTCAGAACCATGGCCATCTGGGAACGCGAAATGAAAAAGCATCCGGAGGCGCTGATGCAAATACACAACATGGCCGATCTGGCGGAAGCCAAACGCACCAAACGCCTGGGCATCATTTACGGTTTTCAGGATTGCACCATCATGGGCGATGACCTTTCTCGGGTGGAAATGTTCAGCAGCTTTGGCGTACGCATCATGCAGCTGACCTACAATGTGCGCAACCAGTTTGCCGATGGCTGTCTGGTACCCGATGATCAGGGACTGAACCCATTCGGACATGAACTGGTGGCCGAACTCAACAAACAAAAAGTGATTGTGGACTTGTCGCACTGCAGTACCAAAACCACTGCAGATGGCATCAAGGCATCCAAAGCACCGGTGGCCATCTCGCACTCGGGCTGCAAAGCGGTGGCAGACTTCCCCCGCAGCAAGCGCGATGAAGAATTAAAAATGATGGCAGACAAAGGCGGAGTGATAGGGATTTACCTTATGCCGTTTTTGGTAAAAGGAAGGGCTCCGTCTGATGATGATGTGATGATGCACATCGAGCATGCCCTCAAGGTGTGCGGTGAAGATCATGTGGGTATTGGCAGTGATCTTTCCATTACCCCTCATAACGTAACAGAGGAATACAAAAAATCACATGCGGTGTTTGTAAAGGGCCGTAAAGAAAAGGGCATCGCGGCACCTGGTGAAGATGAAAACATTTTTATGTTCGTGCCGGAACTCAACAAATCCAATCGCATGGAGTTGATTGCTGACAAACTTTTGAAACGCGGTCACAAAGAAGCGGTAGTAGAGAAAGTAATAGGTGGCAACTTTGCACGGTTGATGAAGGAGGTGTGGTAGATTAGTTGTTAGTTGTTAGTTTCTGGTTGTTGGTTATTCGTGGTTTACCAATAACTAACAACTATCAACCAATAACTACTATTCAAACTTAATGTTCATGAAGTTGGTCTTGTCTTCTCCTTTCACCGGAGTTTTGGACGCAAATTTTTCTTTTACTTGTGTCGATATATAAGTGCTGAGTCCCTTTCGCAACTGAGCCATCTTCTTCATCACCTCCACGGCAACCGGACCGGCACTGTCATAGGTAAATTTATAATCATAGGAGGCATTGTGAAAGCGTACGATGATGTAGTCGTCACCGGTTTCATAAAGGTGTACTCCCCCTTTGGCGTTTTCACTATAGAGTTGCATGAGGATAAAGGTAAAAAATTCTATTTATTTTTATTGAGCAAGATCACCATAATGAATCCCCATTCTCGTGGATTCGGTTCTACGCTCCTGCTCCTCCCTATCACTACTTGGGGTTCCCTGCGCTTCAATCAAACACGACTCTGATATGCTGAGGCACGAAGCATCTTTGAAATCAAAGATCCAAAACTTGAAAGTCCTGATCCAGGATTGCTTGGAACTTTCTGTGTCAGCGTATCAGTATAGAGAGGTATACAACTACTTCCACTTAATATTACACCCCAAACTTGGCTTTTGATCCTGAGGTACTTCTTCTCCATAAAGTAACGCATCCATGGCAGCACGTAAATCAGCTCCGGTAACAGGCACACCATTGCCGGGCCGTGCATCATCCAATTGACCTCGATAAACGAGTTTCAATTCAGCATCAAATAAAAAGAAGTCGGGAGTACAAACGGCATCGTAAGCTTTTGCCACTTCCTGTGTTTCGTCAAATAGATATGGAAATTTGTATCCGAGTTTTTTGGCCACCATTGTCATTTTCTCAGGACTGTCCTCTGGATATTTTTGCGCATCATTCGAATTGATGGCAATCAATTTAATTCCATTGGGGGGATAATCATTTCCTAATTTCACCAGCTCTTCATTAACATGAATTACAAAAGGACAATGATTACAAATAAACATTATAAGTGTTCCCTTTTCTCCCTTCAACTCATGCAACGAAAGTGTTTTTCCGGAAATAGTGTCTGGTAGGGTAAATTCCGATGCTCGGGTGCTGAGCGGAATCATGCTGGATGGTGTACGGGCCATAGTTTTCTTTGATCTTTAGCTTATAAACATTAGTCTGACAGACAATGTTCATCCAACTAAATCAAACTATCTGGCACTCACCACCCGCACAGGCAGCTTCAGCTTTGTGATCGGTGTGGTCGTCTGTCTCTATCACCTGTGTGAGATCAAGCGCTGATAAACTTTTCTCCATTTCTTTAAAGGTAGCTTCGGAGATATCTTCAAATGGTGCCTGTTTATAGTTGCCTGAATCAAATGGTAAAACACTCAGTCCATTGTAGCTTGCTTTGTTTTCCCACATCCATTCACCTACCCTATCCCAATCCTTATCGTCAATGGATACAGTGGCGGACACATTGTTGGCATTGTTGCCTCTTCTAAAACCTTTGCGCACCCACCATTCATTAAACTTTTTGATTCGTTCAAGCAGTTGCATAACATCTTCTGTACGTAATATGCTTCCTTGAGGCGCCATTTGCGGAATGCATACAATGGCTTGTTTGCTGTTGAGCATGTCTTCTTCCAACAATTCAGGATGGTGGATCAGCAAATAGGTATACAGCGCCTCATTCTTGCCAATGCGAATTCTGCGCAGATAAAAATCATTGTGCCAGGCATGGATGCCAGAAGAAGTTCCTAACACCAATGAAGAGGTGCCCGATGGTTTGATGGTGGTGCAGCGTGCCGCAAACTCTATCCCGATTTTTGAAGATACTTCCAGGTTGATGCGTTTCACTTCTTCTGCAGCTTCATTCAAGTCGAGTTTCATCACTTTACCACTGGCGATCCCCGTCATGCCCACTCCGATCAGTGCATCCTGTTCTGTTGTTGCCTTCCACTCGTCACGCAAATAGTGAAAGTCTGTAAAGCCCGCTTGTAAGGTACCCAGGTAGGCTGCAGCTCTTGATCGTGCGTTGAGCTCTTCCTGTGTTTCTACATCCGATACATTCACTTCACAAAGGTTACAAAACTGGAATGGCCGCAAAGCGATTTCACAGCATGGGTTGGTACCCCAGTCTACATCATTGGTAAAGTAAAATCCCGGTTCTCCCGAACCTGAGATTTCTATTTTTTTCCATAGCTTAAAAAATGCTTCGCGAGTGGTATTTTCTCTTGGCAATACCACCGAGTTGTTGGCGCGACCACGCTGTTCATTCAGTTCCCACCAATTGCCAAATTTACAGGTCAGCATCTCTTCATCCCCGTGCGAAAACAACGAAATCATTGCAGACCTGCGAATACCTCCAGCCAATACTGCGTTAGCCAGATGACACATCATGTCGTGGCATTCAAGGGGAGTTAGTTTTTCGCCCTCTTTTTTACGGTCGAGTATAGACTGAACGTGTGCAATGCAAATCTTGAGGGGCTCAGGACCTGGGGCTTTTCCGCCAGCCGTTACCAACCGCGCACCTTTAGGACGAATGTCTCCGTAGTCAAATTCAGGGATATAGTTGCTTTCATTAAAATAACCTTTCAATAAAACTTTCACTGCATCTGCCCATCCTTCAAGACTGTCCCCTATTAAAAACCGCTTCCGGTTTTCTGCCTTTTTAATGGGAGGCAACTTCTCCACATGATGAAACTGCACGGAATAACCTACTCCAGTACCTCCCAGTAAGAGGAAAAGTGTTTCCGAAAAAGCACGGATATTATCTACTGGTAAATAGGCGCAATTATAGATTCGTGAATGGTTGCGGGCAATAGCTGGCCCAGCAAACTGCATGGCGCGCATTGAGGGCAATACTTTCTTTTGGTGTACCCATGTCATCACCTCACTGATTTCCTCAACAAGTTGGGGGTACTTCTCAGCCATCATGCCTTCATAACGGTTGCATATCTCCTGCCAGGTTTCCCTTCGATTAAGCTCAGGGAGGTACCGGGCATACTTCATGTAAATAATCAGCTCACTCAGTATTTCTTGGTTCAGTTGCATCTTCTTTTTTTTATTGCACTCCCTGCTTCACTTTCTCGAACAGAATGTTGTTTTCCAGATGGATGTGGTGCATCAGGTCATTATCAAATGCCTCCAACTTTTGATATGTCATCCTGTATGTAGTACAAACATCATTTGGCAATGTATAGTTGCTTGTATAGGATCTAATTTGTTTGATCAGATTGCCCGCTGCTTCATGTTCGTCCATCATCACTTCCAAGGGTCCATCTAGTAAAAATGGTTGCTCTTGCTGCTCCATTTTCTTGATGGCTGGAAACAGGATTCGTTCTTCCTTCAACATATGTTCATTCAGCTCATCGGACAGTATCGAAAAGCTCTTCCTAACCTCTGCAAGTTCAGGATACGCTTTGCCATGAACATCACATACTTTGTCTAGCAATTCATTCAGTAATGGAATAGCCTCTTTTACGTAAGTATGGTGCTGGTCGAGGATATAATCAACTAATAAGGAGGGGCTCCATTTTTTAAAGTTAACAGGTAAGCCCGTTTCAATGTCATTCTTAGTGATTTGTTCCCACACTTCATCATAAGGTGCTCCAGCCTTCTCACATGCCTCCTGAAAAGTACGCTTCCCACCGCAACAATAGTCTATGCGATATTTATTCAGCACTTCCAATGCTTGCGGATATTTCAAGGCTACCTCAGCCACCGATAGTTCAGGAATTTGTATCTCTGTATTCATAGTAAAAATATTGCCTGGTTGGCATTAAAATTAGTGTTCCCCAATTACCGTTGTTATGACGCCAATCACATTGGGTGTATTGTTACAAATAAAAGACTATTTTATCTTTTATTAAAATAATTTGTCGGAAAAGTTGGACACCCTCCAGATCAGATAAGTTGACAATTGACGGTCAAAATTCTGCAATCGTTCGTACGCAATTGGGTAGGTGGGGCAGTTTTCTGCTGACAATGAATAGGAGTTGGTCAGGAGTCTGATATCCCTGAGAAGGGCCTTTATAAAATTAAGCTCATCCAGAGTTATTCCTTTGCTCTGTCTTGCTGAGAAAACTCCTTCCTTCTTAACCAGGAGTAGCAGTTCTTCCGAAAGGATGTTAAATTTTTCTCTAATGCATATCAACTCTGGGTGATGTTGTCCACAATTAGTAGTTAATATGCCTAACAATTCCTTTAATACCGGAACATGAGCTTTTGCTTGCTTGAGATTTTCACTCCCCTCGATTGCTACACTTTTGATCCAGTTCGAATAGTCTTTGCGATCAAATTTCTTGGTGGCCCCTATTGTTTTCATATTCATTAGGGCACAAGATTACTGAATAGTGTTCCCATGATGAATGAGCGCAGTCATAAACCACTGAAATTGGTCATGATCTTAATCAGTGTAAATAGGGTTTTACCTAGTATTAATTGGTCAGCTTTCGTGCCTGACCCACCCAGTCATCTCGAAGAATACGATCTGGAAAATACTTGAGTGCTTTGCCTACCTGGTTAATCATATTCTGATCGAACTGGCTTATTTGTTTAAAAGAGTAAATGCCCATGGCATAGAGCTTACGAGAAATGGCTGGTCCAATACCTTGAATTTGAGTAAGGTCACTGATTTCGTCTTCTTTCGGAACGCGCAACTCAGACTTACTTTGGTTTTCAAATTCAAGTTGCTTGACTTTAAATCGGAGATGCGAAACTTCTGCCCCTAGTTGTTCTGTTTTGGGTCGTAATTCTCCGAGTTCATTTTTTAGGTTTATTTCTAGCTGTTTTTGCGTCTCAAGTTCCCTACGTTGGGCCTCAAGTTCTGCATTTAGCTGTTGACGTTGTTGTCCCCACTCTGCCAGTTCACTTTTATGCTGAAGTTCCAGATAAGCTTTTTCATTGGTAAGCGTGGCTTTGTCCTGGCGCAGGGCTTTAGTGGCAAACTTTAACTCCTTCTTTTCATGCTCTTCCGTGAAGTATGCAATTCTCCATTTTTTAATTGGCTCTTCCTGCAAATAATAGGCTGCCAGGAATCCAATCAAAAAAGCCCCTAATGTCATGAATAGGATTTCTACAATAGCAATTGCGTTGCTTGTGCCATTGAAAGTGGCTGGGTCGGTGCTAAGCCCTTTTACCGAAAAAATATACCAGATGGCACAGGCTATGCACCACACTACAAACAAAACTATTGATAGATAAACTGTTCTTTTACTATTCACAAATCGAATTTAACGCTTAAATAAGGCATTTTATAGGAAAACAGACAAAAAAAGTGGCCCAACCTACTTGGAACATTCTATTTTGACGACAGTTGATCTCTGCACCCCATTTGGCAATATCCTAGATAAAAACAAAGGCCTTATCAGTGTTAAGGCCTTGGTTTCTCATTCATTTAATCGCGTTTTAAATGAATATAAAATGTGATCCCTCACCGTCAGCCAGTGCATACATATCACCTACTGTGATGATGCCCTTTACTTCAGGAAGGAAATCTTTTTCCTCCAGTTTGAACATATCGGCTGCCAGCTTGCAGGCATAGATCTCACCGCCACCCGCATCTATCATTTCTATAAACTCTGTTACATTCGGAATGTCCAGTTTATCCATTTGCTTTTTCATCATGTAAGAAGCAAATTTTTCAAAGCCGGGCAGACCACCGATCATGGTTGGCATGGCAGGCATAAAAGCTGGATTTCCAACCGTGGCAGTGTGCAAATGATCCGCCTTTGATTTGGTGATGGCATCCAGTCCAAAAAATGTAAAAAATAATTTCGCATCTCTGCCATCTGCTAATGCCCCATTGGCCATAATCAGTGCGGCATACACATCTTCCAAGGTACCCTTAGAGCAAATGATCACCACTTTTTTTACTGTATCTTCTTTCTTATTCGCGGGAACAGTCGCTTTGGATGTTACCGGTTCTTTATTGAGTGTCTCAGTCATTATCTTTCTGTTTAATTGTTAAACTTACTTTGCTTACACGCAGCTCACAGGCTTAGGTATTCCTGCTATTCTGCTAGATACTTTCAATGGTCCACCTGGAAACAGTGCATAAAACTGTTTGATGTCCACAATCCCTGATTTTCCGACTTTTCGAATATTCAAGGCCACGCCTTCTGCTTGTTTTTCACGAAGCCAGTTCAATACTTCAAAGTGCTTGTCTGTAAGGGTAATTTCATATTCACCAGCAATCTGATGGGCCCATTCTTTTGACCATTGGGCTGGGTTTTTCATATAGCCCTCTTCGTTTAATTCAATTTGTTGTCCGTTCATTGTCATAGTTTCCATAGTTTGATTATTTAATGTTTTAATAAATTATTTTAAGCTGTTACTTTTCCTGCCATTGACATGTGTCCACTTACTGGTAATTTCTTTCCAGTCAACAACATGTGCCAGTACACCCATTTAAACATGAGTTTACCATAGTGATTGGCTCTGGTCACTTTCAAAAGACCCATCGGACCTACTACTGGCCAAGGGTAGACACCAGGTAATGGTTCAGTTGTGTAATTGAAATCAATCAATGACGCTTTCCCAAAACCAGTTTCGATGAAGCAATTGGAGTGTCCGTCAAATTTGGCTTCCAAAGGTTGTCCAGCGATATAGCTCAAGATGTTTTCGATGAGCACTTCACCTTCAAAGTGAGCCACAGACCCTGCCTTGGAAGCAGGCACATTGGTTGCATCTCCGATAATAAAGACATTGTCGAATTTTTTAGACTTCAATGTTTCTTTGTCTGTTGGAATAAAGTTCAAGCCATCTTCATCTCCCATATCACTTCGCTCGATAAGCTCATCGCCTTTATTTACTGGCACTGATACCAAAAGATCAAATGGCACTTCCAATTCATCATAAGACACCAGCACTTTTCGGTCTTCATCTACCTTCTCCAGATAGAAATCCGGAATCACTTTTATTCCCTTCTCATCCAACAGTTTGCTAAGCATGGCTGTGGCTTTGGGTTTGGTAAATGCCCCAGACAAAGGAGTTACATAAGAGATTTCAACTTTGTCGCGCATTCCTTTTTCTGTGAAGTAGGCATCCGCCAGAAAAGCAAATTCAAGTGGTGCTACAGGACATTTGATGATGGTTTCAGCCAGATTGATCACCAGCTTCCCGCCTTTCCAATCTTTTAGTTTCTTGGCCAATGCGGTTGTCCCTTCGTAGGTATAAAAATCAAAAATGTCTTTGTACCAAAGCTTTCCCTTCAGGCCCGGTGTCTCCTCTGGTACAGGCACTGTACCTGTGGCAATCACCAAAATATCATAAGGTATAGTGAGGCCATTGGTGAGTGTAACTTCATTTTCTGAAGAATTAATCTTATCAATTTCAGCGATTTTGAAATCAACTCCTTTTGGCAAAAAATTAGCCTTAGGCTTCACTACATCTTCAGGCTGGTAAATACCAAACGGAATAAATAAAAATCCGGGTTGGTAATAGTGCTGCTCATCCCGGTCAACAATGGTAATTCTCCACTCTTTGTGATTAAGTGCTTTGTGTAATTTATTAGCCATCATTGTTCCGGCTGTTCCTGCTCCCAGTATGAGTATGTTTTTCATGATTCCGCTTTTTTTGTACGACAAACTTACCTGTCAGGCCTCTCTATTCTCATGACCTTCATCAAAGCCATCAATGATCTTCCTCAAGTCATTATGTGACATTGGTTACATAAAAAAGGGCTTTTCTAGCTTTTTATGGAGGTGGGTGCAACCTTACCTTTATTGTTGACGTCCTATACATAATTCTCTTATGTATCAAGGCCTATGCATTCACCGGAACTGTTAAAAGGTACGCTTCAAACCATCCTGTTAAAGGTTTTAACGGACAATGGCAAAATGTACGGTTATGAAATCACTCAGAAAGTGAAGGAGTTATCTATGGGAAGAATCCTGCTCACAGAAGGGGCATTATATCCGGCTTTGCACAAATTGGAAGCTGAAGGGTTGTTGCAAACAGAAACCGTATTGATGGGCAAGCGGGTGCGAAAATATTACACCATTACTCCAATTGGAAAAAGTTTGGTGAAGGAAAGGGTAGCAGAATTCAGGGATTTTATCAAAACCATGTCTTCCGTTTTGCAGGTGCAAATGGCTTAACCCTATGGCTCAGCTCACCAGTCAACATATTAACTTCATCATTAAAGATCTCCATTACCGTGGATTGGTCTATCAGCCTTTGCAAGAAGAGCTGTTGGATCACATCTGTTCCAGTGTAGAATTAAAGATGGAGCAGGGGAACAAATTTTTGGAGGCTTATCAAGAGGTACTAAAATCGTTTGGAAATACTTCCGGCCTCAGGAGTGTTCAGCAACTTACAATTAAAGCAGAAAATAAAAATAGAAAGTTTATGATCAAAAATTATATCACCATTGCTTTGCGCAACCTAAAAAAGCATAGCTTTTACTCTTTTATCAACATTGCGGGTCTGGCCATTGGTGTAGCTGCCTGCTTGATCATTACACTTTTCATTGTCGATGAAATCAGCTATGACAAGTACAATGAAAAAGCAAATCGCATTTATAGATTACACAATGAGATTAAATTTGGTGGCAACCACTACCAACTTACCACCAGCTCTGCTCCTACTGCACACACGCTACTACAGGATTATCCTGAGATTGAAGCCACCGTACGATTTCGTAACTATGGCTCCTATCTTGTAAAACCAGCCAATGGAACTGAAAACATCAAAGAGAATAACGTCACCTGGACAGACAGTACTTTTTTCAAAATTTTTTCTGTTAAGGTGCTTGAAGGAAATCCCAATACAGCCCTTAAAGAACCCGCAAGTATTGCCATCAGCAAGCGAACCGCTCAAAAATATTTTCCCAATGAAAGCGCACTGGGTCAGTCTTTGATTCTCGACAACAAATACAACGCAAAAGTCACTGCAGTTTTTGAGGATATTCCTACTGCTTCGCACTTTCATTTCGACATATTAATTGCAATGGTTGGTGATTGGCCAGTGGCTAAAGAGGCACAATCAACGGTGTATCTCAGTAACAACTTCAACACTTACCTGCTTTTGAAGGAAGGAACTGATGCCAAAGCGTTGGAGAACAAAATGCCAGAGTTCCTGGAAAAGTACGTTGGCCCTCAAATCGCGCAGGCATTGGGCGGAGATTTTACAATGGAAAAATTCAAGGAGGCTGGTAATCTCTACCATTCAACATTAATGCCGCTGCTGGATATTCATCTGTATTCAGATTTCAAAGGTGAGTTCGAACCCAATGGCAGCATTACCTATGTCTATTTGTTGGCTACTGTTGCCTTGTTTATCCTGGGTATTGCTTGCATTAACTTTATGAATTTAAGTACTGCAAGATCCAGCAACCGAGCCAAAGAGGTGGGTGTGCGCAAAGTAATGGGGTCCATACGCTCCTATCTTATTCGCCAATTTTTATTGGAGTCCACGGTAGTTACTTTCTTCGCTTTTTTGCTAGCCCTGGGTTTGGTTTACCTTTCCCTTCCCTTTTTCAATGACCTGGCTATGAAAAAGCTAACTATTCCATTTGGTGAGCCTGTCTTTTATTTTACAATGATCGGTGCTGCCCTTTTAGTTGGTTTAATCGCTGGTACTTATCCTTCATTTTTCCTTTCCGCTTTCAAGCCTGTCGAAGTCTTGAAGGGCAAAGTTTCAGGAGGCTTAAAAAGTGGAATGGTAAGAAGCGCTTTGGTCGTATTTCAGTTTGTTATTTCTATCTTTCTTATAGTAGGGGCCATTTCAGTGAACCGCCAACTGCAGTTCATTCAAACCAAGAAACTGGGTTTTAACAAAGATCAGGTAATCGTAATACAAGATGCTTATGCACTTCGTCCCAACAATGTCGAAGCATTTAAACAAGAGGTGCTAAAAAACAGTACTATTCAAAGTGGTACAATCTCGGGCTACCTTCCTGTAGAAAGTGGTAATTCATGGCGGAGCGATAATCCTTATTGGAGAGAAGGGAGCGAATCAACAACCGACAATATGGTGAGCATGCAAAACTGGAAAGTCGATCAGGACTATGTGAAAACTTTTGGAATGACTATCGTAGAAGGAAGAGATTTTTCTCTGGATTTTCCATCTGATTCTTCGGCTGTAATTCTGAATGAAGCAGCCGTAGAACAATTTGGTTTTACTGGAGATCCCATTGGTAGCAAAATCAACACTTTTAGTGGAACCCTTGCTGATGGCGCTCCGGATCCATCACAAATGGAGTCTTGGACGGTCGTTGGCATTGTCGAAAACTTTCATTTTTCCACCATGCGCGAAGGCATTACTGCTCTTGGATTGTTCCGAGGCAAAAGTGATGGAAGTGTTTCCTTTAGATTTGCCGCCCAAAACACTCAGGAGGTAATTCAGTCCATAGAAAAAACGTGGAAGTCGCTGGCGCCTGGTCAGCCGTTTCAATACTCTTTTCTGGATGAAGATTTCGGACATATGTATGATGCCGAGCAGCGATTGGGAAGAATATTTACTTTCTTCGCTGGACTCGCCATCATTATTGCCTGTCTTGGATTATTTGCACTTACCGCCTTTACTGCGGAACAACGCGCCAAGGAAATTGGTATTCGAAAAGTATTAGGAGCTTCTGTAAGTGGTATTGTGCTACTACTCTCAAAAGAATTTGGCAAACTGATTCTTATCGCGTTCATCATTGCTATTCCATTTGCTTGGTACAGCGTGGATTGGTGGTTGAAGGGCTACGTGTATAAAGTAGAGATTGGAGTTACGGTTTATGTGGTCGCTGGCGTTTCTGCGCTATTGATAGCCTGGCTTACCATGGGCTATCAATCTATTAAAGCGGCACGATCTAACCCTGTGGATGCACTGCGAGGCGAGTAATTATTTCCGTCAGGTCGGTCAGTCAATTTGATAGCAGGGTACCTGCAATTAATTGCAAAAATCTTACATGCTAGGCATTTAATCCGAGCCTGTTAGTAGTTTGGAGGCACTACGCCTTCACCTATGGTAAAAAGCTTTTTTGTCACCACTTTTCGCAATCTTCTACGAAGAAAAACTTTCGTGTTGATCAATGTGGTGGGGCTAATTGTTGGGCTTTCGGCATTTATTACTCTTTTCCTGTTCACTTCATACGAGGAATCCTATGACACCTTCCCCGGATCAGAGCATGTTTCTAGAATTAAAAGCATTCATGTCAATGAAAATGGCGCTGAAAGAGAGTCCGTGCTCTCCCCATTTGGTGCCGGCCCGGATATCAAAGACGCCTTTCCCGAAGTTGAAGCCTACACTCGAATTATAAAAACGGTTGCCCTGATTCAATACCGCAATAGTTGGATCAAGTCAGAGGATGCAGCTTATGTAGACGAAGGGTTCTTTAAGGTATTTTCCCTGCCTCTTCTTGAGGGAAATGTAAATCTTGCGTTGACCCAAATCAATACGATGGTGATTTCAGCCTCATTTGCCAAAAAAATATTTGGAGATGAAAACCCGGTGGGGAAGCAAATCAATTACAAAGGTCGTTTGCTTTATGAGGTGACTGGTGTCTTTCCAGATTTTCCGAACAACAGCCACATGAAATTTGACGCTTTGCTGTCCATGCAGAACTACGTGGCTGTACAACCATTTATGCTGTCCGAACCTTGGTCATGGTATAATCCTGTTACCTATTTAAGGCTAGGTCCGGGGGTAGAGCACGTCAGCCTGGAGGAAAAATTGGAAGTCCTTATTGACGAAAAAATCGGTGAGGACCTTAGGCTAGCCAAAGATAAACTCAGTTTTGAACTGCAACCTGTCCGGTCGATACACCTTCAATCAAATTACGAAGGTGAACTAAGAAAAAACGGTGACGGTGAGTTGGTCCGCTATCTGGAATACATCGCTTTAGCCATTTTTCTGCTAGCCCTGATTAACTACGCCAGCTTATCTTCAGCAAAGTCGATTGAGCGATCAAGAGAAATAGGAATTAGAAAATTGTTAGGCAGCCAACGTTACCAAGTAATCGTTCAGTTTATGGGTGAATCTTTTATCATGCACCTCATGGCGGTGAGTTTGGCTGTGTTGGTGATCGCTGTCACTCAACAATATTGGCCTGAATACTTTCTTTCTTCGGAACAATTACTTCAAGTACCCGCCCAGAAGTGGTTGCTACTTGTTCTTATTTTTTTTGGAGGAACGACTGCATCCGGACTCTATCCTGCTATGACTATTTCTGGTTATGATGTGATCAAGAGCCTGAAGGGAAGGGTTTCAGGAAACAAAGCGGGTGACGCCATGCGTAGGGTTTTTGTTGTGATTCAATTTGCCACATCCCTGGTATTGATAATACTTATTAATGTGGTTGTAAGTCAATTGCAAATGATGCAAGAGACACCGCTTGGATTTGACGCCTCTCGCCTCATGATTATTCGTGACTCAGAAGTTTACGATTCCCTATTCGAAAGAAACTCGGCTACCTACAAACGGGAACTGGCCCGATTGCCAGGAGTAGCACAAGTAGCTTATGTAGGTATGTTACCTGGCGATCATAACTTGTTTTACGCTGGTAACGTGAGAAAGCAGAATGCCCCGGTTGAGTCTGAGGTACCGATTGAGTGTGTTATGGTGGATGAAGCATTTGATGCGACCTATGGCTTCCAAAGCCTGGCGGGACCCGGCTTTAGTGAACAAAGTGTTACCTGGAAGGAAATTATCCTTAACGAAAGTGCAATGCGAACTTTGGGCTTCAACCAGCCGGAAGATGCAATCAATGAAAAAATAATTTTTAGCAAAGACACTGCCCGTATCGTACGAATACTAAAAGATTTTCATTTCCACGCCCCACGAGAACCGATTAAACCACTGGCATTCTTATTTGCTCCTCACATGGGATATTATTTTACACTTCAAGTAGACCCAAACAACATCCCCCAAGTTAGGAAGGCTGCGGAAGATCTTTATTCGGGAATTTACCCGGGCCAGCCTTTTTCGTATAAAATGCTAGACGAGCATTTCAATATGCAATATTCAACGGAGAAATTGTTCGAACGATCGCTATACTTTTTCTCCGGATTATCCGTTTGTATCACTTGCCTTGGGCTTCTGGGAATGATTGCATATGCCATGCAGGTGCGGAGAAAAGAAATTGCCATTCGCAAAACTTTAGGATCTTCATCGGCTGGAATTCTTGCCAAACTTTGGCGCGAACATTTGATAACCGTTCTCATCTCCGGTGTTGTGGCTAGCCCTGTAGCATGGTATTTTTCGTCTCAGTGGTTGACATCGTTTACAACACGTATTGCACTGGGACCTCAGTTGTTTATCTGGCCATTGTTAATCCTACTGGCTACGACACTAGCAACAGTTTCATTTCAAACCATTCGCGCTGCCCAAGCAAATCCGATTGACGCATTAAAAGATGAGTAGGGTCATTACTCAGCTTCAAACCGGTCCTTCACGAAAGTAACTTTTGTTTTACCGTGAGGAGCCGGTTTTCCATTTTCATCCAGGTTTACAAAAATCAATTTTTCAATAGTAAGAATGGGGTCTCTTGTCATCTTATTCCTCACTTCACATCGAAGTGTAAGTGATGATCGGCCAAATTCTGTGGCCATAATTCCGATTTCTATGATATCCCCTTGTTTTGGCGCAGAAATAAAGTTGATCTCAGAAATGAACTTGGTGACGATGTGTGTATTCTCCAGTTGAATGATGGTATAAAGTGCTGCCTCCTCGTCTATCCATTGCAACAGCCTTCCTCCAAATAGCGTTTGATTGGGATTGAGGTCTTCCGGTTTCACCCATTTACGCGTGTGAAAATTCATTATCGATTTTTCCATTACTCGATAGACTTAATTAATTGTTCAAAAAACCAAATTCCGTCTTGAAACCCTTTTAGGCTTATCCGTTCGTCAATGCCATGAAATCCGATCGGATCATTCATGGGACTGAATTTTATAATTTGATCAGACACTTTGCCGAAATGACGTGAGTCGGTTGCACCTATCATCAGGAATGGGGCAACGATAGTCCCTTGAAAAGTTTTTCTTGCTGCCTTTTCCACGGTTTTAAATCCATATCCATCAATTGGTGTTACGGCTGAGGGATCGTTGCCAAAACTCAATTTCGATATCTTGACACGCGGGTCAGCAATTGCTTTAGTTACTTTTGCTATTACTGTTTCCTGTGTGTCCCCTGGTAATAGCCGGAAATTAATAGTGGCCTTCGCTAATGTTGGAATCACATTGTCCTTAACGCCCGCGTTGATTACTGTGGGTGCAATGGTTGTTCGCACCATGGCATTGCCCCCTGGGCTTTGTTCATAAATTCCTACAATTACACTTTTGAACAGCCACTGATTGGCAAAAACCATCTTTTGCAGAAAGGGCTGCTCAGGACCGATGTATTGAATAAAGTCTTTGGTGGATTGCGAAAAGTCTGCGTCAAATGGATTAGCTCGAAGATTTACAATGGCTTTCGTTAAAATATCAATGGCTGTTTCCGGAGCAGGCATGGAGGAGTGACCACCACTTAGTTCCACAGAAAGTTGTAATGACATATAACCTTTTTCGGACGTTCCCACTAAGGCAACAGGTTGAGTGATCCCGGGAATTTTATCCAAAGTGATAATACCTCCTTCATCCAAAACCAAGTCAGCCTTTAAGTTTCGTGATTCTAGTAAGTTAGCAATGGCGATAGCTCCCTGTCCTCCTATTTCCTCATCATGCCCAAATGATAAGTAAATGGTACGCGCAGGTATGAAATTTTCACTCAACAACTTTTCAACGGCTTCCATGATTGCAATGAGATTCATTTTATCATCGGTAGTGCCTCGTCCCCATATGGTATCATTTTTAATAACACCCTCAAAAGGATCAACTTGCCAAATCGATTCAGTACCTGGCTCCACGGGCACCACATCCATATGTGCCATCAACACTATGGGATTGGCACCTGGGTTTTGTCCCTGCCATTTATAAAGTAAACTGAAGTCCTTTACTTTTTCTCTTTCTAGGTTTTTATGAATAAGTGGGTAGGTTTTTTCCAGAAACCGGTGGAACCCAAAAAATTGTGCCGTGTCCGTTGGTATGCTATCACCATAAGAAATCGTTTTGTAGCGTATGGCGGATTTAAAGTTTTCGAGTGTACGTTCTGAAATCTTTGGTGCTGGCTCCGCAACAACATCAAATTGCCTTGACTTGAATTGAACCGTATTAAAGAGCAATACTCCGAGCAGTGCAATCAGCGCAAAAAGAAGCGCCAGAAAAAATTTCTTCATTTGTTATTTATATCTTTTACCATGCTTAATTACCATATCTACATCTTGTAGTAATGCGATATGGCGCAGCACATCTCCTTTTACCGCAATGATGTCAGCGTATTTTCCTGCAGAAACAGTTCCATAATCTTTATCCACACCCATCATTACTGAAGGCCAATAAGAAGCGGCTCTTAAAGTATATATTGGATCCAATCCAAATTCATTCACCCAAACATCCAATTCATTCCATGTACTCTGGCTATGAAATTTTAACGGTACTCCGCTATCAGTACCGATTAATAAAACCACACCCGCATCTTTTAGTTGCTTCATTTTTCGTTCCAGCGTTGGTTTACGAATTGGGTTTAATTGAAAGTAAGGCAATTGACCTGGTTGCTGGATCGAACCTTTAATATCCTGAATGATTGAATCCGGCAAGTCGAGGTGCCAGGAGTCATTGTCGAGTTGCTCTGGATTGTCGCGGATATAGTTGTAGTTATAGAGTACCTCAACGGTAGGTGTCCAAAATAGCGGACCCAAATTCATCTGAGCTGTTCGCTCCTTGATCATCGTCATGATGTCGTCCGGATATTCCGGTGCAGAAGAAAGTCCGGTATGCTCAAAACAATCCACACCCACTTTTAACCCTCTTCGAATTTCCTCCGGACGATGAGAATGGCCCACCACCTTCAACTTGTTCTTATGGGCTTCATCCACTACAGCGGCCACTTCCTGCATCGTCATTTCGTCCTGGTCAATCAATTTTATAAAATCAACCCCGGCTTTAGCCAGTTGCTTCACTTTGTTTCTTGCGTCTGTCTCACCATTTATTCCCCAACGAAAATCTTCCGTACCGGGATAAGGCTTGTGCTGGATGAATGGTCCCGACATGTACATTGTAGGGCCAGGTATTTCTCCTTTGTTAATTCGATCTCGTACATTAATGCTTGCCTGAAGTGGAGCACCTAAATCACGTGCACTGGTTACACCAGCCATCAGCAACTGGTGTGCCGATGAAGGCATGATCACTTTTTCTAAAATGGGTGGCTTGTACGTTTTATCCCAATGTGTGTAATCACTATGACCGTTTAACATCAGGTGGGTATGCATGTCCCAAAGGCCTGGCATTACGCTCATCCCTTCTGTTGAAATGATCTCAGCTCCTTTTGGTATTTCCACCTCTCCTATTCTACCCACTTTTTTTATTCTTTCTCCTTCGATAATAATTACACTATTTTGCAGCGGTGTACTTCCAAAACCATCTATCAAAGTTCCCCCAACCAATGCTTTAATATTGGATTGTGCAAAGGCCATTGAACTGGCGAATAAAAAAAGGATTTGTAAAAAAATTTTCATGCTTGTTGCTTGAGTGGTGAAGGTGTAAATATACTTAATAGAAATTGGTTACGCTTAGTACCCATTTCTTAAACTACCTTCTAACAGTAAGAGAATTAAAAATCACCTGTCTGAAAACATTTTCCATTGGGAGGCTGCCCGGTAGTTGGCGTATGCGTTGGAGATTTGTCATTGGAATATTTTCCCGGTACAAATTTGTCTCCCCAGGCTTTACTGGTGGCCTCATCACAAAACGGGCCCGCTGTGCCGCTGGTGGCCCCCATACTTGTCTCACATGATGAGGAGCCATTGCAGTTCCAGTTGGTATAAAAATTATTCTTAGCTTCTGTATTGTTGGGTTCAATCGCACAGCTTTCACATGATTGTCCTGAAGATCCACATTCAGAAAGGTTAGCATAACATTTGTTTAGATTCTTTCCGTAAACAGGAAGTGAACAGCAAGTACCGGCACTAGGACAAAAAAATGGGAATAAGGGGTCGGTGCAAAATACACTTTGGCTTGCTTCTTCTTTCAAACAGCTGGAGTGAATTACAATAAGAAAAAGAAACAATACGTGCTTTTGAAGAAGTAAACCCATGGGAAAGATTTATAATAAACTTAATTTTTTCGTTTATATAAAACAAACTCTTCCCCCTCACCGCTATTCAATTTTTGGGGATTTCCTGTTGGACTTTGCTTTTCAGGGTTTCTTATAAATCGCGACTGCGGTAACTAGAAGTGACCGCGTTCGGATTTTTATCTGCCACTAATTCATTTACTCATTGATTGGGTAGGTTGTCAAAATCTCCGCGCAGTTGTCGGTATCTTTTCCTGGCCTCTGCAGCATAGACGCTTCCAGGAAACTTGTTGAGGAATTCGCGATAAATCTCCATGGCCTTATCCTTGTCTTTTGTATAAAGTTCAGCGACTTCTCCTTGCAAAAAGAAGGCATCATCTGCCAGAATATCATCCCCATATTCCTCCATTATTTTCTGCAACATTTCATAAGCCTTATTAAATTCTCCACGCTTCAACAAAATTTGAGACTCCAGCCAATACACATCATCCATAATTGCCCTGCTGGCACTTATTGAATATGAACTGTCAGCAGGGTTGGTACCAGGCAGTAACCCTTTTTTTAATTTGGCAATTCGCAACAAAGCAGAATCCACTTTATTTTGATGAAGCAACAATTCAATTCCAGCATATTCTTTCAGTGCGGTGCCCGTACTATCGAATGTGGTGTTCTCTTTTATGCGAATACTCAAGTCCATTGCATCGTTGGCAATTTCGCGCGTGGTCGCTTCTTTTAGTATATCCAAATGCTCCTGTGCCAGGGCAAAGTCCCCCTTGTAATAAGAAAGTTTTGCATTTCTCAATTTCGCCTCATAGCCAATCGGTGTTTCGCGTTGCGATCTTTCCACTTGTGAATACAAAAGAGTAGATTCCCATGGTTCTTCTTTCAACATATAAAAATCGCCCATCTCCAATTTCGCTTTGGCTTTTATGTAGGGAGCTACTCTTGGATTTTCAATGAGTTCATTCAGTTTATTAATAGCGGCATCTTTTTCATCTAGCAAATAACCATAAAGCAATGCCTGATTTAAAATGGCTTCGTAGGCGTTTGGGTTTTCAGGATAACTTCCAACAAAAGACTGATACTCATCGATTAAGTAGCGTACAGAATCTTTCTTGATGGGATAACTTTTTTTGACTTTTGCTTCTCGAGCGCGGATAAGACCCAGCCTAGCAGGTAGATAATTGTCTGTATTGTTGTATTCTTTCACTACATAGGTGAAGCCTTTGTCCGCATTTTCAAAATCTTCATTGCTCAAGGCAATTTGCGCTATCTCCAGGGTTTTAGAATTCTCTTTTTTAAACCGCTTGTCGTAGGCTCTTGCCTGAATGAATGCACCGTAAAAATTTTTCTGTTGAAGGTTAACCCAAATCAATAAATCTGAATAAACTTCCGAATCTGGACTACGCTGAACTTTGTCATAAAGAAGCCTTTCGAGTGCCTCCATCTCTTCGGGCTTTGTCAACAAAATCTGTAACAGATTTTTTACATAATTGATATTGCCCGGTGTTTGGGTAACGTAGTTGAGATACTCTTCCACCATCGCATCTCTGTTGCCCTGAAGTCGGTAAAGATTGGCCATCTCCAAAGTGAAAAGCGCATTGTTGCCATGTACTTGCCTTGCTTCCTGCATAGCCATGATGGCGTAATCCGTAAGTCGATTGGTAGCCAGGTAATCCGAAATTGATTTAATTCTATAAATATCGCTCGCGCTGGCTTTGATGATACTTTTAAATTGTTTTTCGGCCTTCTGAATTTCTCCAGCCTTAATGTAAACCAAACCAAGGTCAAGGCGGTAAGTAACCCTGTCATCCAGCTTTCGAATAAGTCTTTCCACATAATCTTCTGCATCTTTATATCTGCCAAGATCCAGCATTAAGTTTAGATAATCGTTATGTATTAATGGAATGTTGATAAAATTACGCGCCAGATCCTCGTATACTTTCAGCGCCTTTTCTTTTTCGCCTTTTAGAACGTATTCATTGGCTATTTGTATCTCCGTTCTATCCTGAGCGTTGGAAGTACCTATCGTTAGTGCACAAATAGCACATACTTGTATTATACTATTAAATATATATTTAAAATAACCTTTATAAGGGCTGTGCATTTGTGGAT
>DDTF01000008.1 GCA_002345965.1 Flammeovirgaceae bacterium UBA2371
CGAATGTCCCTTAAAGGAGACTAAACTTTCTTAAGGTTCAAGCATTTCCTTTGATTAACTTTGTGATCCTGGTGTCCTTTGTGTAATAACGCTGTCTATTTCCCGAATGTCCCTTAAAGAAGATTAAGCTTCTTAAAGTTCAAGCATTTCCTTTGAGTAACTTTGTGATCCTTGGTGTCCTTTGTGTAATAACGCTGTCTATTGCCCGAATGTCCCTTAAAGGAGACTAAGCTTCTTAAAGTTGAAGCATTTCCTTTGAGTAACTTTGTGATCCTTGGTGTCCTTTGTGTAATAACCCTGTCTATTGCCCGAATGTCTCTTTAAGAAGACTAAACTTCTTAAAGTTGAAGCATTTCCTTTGAGTAACTTTGTGGTCCTTGGTGTCCTTTGTGTAATAACGCTGTCTATTGCCCGAATGTCCCTTAAAGAGACTAAGCTTCTTAAAATTCAAGCATTTCCTTTGAGTAACTTTGTGATCCTTGGTGTCCTTTGTGTAATAACGCTAAGCTATTGTCCGAATGTCCCTTAAAGGAGACTAAGCTTCTTAAAGTTCCAGTATTTCCTTTGAGTAACTTTGTGATCCTTGGTGTCCTTTGTGTAATAACGCTGTCTATTTCCCGAATGTCCCTTAAANNTCCTTTGTGTTACTTTGTGGAATAACCATTAGCATATAAATAAATTCTGAAAGCTAAAACCTCCGCCCCTAAGGGAAAAAAATGAATTTTTCCGATTTCAAACCGGCCTTGCGTTTCCTGCTGATTTTTCTGTCGGTGTATTTTGTGCTCAACCTGGTATACGGCATTTGGATCGAAACACTGGGGTCACGCCCCGATGCGGCCACCCAATGGGTGAGCACACAGTCTGCAGCCATCGTGCGGGCAATGGGCGGGCAGGCACAGGCCATCCCCAACCCCGATGGACCTACCATCAGGGTGGTAAGTGGCGATAGGATTATCCTGAATGTATTTGAAGGGTGCAACGGAGTGAACGTTTTCATCGTGTTCCTGGCCTTTGTGCTGGCCTTCGGTGGCTCGCTTAAAAAGATGCTGTGGTTCATCCCCCTGGGTATAGTGGTGATTCATATATTTAATCTGCTTAGGATCTTGTTGTTGTACGTTTTGTCCAGCAACCACTCCACCTACTTCTATTATTTTCACAAGTATTTTTTTACGGCCGTGATCTACCTGGCTGTTTTTTTTCTTTGGTGGTTATGGATAATATTGAACCATGGAAAGCGGGAAGAGACGGGTTAAGATTAGCTGGGTTGTGTTTTCCATAGCATCGCTGGCTTTGGTATACATTTTCCAAAGGTTCAATTATGCAGAAATGGTTTACAGCATTACATCCATAGATTTGGCAAGACAACCCAATGGGGTGTTTGCCATCAATCGCACCATCCGGTTGTTGATCAACGACACGTTGTGCATGATCCTCATTTATGCGTTGTTTCAAAAGCGATCATATTTAAAATTGTCCGGTATCATCTTCGGATTTGAAGTGCTGGTGCTGCTGCCGCTTTACCTGTGGGCAAAATTGTCCATGGAAGGCCCGTCAGAAATTTCTTCTCCGCTGTTGTCTCCCATCCATCGCATGATTGTCAACCCGTTGTTGATGATTGTATTGATCGCTGCCTTGTATTATCAGCAGTACATCCTAGCAAAAGCCAAATGAAAGCGTACAAAGTCCCCATGTCCTACAACGAAATCGATGCGGCTGGCTTGCAGGCGGTGTTGGACAGCTATAAAGACGACAGCCACCAAAAGATCATAGCGGGTTTTGAAGAGCGCATCATCATGTTATCGGGGGCACCGCAGGCCGTAGCCTTGAATTCAGGCACTGCTGCCCTGCACCTGGCCTTGCGATTGTTGAATATAGGCCCTGGTGATACAGTGCTGGTGTCCACTTTTACCTATGTGGCCTCCGTTTCACCGATATTGTATTGTGGGGCCACACCGGTTTTTATTGACGCGGAACGCGAAACCTGGAACATGGACCCTGAATTGCTGGAAAAGGCATTGTCGGAGCTGGCCGGGAAGGGCCAGCGGCCGAAAGCCATCATCGTGGTACACGCGTATGGTATGCCGGCCCGCATGGACAAAATCATGCCCATAGCCCAGAAATGGGAGGTGCCGGTGATCGAGGATGCTGCGGAGGCCTTTGGGGCCACTATGGATCAGCAATGGGCAGGCACGCTGGGTGCCATGGGCATCTACTCGTTCAACAACAACAAGTCAATCACCTCTTTTGGCGGTGGGGCCTTGGTGACCAATAACCCCCAATGGGCTGAAAAAGCCCGTAAATGGTCTACCCACGCCCGGGAAGACAGGCCTCACTATGAACACCTGGAGTTGGGATACAATTATGCCATGAGCCCCCTTTCTGCAGCGTACGGCCTGATGGAGTGTGTAACCTGGAAGACCAAAATTGAGGCGAGAAGACAGGTTTTTGAGGAGTACAGTGCAGTTTTGGGCGATCGAATCACGGGCCAGCAGGAGCTTCCGGGCATGAAATCGAGCAGGTGGTTGTCAGCCTTCGGGCTGTCGGACATCAAGAACTTACAACAACTGATTGATAATCAGGACTTTGAAATAAGAAGGGTGTGGAACCCAATGCACAAGCAGGGGGTTTTTGCCGGGGCGAAGGCTTACCTGAATGGCACCGCAGACGCCTTGTTTGAAGAGGCAGTATGTTTTCCTTCTGGAAAAATAAAAGCTAAGGATTTCCAACAAATGTGCCGGTGGTTACAAAAGATGTTGTAAGTAGTATTTAACTTGGGAATAGTCAATTCTAGGCTATTTTAGTTATTTTTGTAAATTGAACTCATCTATGAAAGCTGTTTCATTAGTAATATCATTTGTATTTGTGCTGAGTCTTTCAATTAGCACCAATGCACAAGTAAATTCACAGAATAGTGGTGATTGGAACAATACCAATACTTGGGACTGTGGATGCGTTCCTGATTTCAATAGTGGGGTAATTACAATTGTAGGGTCAACATCGGTAACGATACCTAATGCTTACACAGCTGATGCAGATCAAATTGTCGTTGCAGGGGATGGTATTTTGACAATTCAAAATGGTGGAACACTCATAGTAAGGGATGGCGTAGGTACTGATCTTACAGTTGAAGAAGCGGATTTTATAACCACGTTTTCTGATGGTTTAGTAACGGTTCAGTCTGGAGGTTTGCTTGAAAACAGAGGTTCTGTATCTTCGAATGCATCCAATTTAATAATAAATAGTGGTGGCGAATACCGCCACAATCGAAATAGTGGGGTAATTCCAACCGCTAGCTATCAATCTGGATCGACAGTTAGAATTACAGGCATAACAAGTTCCGCTATAACAGGTGGATTAGGTCAAAGCTTTCATCATTTTATTTGGGATTGCCCTAGTCAGGGGGCGACTGGAGGTTTTTTGAATGGAAATATAACCTCTATAGGTGGAGACTTTACCATCAATAACACAAATAATCAATTTTTAATACTCGGCTATACCGCTGGATCAAGTACCGGATCAACAACTGTTTCTGGTAATCTTTCAATCAATGGCACCTCAAAATTCTATATCTCTGCAGTTGCAACCTATACCCTAAACGTAAACGGAAATTTCTCTGTAGCGGGATTGCCAACTGGTTCTAATAATTTTCCATTCTTGGGCACTGCTTCAGGCACGGTTACTCTAAATGTTGCACAAAATGTCTCATTTTCAAGTGCTAGAATATCTCGGTTGGTTGCTGCATCTGGAAGTTTTACATTAAATAACACGGGTACTTTTACAATGACAGGAGCTTCTCTCGAAATGACTGTTGGCTCAGGAGGTTCCACTATCAATTCTACAGGTACATTTTCGGTGTCTAATGGTACTATTGATATGTCAGGGAGCTCTGGCACGGGTACGGTGAATGCTTTCAATAATTTTACAATGGCGTCCGCTACGTTGACGGAAACATCGACAGGGAGTGGAGCGATTAATTTTGTTGGAACAGGAACACACCTTTTTAGTAAGACAGGTGGGTTGATATCAAATGACATCAACTTTGTAAATGCAAGTAATTCAACATTAGACTTGGGTACTTCAATTCTTGAGGGAACAGGTTCATTCACAAATAATGGCACCTTGCGGGTTGGCTCTACGCATGCTTCGGGTGCACTTCAAAACACTACAATTTTAGACTCAGATTGCGGGAATATTATCCTTAGTGGCACTAGAACTTATGCTAATCCAAGTATTATAGTTTATAATGGAAGTGGTGCACAAATATTAGGTGACGGCCATCCTACTACGGCAGGAGTGGATATAACCATCGCAAATGCAAGTGGGGTATCAATTAATGCACCAACAACATTGGCGGGTACGATTAATCTGACCAGTGGTAATTTAAATGTGGGCGCAAGTTCATTGACGATTACCGGTGGAGTATCCGGTCCAAATTTTATAACAGTGGGCCCAACAGGTAGCTTAACATTGGGCGGTTCTTCCGTTATTGGCACTTTCCCGTTCGCTGCAGGCGCCCATAGCTTTGCCAATTTTACGCTCAACAATACAAATGGAGTCACGTTTGCCAATGACGTAACCCTTTCAGGTACTCTTACATTGACCAACGGTAACCTGAACTTCAACAACCGTACACTTACACTTAATGGTACTTTATCTGCAGGGGGTGGTTCGTTTTCTGGTAATGCTTCATCAACTTTGGCGATTGGCGGAGGTGGTGCATTTGGTTCTCTGCCTCTTGCGGGCACCATAGGAACCTTGACATTCGATAGATCTTCTGGAACAGCAAGTATTAATGGTTCATTGGTGGTGGCAAATACTTTTAACCTACTGAATGGTGACTTCACCAATACCAATGGTTTGCAAATGGCAAACGGATCATTGCTGAGAAGAAAAGGAGCATCTGCTCAGCTTTTGGGAAATCCACCCACCAATTTACCTGCTGGACAGTTCTACAATGTGGCTTATAGTGATGTTGCTGGCCCTGGTAGTGGACTTACCACGGGGCTAGAACTTCCTAATACATCAGATGATAATTTAGGTTCACTCACTATAAACTCATCTGCGTCAGTAATTTTAGACAAGAACATCATTGTCAACGGGGGTGTTAGCTTGCAAGCTGGTACCTTGTCTGCAGGTTCCAATAATATTACAATGAACTCGGTCTCTGGAACATGGAACAAAACCATTGGAACATTTGATGGGGGCACAGGGTCGGTTGTTATAGCTGGCAACATTACTGTTACAGCATCCTCTACACCAAATTTCACCAACATCATTGCCAACAGTGGTTCCTCACTGACTTTTCCTTCGGGCAACATCAACATATCGGGAGACCTTCAACTTAATTCTGGAGGCACATTTGTGCCCAATGGAGGAACAATCATTCTCAATGGATCTGGGAATCAAACCATCACGGGTGCTGGTCGTACGTTTACAAATCTTACAGTGAACAAAGGGGGCGGGAATGTTTCATTGTTGCCAACAGTCAATTTAACGGGCATACTCAATATCTTGTCTGCAACTACAGTCCAATCCAATGGTAACCTGATTTTGATATCCACCTCGGATGCTGCGTCAGGTAATGCATCGATTGCTAAAATTCCTTCTGGGGCAAGCGTAACAGGCAATGTGAGCGTACAGAGATTCATGAGTGCAGAAACAAGAATTCAAAGGGAGATTTCATCTGCAGTTCAATCTCCTCAGGTTGCTCAAATTCAAACTCCATTGGCAGGCAGTGGGGGAACAGGCATTACGATCACAGGTTCCTTCACTGGAACAAGTTTTCCTTGTGCGGGTTGTACAAGTAATGGACCCTCCATGTACTTTTATAATGAGGCTCCTGGCGGTGCTTCAAGTGCAGGCTGGACAGGCTCTCATTTTCCTGTAGCTTCAAACACAGAAACTTTGCAGACCGGAAGAGGATATTCCTTGTTAGTACGCGATGAATTAGGTGCCAGAACAATGGCATTAACAGGAACAATCAACAGCGGTGACATCAATTTACCAGTTACTTACAACAATTCAGGAAGCCCTGCAGATGACGGATGGAATTTAGTAGGAAACCCCTATCCATCAACAATAGATTGGAACAATAGTTTGGGGTGGGTAAAGACTGCCATTCAGGGCAACATGATATCGGTATGGGATGCCGGATTGAAACAATATAAATCCTGGAATGGATCGACTGGCTCATTGGGGAATGGACGAATTGCTCAGGGGCAGGCTTTTTGGATACAGGCAAATGGTGCGCCAACACTAACAGTAAAAGAGGATGCTAAAACGACAACAACGGGTGCATTCTATAAAACCGGTGACTTGGATTACCTGGAAATAATCCTGGCAAAAGGAACCTTGGACGATAGAGCATATTTGCAAAGAATGGATGGGTCTTCTGAGACCTTGGATGCAAATGACGGTAGAAAGTTACCCAATGCCACCTTCAGTCTTTCAACACTTTCTAATGATGGAGAATCTTTAACCTTCAACACCTCAGACAACGTAATGTGCAACAGTACGGTACAACTCAAGGTAACTTATGACGTGGTGCCTGCCAACATCAATGGCACTTATAAGTTTTCAACCAGCGCAGTGGGTCAGTATCAGGCAATTAACGTTTTGTTGACTGATGCTTTTACCAATACCACTTTTGACTTGACAAGCGGAGCGGAATATAGTTATGATGTAACAGACAACTCAGGTAGCCGTGCGGCAGACAGGTTTACACTTTCGCTTACGCCAAAATCGGTTGCATTGAATTTAAGTTTATCTGGTTCTGCCGAAGTGTGTGCGGGAAGTGAAGGCTTGATAACAGTAGCCAATGCAGAGGCAGGGATCGGTTACTACCCTGAATTAAACGGGGTTAGAATTGGTGATACCTACTATGGTGACGGTGCCAACTTGGACTTGACGTACCCGGGAGCAAACCTGGCCAATGGTGCTAATAATGTGATAGTAAAGGCGGTAAATCTATGCGGCATCAGTTCATTGACACAACAAATTGAAGTCACCAAGGATGATTTATATGTTCCTGTTCCTGTGTCTGGCAAATCATGTCTGGCAGGAGAAGTTACACTATCAGCTACAGGAGCACCAATCAGCGGATCTTATAGATGGTACGCTGAAGAAGGTGCGGTGACTCCATTGTTTGAAGGAACTTCTTTTGTGACACCTACATTGGATAAAACAAAAACTTACTTTGTGGCTGCAGTGAATAGTCTTGGTTGCGAGGGGCAAAGAGAGCCGGTGGTGGCTGAAGTGACCAATTATGATGCCGCAACCATAGACGTACAAGGCAATCAGTTGATTTCAAATTACAGCACAGGAATACAATGGTACAAGGATGGTGAACCGATTACAGGTGCAACTGGAAAAACACTGCAAGTTGAGGAATCAGGGAATTACACAGTGACAGTTACAGTGGGCACATGCACGACATCAGCGGCAAGGGAAATGGTGGTCACAGGTTTGGAAGATTTGAATAACGGAGTTTCAGTGATGTATCCAAATCCGGTTATAGACAGACTTAATATCAGGTATCCTGGAACAGGAGCCCTCTCTGCAACCATTTTTGAAGGAGCTGGAAGGAAAGTGGCAACAAAAGAATTGACGGAAGAGCAAGGATACAGGGTGGGTTCCTTCGACATGAGCACAAGTTCACAAGGCATTTATTACCTGCAGCTAACAGATAACACAAAGGTTGTTTTACTGAAGTTTTTGAAGAAATAATGAGAAAATCCTTGTCTTGGCGCTTTATTCTAATTCTTGTGACAATAATTGGTTTACCAATAATTGGTTATGGCCAGCCAGGCCCTCCTCCAGATCCGGACGTGCCCATCACCGGAATTGAAATACTACTTTCTGCAGGGGCCCTGCTGGGATTAAAAAAACTGGTGGGAAAGTCAAAACAAAAATAGGTTGATAGTCCAGCTGATCAAGAACCTCAGAATCCTTCCTCGTTGGGTCATCATTTTTATTGACCTTTTTTTTATTGCCTTCAGCACCATCCTGGCGTACCTGCTCCGCTTCAACTTCAGCATTGCCGATCTCAATGCCAACAATTATTGGGAGGGAGTAGCCCTCTATTCCGGCTTTGGTTTACTTTCCATTCTGCTTACGGACAGCTACAAGGGCATCATCCGTTACACAGGCATTGAAGATGGCAGTCGCATCTTCTACATGGTGATATTGAACATGGCGCTGGTGTCAGTGACCAACTTGATCCTGTTTTACAATATTCAGAAAAACCTGATCCCTTATTCGGTGATATTGATCACCTTCCTGTCAAGTTTCCTGTTCCTGTTCAACTACCGCCTGCTGGTCAAATACATTTTCTCCTACTACAAACAGGCCATCCTTAAAAACTTCAGGGTGCTGATATTTGGTGCGGGTCAGACGGGCATCGTAACGCGCCATGTGATCAATTCCACCCCGCGCATGCAGGTGGTGGGCTTCCTGGAAGACGATGGTTACAAAGTGGGAAAAGTGCTGGATGGCATTAAAATATTCGATGCAAAACCTGCCGTGGTCAACAGACTAATCACGGACTTGGGGGTAGATGAACTGATCATCACGGCCAAGGAATTGTCGCTGGAGAGAAAGAATGAACTGGTGGATACGTGTATTCAGCACAAGGTTAAAGTGCGCACGGTGCCCCCGGTGGGTAAATGGGTAAGGGGGGAATTGAGTTTCAGCCAGATCAAGGAAATCAACATTGAGGAGTTATTGGGTCGCGAGTCCATCAGGCTGGACAGTGAAAGGGTAGAGTCGGATCTGGCAGGCAAATGTGTAATGATCACCGGGGCTGCCGGTTCCATCGGTTCTGAAATTGCCCGGCAGGTGATACAATTCAAACCTGAGCGGGTGGTATTGGTCGATCAGGCCGAATCGCCATTATACGACATAGAGCGGGAACTCCGTTTAACACACAGCCAGGTCAACATTTCCTCTCACCTGGCAGACATCACGGTGGCAGAAAGAGTGGATCCCATTTTTAGGGAATTTACGCCCGACCTGATATACCATGCAGCCGCCTACAAGCACGTGCCGATGATGGAAAGCAATCCGGCTGAAGCAGTCACATGTAATATTTTGGGCACAAAACTATTGGCTGATCTGGCGGTGAAATATAAGGTCAAAAAGTTTGTGATGATTTCTACGGACAAGGCGGTCAATCCCACCAACGTGATGGGTTGCTCCAAACGAATCGCGGAAATCTACGTGCAGTCCCTGAACAATTACCAGGTGTCAACAAGCGTGGGTCAAACAGCATTCGTCACCACCCGCTTTGGCAATGTGTTGGGCTCCAATGGTTCTGTTATCCCCTTGTTCAAAAGCCAGATCAGGGAGGGGGGGCCGGTTACAGTGACCCATCCGGATATCTCCCGATTTTTTATGACCATCCCCGAAGCGTGTCAACTGGTGCTGGAGGCAGGCACGATGGGCAATGGGGGTGAGGTGTTTGTATTCGACATGGGCAAGTCAGTTAAAATCCTCGACCTGGCAAAGAAGATGATCCGCCTCTCTGGACTGGAACCGGAACGGGACATCAAAATTGTTTTTACAGGCATCCGGGAAGGTGAAAAATTGTATGAAGAACTGCTGACCACTTCTGAAAACACGCTCCCTACCCACCATCCAAAAATTCTGATAGGCCGGGTGAAAGAATATTCCTACAAGGACATCAACAATTACGTAGAACTGTTCAACGACCTGGTGTACGACAAAAACGAGTTGAAAATGGTGGCGCTGATGAAAGAACTGGTGCCGGAATACAGGAGCAACTACTCCCGATACGAAGTCCTGGATAAATAATTTCTTACCTTTTTAGACCGCCTCGTTTGTTGTAGCGGTAGAAAGACTTGCGTTTGCTGCGGTTGAGTTTCTTTTGTCCATCGCCTTTGGCAAAGAAGTTGTCGGGCAGGTAATATTCCACTTTAAAGGTCAGTAAAAAATAACCGTCATCATCGGCTGGATTCCCGCGTTGGGTTCCGGCCGGCACAACAGGTCTTCCTACTTCAGGCCTGCGGTCGGCAAGGGCTGCCGCAATGGGGTCGGTAAAAGAAGAAGGGTCAACATGGACCGTGCTCACATCATCGAGGTAATCGGTAAACATTTTCCGGTAACCTCCCTCTACAGCCAGGTTGAAGAAAGGCCCGGCCTTAATGCGGGCGCCCACACCAAAAGGGATAACGGGAGTAATTCTGCTGTATTTTTCACCTTCCAATTGTAAAGGTTGAAGGGCCACCTTCTTACCTTGATATTCGGTCTTGGGATTGAAATAGGTAACGCCAATGCCGGCAAATCCATAAAGGTTGAATCCGGGTCTTTGATAAAAGCGCCTGCCCTGTGGAAAAAAATTCACCAGACCTGTGGCATTCAACTCAAAGTTGTTGGAAACAAAAGAAAGGTTCCTGCGCATGCGGCTGGCATCATCCGCCTTGCTGTCTTCTCCTTTCAATTGATACCAGGTCACCTCTCCGCGCAAGGCCACGCGGTTGTTGAAATAGTATTGCAGCCCCACGTTAAGGGTGGGTTTGGTATCTATATAATCTCCGGGATTGGCCAGCTCCCCAAAATAAGTGGAGGTACCCACACCACCGATCGCCATCAGCGATCTCTCCCTGCGGATGCTGAAAAAGCTTTGCGCATCCGCAAAAGGTGCGATAAGGGTCAATAAGAGTACAAACAAGCCAACTTTTCTCATACCATG
>DDTF01000021.1:0-9493 GCA_002345965.1 Flammeovirgaceae bacterium UBA2371
GCTTTATACTTTGATTTATTGAAACGTGGTGTTCAGAGTATTGAGAATAGAATTAAGTACAGGAAAAAAGACAAAAAATTTTAACCTAAATATATAATGAGACAATACGAGACAATTACATTAATTACTTTCATCGCACTAGCGGCATGGTCATGTTCTCCTAAATCCGAGTCAGCTTCTCAGGAGACCGTTGAGGAAGCAACAGAGTGGAAAGGGATGGATGATTTTCATATGGTAATGGCAGAAAGTTTTCATCCTTACCGTGACTCTGCAAATCTGGCACCCGTAAAACAGTACGCAGGAGAAATGGTTGAACTGGCCAACTCATGGGTGACTCAGGAACTTCCTGCCCGTGTTGACAACCAGAAAGTAAAGGAGTTACTAAATAATCTTAAAATACAGACAGAAGCTTTGGCTGACTTGGTTGAAGTGGGGGATGACAATGCCATAGGTTCATCACTGAACGAACTTCATGATACATTCCATCATCTGCAAGAAGCCTGGTATAAAAAAGACGATAAGTAGGTTTCATGCTGAAGGTTGCCTGGAATCGATCCTACATACTCAGCTTGCCGCCCAATCATCGGTTTCCAATGAGTAAGTATGAAGTGCTTCCTGAGCAGCTACTACATGAAGGAACGATTTCCCGCGAGAATATTTTTAGTCCGGAGCCGATAGCCGAGAAGTGGATACTTAAGACCCATTCTGCAAGCTATTGGCAAAGACTCAAAGCATTGAATCTTTCTCCAAAGGAGATCAGGCGAACCGGATTTCCGCTCTCCGAGGAGCTCATCAATCGGGAAATCATTATTATGAATGGTACACTCCAGTGTGCACTGTATGCAATTCAGTACGGTTCTGCAATGAACATTGCCGGGGGTACTCACCATGCATTTACGAATAAGGGAGAAGGCTTTTGTTTGTTAAATGATATCGCTATTGCTGCTAATTATTTACTGGATCAGAATTTGGCCAAAAGGATTCTGGTGGTTGATCTGGATGTGCACCAGGGGAATGGTACCGCAGAAATATTCAGAAATGAACCTCGGGTATTTACATTTAGTATGCATGGGGCAAATAATTACCCTCTGCTGAAGGAATCGTCTGATCTCGACATCGGTTTACCTGACTTAGCCGATGATAATTTTTACCTTCCTACGTTGCAAAGTAACCTGAACAATATTCTCGATCATTTTCAACCCGACTTCATTTTCTATCAATCTGGTGTAGATGTTTTGGAAACTGATAAGCTGGGCAAGCTGAGTCTGACGCAAGCAGGATGTAAAACACGGGATCGGATAGTGTTTGAAAAGGCAAAGGAAGGTGGGGTTCCTATAGTAGCAAGTATGGGAGGCGGCTATTCTCCCAATTTCAGAGATATCATAGAAGCCCATGCTAATACCTATCGTGTAGCACAAGAAATATTCTTTTGATCTTTTTTCTATATTTAAAGATCGACTCAACGTACTTAACCTATTTCTATGGATAGCAGTGTAATCACTAAAGAAGAAAAGCGTAAACTCTGGTCAGTGATTGCAGCTTCCTCCGTAGGTACGCTTATCGAATGGTATGACTTTTATATTTTCGGAAGTCTTGCCGCTATTTTGGCAACAAAATTTTTTCCAAGCACAAATCCCACAGCGGGGTTTCTGGCGGTATTAGCCACCTTTGCAGCAGGTTTTATTGTTAGACCATTTGGAGCTTTGGTATTTGGTCATCTTGGTGATAAAGTAGGCAGGAAATATACATTCCTGTTGACGCTTGTGTTGATGGGAGGCTCTACTTTTGCGATTGGCCTGATCCCAGGCTATGATTCCATTGGATTGCTTGCACCACTAATCGTTTTGATTCTAAGGTTGGTACAAGGGCTTGCTTTGGGTGGAGAATATGGCGGAGCGGCTACTTATGTGGCAGAGCATGCCCCTGCAGATAGAAGAGGTTACTATACCAGTTTTATTCAAACTACCGCCACGTTAGGCCTTTTTGTTTCGTTAGGTGTAATATTGATTGTGCGTCAGTCCATGACGAGCGAAGCATTCAGTGAATGGGGCTGGAGAATTCCTTTTTTACTATCTATAGTATTGGTAGGTATTTCTATTTACATACGACTTCGCATGGAAGAATCGCCTCTGTTTTCTAAAATCAAAGCTGCTGGAAAACTATCGGTTAATCCCATCAAGGAAAGTTTTGGAAAGAAGGAAAATCTTAAAATGGTATTAATTGCCTTATTTGGCATTACTGCAGGGCAGGGGGTGGTTTGGTATACTGGACAATTTTATGCGCTCTCATTTATTCAAAATACTTGTAAAGTTGAATTTGTTCAATCTAACTATATCATTGCCATTGCCTTACTGATTGGCACACCTTTATTAATTGTATTTGGACGCTGGTCGGATCGGGTAGGGCGAAAATACATTATGATGATGGGATTGATATTTGCCGTTGTTGCCTACCGCCCAATTTACAAATCCATGTATGCATTAACCGATGTTACCACCAAAACAGAGGTCAGTGCAGAGCAAATAATTGATAGCGAAAAGGAAGGTTGGTTTAACGTCAAGAAAAGTTATTCTGATGGAAGTTCTTTAACTGAAAAGGTTAATTCAGCAACAGGGGTTGCATCAGAAAGGCAAATTACTTTAGGGTCATCTCCTTATTGGTACATGATTATATTGGTGGCTATACAAGTCATTTTTGTAACAATGGTTTATGGACCCATAGCGGCTTTTTTGGTGGAGCTTTTCCCCACAAGGATTCGTTATACATCTATGTCATTACCTTATCATATTGGTAACGGTATATTTGGAGGTCTTACTCCATTTCTTGCCACTAGTTTATATGAAATGAGTAAAACCGAAGCAACACCTGATGGAGATCCTTTTGCAGGTTTGTGGTATCCTATTGCAGTAGCAGCAATATGCTTTGTAATCGGGATGATATTTCTGAAAAATAAAACCAGAGGCGAGGTGCTTGACGACATCAACTAATCGATGGCAAAAAAAGCGCAATGGACACAGGTAGGCAAGCGTAAGTTGGAAGTTTCCAACCTCGACAAAGTGCTGTTTCCTGAAGACCAGGTATCGAAGGCTGAAATCATACAGTATTATCTCACCATTGCCCCCACATTACTTAATCACATTAAGGGAAGGGCGCTGACACTTATCCGTTTTCCTGATGGTATCCACGGTGAAAGCTTCTATCAAAAAAACAGACCCGAGTGGGCTCCGGACTGGCTGGAGTTTGTAAAGCTGGGAAAAGAGGAAAAGGACTATATCATCGCTACAGAACCAGCTTCATTAGTATGGCTGGCTAATCTGGCATCGTTGGAATTGCATCAATTGCACAGTAGAAAGCCTAATTTTGACAAGCCCGATTATATGGTTTTTGATTTAGATCCTCCTGAAGGTGAGGATTTTAATCATGTTGTGGAGATCGCATTGGATCTGAGGACATACCTCGAAAACTTTGGATATACTCCCTTTGTAAAGACCACTGGTGGTAAAGGGGTGCATGTGTGCGTACCCATTGAACCCAAATGGGATTTTTCTACAGTATTTGACACGGCTCAATTGCTGGCGAAGCCATACGTAGAGAGCAAGCCCAAAGAATTGACGCTCCATATTAAGAAAGAAGCCCGCAAAGGAAAGATGTTGGTAGACATCTACCGCATTAGACAAGGACAGAGCATCGTATCTCCCTATAGTTTAAGAGGAAGAGTAGGAGCCCCTGTTTCAATGCCATTGACCTGGGATGAGTTGGCACAGGTATCCACTCCATTGGAATATAACATCCGCTCTGCCCTAGATAAAGTTTTGGCAGATGGAGACGCATGGGAAGGAATCGATGCTTACGCAGCAGAATTACATACACATCGCAAAGCCAAAGCAGCAAAGAAATTGCCAGCCAATAAGAAGCACAAAACACCAGAGCAATTGGAGGCTTATGATAAGAAAAGAGACTTTAGTAAAACCAGGGAACCGCTGGCAAAAATACTGGAAAGTGGTGGATCCAATTTTGTAGTTCATAGGCATCACGCCACTAACCTCCATTATGATTTAAGATTGGAGCAGGACGGAGTATTAAAATCCTGGGCGGTGCCACGCGGATTACCCCCTTTGCCAGGCGTAAAAAGACTGGCAGTACAAACGGAGGATCACCCTATGAAATACCTCACCTTTGATGGAAAAATCCCAAAAGGACAATATGGAGGAGGGGATATGTGGATTTATGCCTTGGGCAAATATCAAATTACCAAGGACAAGAAAGATGGCTTTTATTTTCGTTTGAGTAGCAAGGAATTAAATGGAGAGTATCGTATTTATAAAATCAAACAAAAGGAATGGTTGCTTGAGCGCGTTGATGTACCACAAGTAGACTTTTTGCATGATGCCATTGAGCCCATGCTCTCTGGAAGTGCCAGCACTCCACCAATGGGAAATGATTATATCTACGAAGTAAAATGGGATGGAATTCGTGCATTAATCGCTTTGGAAGATGGTGTCATTCGGATTAGGAGCCGAAACCAAAATGATATCACCAAACAATTTCCGGAGCTGAACATACCTGCCTTTCGTGCTAACTGTGGTTTGTTTGATGCAGAGATTGTGTGCCTTGATAAAAAAGGTAAGCCTGAGTTTAAAAAAGTAATCAATAGGCTGATGAGTTCGGGAGACAGCAACATTGAAAAGCTGTCGAAGACCAGTCCCGTGTATTGTTACATTTTTGATTGCCTATACCTGGATGGCCGCAGTCTGGTGAATGAGCCACTTTTGAGACGCAAAGAATGGCTCAGGGATGCCCTTAAAAAAGAAACACCCTATCGTACCAGTGAGTTTGTAGAAGATGGCCAGTCATTGTTTGTAGCAGCTCGCGAACACAATTTGGAAGGTATAATGGCCAAAGAGAAGCTCAGTCGTTATTTGCCTGGGAAACGATCTGATGCATGGTTGAAGGTGAAAGTAAGGAACACACGTGAATGCGTTATTATTGGCTATAACGCAGGTAAGGGAAATCGGAGCAATGCTTTTGGGGGGCTGCACATTGCTGAGGTAGAAAATGGAAAGTTGGTATATAGAGGAAAAGTTGGAACTGGTTTTACAGATGCAGCCATCAAGGACATATTTAAGATGATTAAGCAACTGAAGGAAACAGACAAACCAGTTAAGGATAAGGTATTGGATGAGAAGGTAAGTACATGGATAGAACCCAAGCTTTTTGTTGAAATTACCTTTGCTTCTTTTACACCGGATAAAAACTTTAGAGAACCTGTTTTTGTAAGATTAAGGCCAGATCTTGAGATTTAATTATTGAATCCCGCAAATTTTATTCAACATGACAGGCTTAATTTCAAAACCAAGGGATTGGGCTTTCTTTAAGTCTTCGCACGCTTCTGCATTCATCCCCAACTTATATTTTGCCAATGCCCTGTTGTGATAAGCAGTTTCGTACGCTTCGTATTTTATGATTGCAATGTCATAGTCTTTTATGGCTTCTTCATATTGGCCTTGCTTGTAAAGCAGGTTTGCCCTTGAGAGCCAGGCTTTTTCATTATGCTCATCCAGTTTAATCGAGGCGGAGAAATCATTGTAGGCACCTGTGTAGTCTTTCATTTTTTCTTTAACTGTACCGCGATTAAGCCAATAGGAGGCTTCATTAGGTGCTAGGGCTATTGCCTGGTTGTAGTCTGACAGTGCTTTTCGGTAGGCACCTGCATTCATACTATTGAATGCTCTTTCGGCATAGGGAAAGTGTAGATCGGGATTTTTGCTGATCACTTCATCGAGCATTAATTCTGAAGAAACTGTATCGCCAGTTTTTCGGTTCAACACGCTGATATTATGAGTGGCCAAGCTATGCTCTGGATTGATGGTTACCGCTGTCTGATAGGCCAATCTTGCTTTTTCATCTTGATTGAGCTGCTCAAAACACTTGCCTTTATTTACAAAGTAATCTGCTTCATGGGGATTGTACTTTGTGGCTGAATCGAAATAGATTATGGCTTGTTCGAATTGCTTCAATTCAAATTCAGTGAGTCCCAGGTAATTGTAAATATGAGATTTGTCGGCACCTTGTGAGGTAAATACCTGATTTATGCCATCAGAAAACCGATCCTTTCCGAAATAAATGGTGGTTGTTTCTCCGGCAGGTAGCGTAATAAGCTTTTTAAAATCTTGATTGGCAAAAAGCCATTTACCCATTTCAAAATTGATTAACGCTTTACTGAACAGGGCATCAAATTGATCGGGATTTAATTCAAGGTAAATGGTGTAATCCCTCAGTGCGCCTTCTTTGTCTTCGAGTTTTTCTCTCGTGATTGCCCTGGAGTGATAGGCTTCGGCAAAAAGAGGATTTAGAATGAGTGACTCATTGTAATGGATAAGCGCTTCGTTAAAATTTCTTTCCTCAAACAGTTTTTCACCCATCTGAAAATAATAGGTATAGTCACTGCTTTTCTTTTGTTCGATTGGGATCTGAGCAAGGGCAGAGGTGCTAAACAGGAAGAGCCATAAAATCTGGCGATACATACCTTAAAGATAGGATCTCTAATCTTTATGGTCAATGATTAGATTTTAAACTACCATCGAAACTTCTTTGAGTTTAGGTTGTTTACAGGGTATGGAAAAGGGAAAAAAATCAGCAAAGAAAAAGAAGCCAACGATAAATACTGACCAGATTAAGGCCATGTATATCGAATATGTGCTTGAACATGAAAAAAAACCAGCTAGCGTTTATAAGTTTTGCAAGGCAATTGGAATAAAGGAGGATGCCTTTTACAAATCTTATGGATCTTTCAAGGCTTTGGAAAAGGCCATTTGGCAGGAATACGCTGAAACCACGATAAGGAGATTAAAGGAGGATAGCAATTATCCTTCATTTAGCGCCAGAGAAAAGGTGCTGGCCTTCTATTTCACCTTGGTTGAATCACTTAAAGAGGATAGGAGTTTTGTTATTTTTCAACTTAAGAAATGGAAAATACCTGCTGCTCCACCGGCTTTCATCCGCAAGTTTAGAAAAGTGTTTAACGTTTGGGCGGAAGAGGTAATTGAAGAGGGGAAAAGTTCAAACGAAATAGCAAAACGACCGTACCTGGATAAGCGATACGGAACAATACTTTGGTTTCATATGCATTTTATTCTCAAGTTTTGGAGTAAAGACGACAGCCCTGAATTTGAAAAAACGGATGAGGCCATTGAGAAATCTGTCAATCTTGCATTTGACCTCATAGGTAAAGGGGTCATTGACAATGCCTTTGAATTCGGAAAATTTCTCTTTCAGCAAACTAAAGACTAGCGTTCACTATTATGAAAGAACAGAAAAGTATTCCGGTTTCCAAGGTACAAAGAGCAAGTAAGTTTATAAAAACGGGTGCCAACATTGGCACCAATTACTTGAAACACTACGGCAAGAAACTGGTAAATCCGAACCTAAGTAAGGATGAACTTCATCAGGACAACGCTACAGATATTTATAAATCACTGAGTGAATTAAAGGGTAGCGCATTGAAAGTGGCTCAAATGTTAAGCATGGATAAGAACATGCTACCTACGGCTTATCAAAAGCAATTTTCGATGGCACAATACAGTGCGCCACCGCTTTCCTACCCGTTGGTCAACAAGACATTCGAAAAATATTTTAAAAAAAAGCCAGGTGAACTTTTTGATACGTTCAGCAAACAAGCGACTAATGCCGCTTCCATCGGACAGGTCCATAAGGCGACACTAAATGGAAAAGAACTGGCGGTAAAAGTGCAGTATCCAGGTGTGGCTGATAGTGTGAAGAGTGATCTTGCTATGGTGAAGCCTATAGCTTTGAAAATGTTTAAGCTCAACCCAGCCGACTATGATGAGTTCATTGGAGAGGTAGAGTCTAGGTTAACAGAGGAGGCCAACTATACGCTCGAGTTGGAGCGTTCTGTTGAGCTTTCCACAAAGTGTAATGAAATTGCCAATTTGAAATTCCCTGTTTATTACCCTGACTTATCGTGTCCCAAAGTGCTCACTATGGATTGGTTGGAAGGGAAGCCTCTTGGAGAGTTTTTAAAGTTGGAGAAGTTCGCAAAGATGGATGCCGATAGGTTGGGCCAGGCCATGTGGGATTTTTACCATTTCCAGATGCATGAATTACGTGCCCTGCACGCTGATCCACATCCCGGGAATTTCATTATAACCAATGACAAGCAATTGGGTATTATTGATTTTGGTTGTGTTAAGGTAATTCCTGATGAATTCTATAAAACCTACTTTCAATTATTGGATAAGGGGATACTGCTTGATGCGCCCAGGTTGGAACAAGTGTTTTATCAACTTAATTTCATCTACGAAGATGACACACCACAGGATAAAGTTTTTTTCAAAAAGGTGTTTACTGAACTGGTAGAATTGTTAGGAAGGCCTTTCCAAACTCCGGAGTTTGACTTTTCGGACAGTCAATATTTTACTGAGTTGTATGCATTTGGTGAGTCAATTTCTACCATGAAGGAATTCAGAAACTCGAAAAGGGCAAGAGGGGTGAAGGATGCACTTTACATCAATCGTACCTATTTTGGATTATACAACCTTCTTAATGACATGGGAGCCAAGGTGAAGACCAGTTCCTGGGTACCTTTTTAGTCTACTTTTTTTCAATATTAGGGGAATTTATAACCATTGCATTGGAATAAAGCAGGGTGACATTGAGCACCCTGTTGCTTTTATACCCAGTTGATGAACGGCATTCCTTTGAGCCAATTTACGGTTGTCCCGTCCATACAACTCAAATCCTCAATTGTGCACAACTTAGGCTACAACTTTTGTACAGTAAAAAGTTGATTTAAATTTTCGACTTGAGTTTTTCTTATTTTTCGCGGGATTTACTCAATTTTTGTTCTTACGCTATTGGCTAAAAAATAAACTGGCTTTAGCGCATTCTAGGAAGGTAATTAAAATCCTAAATTGCTGTTTGAAACGATTGGTTGCACCTTTATCTTAAAGTGATTTATGCAGGGAAAGTTTCGGGTTTTCATTATTGCTATCTCTATTTTTTCTGTTGGGCAACTTATGGCTCAGCCACTTTCCGGTATTTATACTGTAGGTAGTGGTGGTTCTTATTCCTCATTAACGGCAGCCGTTGCAGATTTGACAACCAAAGGGGTTAGCAGCCCAGTCGTCTTTAAGCTTAAGACCGGAACTTATAACGAACAAGTTGTTATTACTGCGATATCCGGTGCCTCCACTACCAACACAGTCACCTTTGAAGCAGAAAGTGGCAATGCTCAAGATGTTATTTTAACTTTTGCGCCCACCAGCACAAGCAACTTTGTGATTAGGTTTGATGGTGCCAGTTTTATTGCATTTAGAAATTTAAGAATTGAACCTACTGGTACTACTTATACAAGAGGAATACATGCCATTAATGCTATTAATAAACTTACTTTCGAGAACCTTCGTATTACGCTTCCATCAACCACTTCCATTACGGAAGACCGGGCAGCTATCCTTGTTCGTCCCTCACTTTC
>DDTF01000021.1:9501-9789 GCA_002345965.1 Flammeovirgaceae bacterium UBA2371
TTATTCATGTAGGCAATAACAGTACTCCTTCACCTGGTACGGTGTTCACGAGTAATACCATCACTGATGTTTACTACCGACCTGCCTATTTTCAATACATGGCGGGAGGTATTTTCAATAACAACGTGATCAGCCACTCAGGTACTTCTCAAGGAGATTACTACGGTTTTGGACTTGATAACACTTCGGGCTATACAGAAATACAGCGCAATCGCATTACCGGGGGCTTGGGCCACGCTATGCGCTTGTACTACTTTGGAGGGATTGATACCCAACCCTCTCTTATAG
>DDTF01000066.1 GCA_002345965.1 Flammeovirgaceae bacterium UBA2371
TTATTACATTTCAGTAGATGCACAAAGCGCTGGTTACATTGGTAGTTTCAGTTTGTGTCTGAGTGATGCGGTAGATTACGATTATTATGAAGGAGCGATCAACATTACAGATACGAACAATTGGTGTTCTTCCGATGCGGCTTATACCACTGTGGGTGGAACATCAGATAAGACAGCAGCTTCCTGCTGGAATACAGGAGGAGCCCCTTTGTACAATCGTTGGTTTAAATTCACAGGACCTGCAACAGGCCTTATCAATGTAACGGTAGATGTGGGAGGGAGTAAAGGAACTCAGAACCGTACCCAAGTTGCTATTTGGCAAGCCAATGGCACCACGCAGGTAGCTTGCAACCGGTATGTATTCAATGGTGATGATGTTGTGGTAGGTGCAGTGGGTTTAACGCCTGGCGCTACTTATTACATTTCTGTTGATGCGCAGAGCGCAGGGTACATAGGCACATTTACACTTTGCGTTAATAGTACCGTTGACTACGATTATTATGAGGGCGCCTATGAAATTACTGATTTGAATAACTGGTGTTCTGCGGATGCAGCATTCACCACGGTAGGGGGCACCTCAGACAAGAATGCCGGATCATGTTGGAATACTGGTGGCACACCATTGTACAATCGATGGTTTAAATTTGTAGCCATAAGCACCGTAGCAACAATAACTGTTGACATTGGAGGATCTAAAGGTACGCAGGGCCGTACACAACTGGCTTTATGGCAATCCAATGGTACTACACAGGTAGCTTGCCAACGTTATGTTGCCAATGGAGACGATGTTACCATTGTAGCACCTGGCCTGACACCGGGAAATACTTACTACATCTCCGTAGATGCTCAAAGCGGAGGCTATGTAGGAAGTTTTACCTTATGTGTCACTAACGTTAATAATACCTACTACTCTTTCACCAATGGCAATTGGAACGCACCCGGATCGTGGTCAGCAACAGGACATGGCGGGCCGGCAGAAACCGTGTTCTTCCCTGTAAGTGGTGACGTAGCCTACATCAGAGGTCATGCCATTACCGTGGGTGCTGCAGCCAATGCAGCGGAAGTAAATATGACCGTGGCTACCGCCAACACCTCGCTGACAGTAGACAATGCTACGTTGAATGTGAGCGGAAAGCTCACGATGACAAATCCGGGCAATAATTTTTCAGGCAGTGTAACGGTACAAAATAATGGTTCATTGTTCATCAATGACAACCTGGTATTAAGCCGTACAGGAGGCAACCAGGCTTTTGGAGTAACCATCAACAATGGTTCTTCACTTACCGTCAATCGGGATCTGAATTGGAGCAGCACGGGAGGGACAGTGGTGGATAATGTATTTACATTAAATGGAACTGCTAATTTGACGGTGAACCGTGACATCAATCTCACTTCATCAGGCGGCAGACTGCTACAGTTGGTAGCTAATAACACCTCGAACATTACTGTGGCGCGTGACATCACTTTTACCGCTACTGCTGCAGGACAAGAACAAATTCAGTTGAATAATTCTGCAAGACTAAGAATTGGGAGAAACTTCGTGAGGGGTGCAACACCCTTTGGTACTTTAATAAGTAATGGCACATCTACGGTTGAATGCTTTACCAATACGCATTTGCAAACACTGGCAGGAAGTGCCGGGTCAGGCGGAGATTCATTTACCTATAATAACTTGACCATCAATAATACCCGTGTAACCACTCCACAGGTAACGCTGGGTGGAGCCGTCACTGTTAATGGTAATCTCACGCTTACGTCTGGTATAGTAAGCACTACGGCCACCAACCTACTTAACTTAAAAAATACAACAGCAACCACTATAGGAAGTACTGCCAGTTACATTGATGGCCCGATGACTTATGAAGTGGCTACCAGCACAGCCAACACCGTAAGGAATCTGCCACTCGGCAACAACGGCAGCTATCGCCCTGCGATTTTAACGGTCACTCACAGTGATGCTGCTTCAGTTATTTACACCGCGCAACATTTTATGCAGTCAGCGGCAGCGCTTGGCTACACATTACCGGGTACCATTGATAAAGTGTCCAGCGTAAGGTATTGGAGGGTGAATCGTTCTGCTGTTGCTAACCTTACCAATGCGCGCATTACTTTATACTACGGCATTGGTAGCAGCGATGGGGTTACCGATCCGGCCAATCTGCGCGTTGCCAAAACCAATGGTGCGGGCACAGTATGGTTTGATGCGGGTGGTACTGGTTCGGCAGCGGGTACAGGTACCATTACATCCAACAATTTTACAACTTTCAGCGACATCACCTTGGGAAATGCCACCGGGGGTACTAATCCACTTCCCGTTGAATTAAAAAGCTTCGAGGCTTACTATGATGGCAGCGCAGTGCAACTAGTATGGTCTACCGCCTCGGAACTCAACAATGACTTTTTTACTGTACAGCGCTCGGCAGATGGATATGAATTTACTGAGCTGGCAATTGTGCCGGGTAATGGCACCACCTCAATGCCGCATGAGTACAATGCCGTTGATATCCATCCCTTACCAGGTACGTCCTACTACAGACTGAAACAAACGGATAAGGATGGTGAATCTTCCTATTCAAAGGTGATAAAAGTGGAGGTAAACAATCATGAGAATATAGTGTTTGAGATTTATCCTAATCCTTCTGCGGGTGTAACTACTTATGCCCGAATAGGAGGGCTACAGGAAAATGAATTGGTGACAGTAACGGTCAGTGATTTGATGGGCAGAATAATTAGCACCCTGGTAAGTGAGGCAGGTACTGAAAAGTACAGAACATTGTCACTTGAAACGGATGGTTTGGCTCAGGGCACCTACATCGTCACTTTAAAGGGCTCCATCAGCGTGATCAGTAAGAGGCTGATGATCAAATGAGATTATGATTAACGAAAAAACATTGCAATAGTAAATGAACCCGTCATGTAACCCAAAAAGCAGGTGCAGGTTGCTCCTTTTATTTCTTTTTGCTTTAACCTGCTTTTTCAACAGTGATAGTGCAATGGCGCAAACAGGACCGGGTGGTGTTGGAGATCTTACCTCCAATCGCTTTTGGTATGATGCCAACCGAATTGGTCAAGCCAACAACACTGCATTGGCCACATGGATCAATAATGGTGGCAATACCCAAACTGCAGATCAGGCAACTGCTGCCAATCAGCCTCTTTTTCTAACCAACCAGATCAATGGTTTTCCAACCGTGCGCTTTGATGGTGTAAACGACTATTTAGATATCGCTTCCAATACTGATTTAGATAATGGCGGGCCCTATACCCTCAGAACTTTTTTCCTGGTCGTTAGAACGGGTGCGAATGTTACCAATCGCCAGGTGATTTTCGAAGAGGGAGGCGGATCACGTGGATTGAACATTTACATCTTTAACGGACAACTTTACTTTGCCGGATGGAATTTGGTCAATGATGGTGCCGGCTCTCCCTGGGGTTTTTCTTCCATTAATACGGCAGTCAGTACCAATACCACCTATGTGTTGAGTTATGTTTATAGTGGTAATAACCTGGGAACGGGAAATATTCAGGGATTTATCAATGGTAATTCCTTTGGTACTATACCCAATGTGGGTTTACTCTACAATCACAATCCTGGTGTATTGGGTGCTGAAATTTCCGGGTCCTATTACGAGACAGGTTCGAGTTCCACCAACGGAAAATATTTTGGAGGGGACATCTCAGAGTTCATTCATTATAACACCGCTGTAAATATTGCGCAACGCATTATCAATGAAAATTACCTGGCTGCCAAGTATGGTGTTACGCTTTCTGCCAACGACCTGTACACGATGGACACGCCAGGCAATGGCAACTTTGATCATGAGATGGCAGGTATAGGGCAGGTGGATAATCCTGCCAACAGGCATATCGATGCACAGGGTACTTCCCTTGTTCGTATTTCCGGTCCTGTAGGATTGGATGATGGTGAATACCTGATGTGGGGGCATAATAATGGTAGTACTTCACTCACGGCCAATTCGGTGGACGTGCCGGGTGCTCAAGGTGTCAATACACGATACGATAGAATTTGGCGCACTACCATGGTGGGGACATTGACCAGTTATGATGTCAGGTTTTACCTCTCTTGTACACCAGTTGCTGTAAACAACATTTATCTGTTGGTAGACATCAACGGAGATGGCAATTTTGCAGATGAGACAGTAGGTGGTGGGGGAGTACTGCTGCTGTCTAATATTTCTCCCGGTGAATACATCAGAACAGGTGTTACTTCCCTTACTACGGGCAGGCGATTTACTTTTGGCTTTGATGGTGGGGCGCCACCGATATTCCTGAGTGCCACCGGTCCCGGTGGAATAGGAGATAATTCGGTCAATCGTTTTTGGTTTGATGCCAATGACATTGCACAAGCCAACAACACTACGGTAGCAGGATGGACCAACAAAGGAGGCAATACCAACAGCTTGTCGCAGACGGTTGCTGCCAATAGGCCTACTTTTTTAACCAATCAGGTCAATGGTTTTCCCGTTGTGCAGTTTGACGGTGTGAATGATTTTTTTGATATCAACAACAACACTGATTTGAACAGTGGTGGTCCTTATTCCAACCGTACTTTTGTGACCATGTTTCGTACCGGTGGCAATGTAACTGCTCGCCAAACCCTTTATGAAGAAGGCGGAACCGGCCGTGGTATGAACATCTATATTTTCAATGGCAATCTTTACATGGGTGCCTACAATCTCAATGTAGATGCGTCAGATACCCCCTGGGGATTTGTGTCTCTGAATGCAGCCGTTACTGCCAATACCAATTACATACTTACTTATTTGTACCAAGGCAATAATTGTAAAACAGGAACGATACAAATGTACCTTAATGGGACCCTAATAGGGACCCTCAATAATATAGGCAGGTTGTTTGCGCATACAGGTGCGATAGGTATCGGAGCTACTAATACAGATACCTACTTTGAAACCGGAGCCAGTTCCGGAACGGGGCAATACTTTACTGGTGCCATCGGTGAGTTGATCATGTACAACTACAACATCAACTCAGCACAACGAATAATTATAGAAAATTATCTGGCTGCCAAGTATGCCATTACATTAACTGCCAACGATATCTACACCATGGACAATGCACCCGGTAACTATGACTTTCAGGTAGCCGGTATAGGTCGTGTTTCGCTGTTTGAATACGACAACGACTCCAGAGGTCCAGGCATCGTTCATGTCCGCAATCCATCCGGGTTAGGCGATAACGAATACTTTATCTGGGGTCACAACAACCTGGCATTGAACTCGACAGGAGTTACGGATTTGCCAGCCGGTGTAGTCGCTCGCCTCGCGAGAACATGGCGCGCTACAGAAGTGGGGGAAGTGGGCACATTTACCATTTTATTTGATCTCACCGCTGTACCAGGAAGTAAAACGGCAGCTGATTTTCGCTTGCTGATCGATCGCAATGACGATGGCATTTTTTCAGATGAAACTGTAGGCGGGGGAGGAGTGATCAGCGGTGCCACCGACCTGGGAGGCAATGTGTTTTCATTTTCTGGTATAGACATCAACAACAGTCAACGGTTTACCATTGGATCTGTCAATTCGTCCACGCCACTGCCCATCGAGTTGCTTTCGTTTACGGCATTGCGCAGTGGCAGTAAAGTGCAACTGAAATGGTCTACGCTCTCTGAATTGAACAACGACTATTTTTCTGTTCAAAGATCAGCAGATGGTATTGAGTTTTCTGAATTGTTTACTGTGAACGGTGCGGGTACCACTTCATACGCCAATCATTATGAAGCCATGGATGCGCATCCACTCCGGGGCCACTCTTATTACCGATTGAAGCAAACCGACTTTGATGGTACATCCTCCTTTTCAAAAATTGTGAAGATAGAGGCCACTCAACTTTTTGAGTTTAGCGTTTTCCCCAATCCAACGCAGGGGCCTACCTTAATTAAACTGGATGGTATTCAGTCAGACGACCATGTGCTGGTAACCGTGCATGATCAATATGGCCGCACGCTACTCAGCTTGTTGGGCAGGTCGGAACAAGGCATGATACCAATAGATGTACAGGCGCTGCCTGCAGGTGTCTATGTGGTCACCATCAGGGAAGGAGCAAGGGCGGTGAGTCATCGACTCCTCAAGCAATAGTTACTTCTCTACACGGTTGTTTTCGCGATTGATATCAGCCATTCTCTGACTGGGATCGATTTCAACAATGGCCACATCAGTTTTATCAATTGAAAAAGTGTAGGTAGGGTTGACCCAGTTCCACTTGTCTAATGGCGACCACTTTATCGATTTGTCTTCCTGACTTTTGCCACCCAGCATTTCGCTCATAGGGGTGTAAAACATTTCTTTGCTGCCATCTTTGTAAGTCACCAGCAAATCGACAGGCATAGGGAATGTGCCGGCTCTTTTCAAAGTGATGGACGTTTTACCATCTGCTGTGTTTACACTGTCGATGCCATAGTCGATGTGTTTGGTGGTAAGGATCCAGTAGCGATAGTACCATTGCAGTTGAAGGCCTGATTCTTTTTCCATGATGCGTACGAAGTCGTTGGGTTCCGGATGCCTGAACTTCCAGGTGTTGAAATACCTGCGCATGCCTCTGTAAAAGGTTTCTTCGCCCACAATGTATTTCATTTGATTGAGAAAAATGGCCCCCATGCTATAGGCAGCGGTGCCATAGGCTGTGTTGGTATTGTAATGATCGGAATGTGTACCCAACGGTTCCTGCAAGCCACGCTCTATCAGTTTGTAGTATCCGCTGTAGCTGCCTTTGTGTGGATTGTCTTTTGTATTGAAGAGATAGGCCATGGATTCGCTGCTGGCAAAACTGGTGTAGCCTTCGTCCATCCATGGGTAAAGCGGTTCGTTGTTGCCCAACACACCTTGAAACCAGGCGTGCGCTGCCTCGTGGGCTGTTACACCTACCAGGCTGGTAAAATTTCTTTCACCAGTTATGAGCGTACACATGGGATATTCCATACCACCATCACCCCCTTGCAACACGGAGTATACCGGGTAAGGATATTTTCCGAAAGTTTCATTCATAAACTGAAAGTGTTTTACGGTATATGCTTTCAGGTTGGTCCAGTTTTCTGTGGTCTTTTCACCCGGCTGGTAGAAGAAATGCAACTCGGGACCACCGGGCACCTGCGCCTTGGTGTGTACATAGTCCGGATCGGCTGTCCAGGCAAAATCGTGAACATCTTTGGCAATAAAATGCCAGTTGAGGTTTTCTTTTTGCTTTTTAATTTTTACGCCTTCGTCTTCATAACCATGGCCGATTTCATTGGGGTTTTGCAAAACGCCACTGCCCCCGATGGTCAACTTTGGGTCTATATTGATGGTGACATCGTAATCGCCCCACACACCATGGAACTCTCGTGCAATGTACTGGTCGAGGTGCCATCCCTGAAAATCGTATTCTGCCATCTTGGGATACCACTGCGTCATGGAGTAGGCAATACCTTCTGCGTTGTCGCGGCCAGACCTGCGGATTTGTACGGGCACCTGTCCTTCAAACTTCATGGTAAATACAGATTGACTGCGCGGCAGGATTGGCTTGGCCAGGTATACTGTTAATACGGTGCCGTCTACCTGATGCTTCACCTCTTGCCCGTCCTGTTTCAGGCTCAGCACTTTTTGATAACCGATTTCATCTTTGTTCAGTTTGGAGATCCTGTCCATCACCCTTTGGTCGGGGTCGGGGAGGTTGCGTGAACGCACATCCATCATGCTGCCCGGCTGAAAGGCATTGAAGTAAAGATGATAATATACTTTCCTTAGCGTGTCGTTGGAGTTGTTATGGTATATGAGCTCCTGATCTCCAGTTACTTTGTGGGTTTTTACATCCAGGGCCACGTTCATTTTGTACTCTACCCGTTGCTGCCAGCGATAGTCCTGAGCGAATAGGGTATGCGATAATACAAGTAAGGAGAGGAGGAGTAATCTTTTCATGTCTTGAATTAATTGAGGGTCTAAAATATCACTTTTTTTAATTAGATAAGAGAATTAGTTGAAAGCAGGGTAATGAGTTATGAGTTATGAGTTATNNGAGTTATGAGTTTTGAATTTTGAGTTATGAGTTATGAGTTTTTGAGTTGGGGGGTGTCTCAAAAATAAAAAACCCCACAACTTGCATTGCAGGGTTTTTCTATACCATAATTCCGAGGTTATGCGCTGGCTACCTGTACGGGCTCGGTGCGCGAGAGGTATTCATACCCACGCCAGAGCACCAATATTTCAATCAATACTGCCGGGATCATGATCACACAGGCAATAAAGAATAACACCACCGTGAGCAATAGGCCTCCCATTACAATTTCCATTATCCCGGCAACGCGGGAGAGCTGCCCCATGCTATCCTGTAGCCGGATGAGGGCCACACCAAAGAGAATACTCAATGTGCCAAAGAGTATGGCAGCCGCTGCATAGGGAGCTATCAATATATTTTTATCCGCTATGGTTAATGACACTACATCCAAAATGCCAATACACACATTGGCTACAATGAGTATATAAACAATAATTTTCAGTAAGGAATTTTCAAATAGCTTACCAAGAATAACAAAGCCCCATACAAAGAGGGCATAGCTAATAACCATAACTACGGTGAGGCTGGTGAAAATGACATTGGTCTGAAAGCTCCAGTTGCCGCCATCGGTGAGCCAGGCGATGTCCATCGCGCCCAGAATAATTTGACATACCAGGTAAACGACTCCGGCCAAAGCGGCCAGCAATAAAGTGCTGCGTTGGGTGTTCAGGGGGTTTTGTGTTTCCATGTTTTGTTTTGTTAAAAATGACTCGTAATCTTCTCCAAGTGCTTCTAACAAAATTTTCACGGTAGACATACGGGGCAATACTTCTCCGGCCTCTATACGCTGTATGGTGCGCACACTGACGTGACTTTTTTCCACGAGTTCCTCTTGTGTGAGGTTTTTTAGTTTGCGTAAAGCGACAAGTTGTATTCCCAGTTCCGGTTGTTGCATGACAAATTGTTTATAAGCACAATGTTACGCGATAATACGGGGAGAGAGGAGGAGTAGCGGTCATTTTCACCCGCCATTTTCCCGTCATTTGTGCCAGGGAGCACGCCAATGGGTTTTTTGGGGCTGCGCAGTTATAAGTTTTGAATTTTAAATTTTAAGTAGGGAGCTTGTTTGACCTAAAATGCTTGTGCTGGATTGAGGTGGGCGTGTTGGTAAGAACTTGGAGCCGAGTAATAAGGGGCTAATGTTGGAAACGCCACTGGATTTTGATATGTTTATTATATAGAGGATTTGACCTACAACTCATTTTGGAGACAAGGATTTGAATTACTATAAGCTTGTATTCTATACACTACTTCCCTGGCTTCTACTTACAGGTTGTGATAAAGAACCAGAAGTAGATCCCGCGCCTGACGATCCGAAGGATTCTATCGAAGTGATTCTTCCAACTTCGCATGCAATAAAGATTCAATCTGTTGGTGGAAAGGCTAAGTTTTGGAATAGCACAACAGACAAGGAATTCCTCATGCGAGGGGTCAACTATTTTTGGCTTATGCCTGGAATCGTGGGCGAACGGTTTTTTGGTGTTGGTGATTTTGTTGAATCTCGTGTAAGAAATGATTTTATTAAGTTGAAAGGGAACGGTTATAACACCGTTCGTATTTTTCTCGATTTGTGCAATGAGGGACCTGGTTGTATTGCCAACGCCAGCGGAGGACTAAGTTCCTCCTATCTGGATAACATTGTGAAAACCTTAAGAATAGCAAAAGAGGAAGGTATCTATTTGATTCTTACCTCCAACGACCTCCCCGATGAGGGTGGATACTGGGAGATTTCAGATTTGGGGACTTCATCTCAATTTGCAGGATATCGAAACGGTCACTACCTGACTACCAAAGGTGTTGAGTCCGCTCAAGTATACTGGACGGATTTACTCAAGGGGCTATATAATAAAGGAGCTCCCTTCGACAATGTGTTAGCATGGTCCATACTCAACGAGCAATGGTACTTTAATACTCAACCCCCGTTTAGCTTATCTTCCGGAACCGTGACTACAGCCAACGGACTCAGCTACAACATGAGCAGCAGTGCCGATAAGAAAAAGATGGCTGTAGATGGAATGGTACATTATATCAGCAAAGTAAGAGAAGTAATGGCCAAGTATGACCCCAATGCGCTCGTCACAATGGGTTTCTTCGCACCCAACTATCCCAACCCAATCGGATTAGGTGACTTCAGGTATGTAGAAACAGCCGATCTGCTCACTCGTGCCAATCTGGATTTTTTTGACTTTCACGCCTATTCAGGAGATGATGCGCTAATGCCTCTGGCGGAAAATTTTGGTATGCTAGGCTTTGAATCTAAACCCATCATTATGGGTGAGTTTGGTTCTTTTGTAGATCGATACCCAACCCTTGATGATGCTATTCAGGCAGCACAATCATGGATGGCAGAATCTTGTAACTATGGTTTTGATGGGTGGTTGTATTGGGGACTTTACAGAGCTTCAGGTGTAGGTGATGCCACCTGGTCGTTTTTTGATGAGGGGAATGAGCTACTTGAAAGCATGTCGCCCAATGAGTATCCAGATGCTTGTGATGAAGATTTGCTTGCGCCTGTCAACGTAGCGCTTAACAAAAGTGTAACAGTATCAGCTTCTATTTCTGGTGAAGAGCCAGGCAAGGCGGTGGATGGTGATAACGACTCTCAGTGGGGATCCGGAAGTGGTCCTCCACAATGGATTGAAATAGACCTCGAAGAGGATATCGAAGTCAGTAAAATTTCATTAAGGGTAGCGCAGTTTCCTGCAGGTACCACCACCCATGTAGTGGAAGGCAAAAGCAGTTCGGGCTCTTATGTTGTTCTTAAAACATTTACGGGGGTAACCGATGAAGCTGATGTATTGATCTATACACCTGCTAGTCCAGGTAATTACCGCTATATCAAAATAACAACTACCTCTAGTCCATCATGGGTTTCATGGAAGGAAATTGAAGTGTACGATTAGTTGGGAGTAGTTAATTAAATAGACACTTAAAATTCTTAATTCCAGTAGTGTTGGATGGCAGGATTTTTAATTGAGAGTGAGATGAAATTTATATTTAGAGTTGTTGTTCTTTTGTTTGCGCTGTTGGCTATAAGATGTGGGGATGAGACATCCACTGAGGAGTGTTATCTTCCGTCTAACGCCAATCCTCTTTTTACATTTGCTTTTACAGACTTGGCGAGTATAGAACACATTGAGCCATTAGGTGAAGTTCAGCCCGGACAGGTTTACTCTGACCATGTCTATATCTCCATAAAGCCATCTGTTGATAAAGTGCCTATTTATGCGCCCACAGACATGGAGCTTGTCAATGTGATAAAAGATCCTGTTGATTATGCCATGCACTTTAAAATAAGCCAGGAAGTAGAATATATACTGGGCCACATTACGGAACCAATACCAGAAATAAAACAATTGGCTCAAAGTCAATATCTGGATTTGTTCTTTTGTTCGGATGAGTCTATTATGAGTGTAACTGCCGGGCAACTTTTAGGCTACACCAGTGGAACAATAAATGGAGTATTTGACTTAGGTGTATACAATTCAACCCGTTTTATGAATTTCATCAGGCCAGAGCGGTATGAGTCCATAAAGATCTATACACATGCCACTTGTCCGTTTGATTACTATACGTCAGCCTTGAAGACACAGATGTATGATAAATTTGGTCCAATGCCAGTTACACAACCATTGAGTTGCAGAGACAGCAGAGATAAAGCCGGAACAATTGCAGGGGCATGGTTTGATACTGAAGCCATTCAATCTCTCGAGAATGTGGTGAATAGCATATCTCCCTTGTTAATTGCCACGGCATTAGATGGTCATGTAAAAATTGGTAGAGGTAATGAGCCTGTTTATCGAATTTTCCCCACTCAGCCTACGTACAAGGATCCAGAAGAAATAACCTCAGCACATTGCTATGCAATTGAATCGCGTGGTTATTTCTATTTTCAATTGCAGCCAAATGGGAATCTTAATGTGTTTTATTCAGCTACGGGAACCTGTCCCGATAGTTTCCCTGAGAGTGGGTTTACTACTTATTATAAGTAAGTAGATGAATTTCTGTCTCTTAAATGAGCGCTTCATTCCTGACGGTTACTGGGTTCTGGGTTCCACATTCTTAAGACTCGCGCCAGTAAGGGGGGGGCTGCGCAGTTATAAGTTTTGAATTTTAAATTCTAAGTAGGGAGCAGTTCCAGGGCGTAGTAATTGAGCAGTAGCCACCTGAAATAGGCTAGCATAAGGATAAGCAGGCCTAGCAATAGCAGGTAAGCTTGCCAATGTGTTTCTTCCTGCCGAAGGGTAGCTATGCTGGGGTCAGTAGCAGAATACCATACTGGTATAGCCACTGGATTGGCCCTCGCCACTTCAAGTGCACTTGCCGCTTGTGCCTGTGTGGTGGCTCCCAAATCCTTTGGGATCTGGTAGTCTTTGTTGTCCACCTTATAGGAGTAGATGATCTTGTAAAAGTAGTTCGGGGATTTGTCTACAATGCGTTCTTGTACATCAACATATTCAACCGGGTGGGCGGTGCCTTCCTTCCAGTTGTAATTCCATCCTTCTACGGCCTTAAAGATTACGACAGGGATTGCAATCAGCATGGCAATTCCAGTCACCGACTTATAGGGAAGGTAGGGGGCGGTTTTAATAATCCTCCTGAGTTGTTCCGGGATGCTCATGCAAATTAAAAATAGCTATCTGGAAGAATCTATGAAAGGAAGGGCATGAGTCACGCGCAGGCCATCTCACATTCCAAGACTCGCGCCAGTAAGGGAGTGAAATGACATGACTTCACAGCGCAATCAAAAGCAAAGTATTTAAAATAAATGTATTGTCCTTTACCTTAAAGTAGAATCCTTCATCCCCATACCCATCAGCACGTGGGCCTTTCACGTTCATAATGGAGTTAAAGTTTATATTACGATTTCCTTCAAGACCCAGCTTAACTTTATTAAGTTGAAACATAATACCGAGGCCACCACTTAATCCAATATTGATTTTATTAATATCCCCATTATCACGGTAGAAAAATGCGCCACCTACTGAAAAGGAATCATTGGAATTCTTAATAAGGTAATCTATTCTTGGTCCAATGTTACCAGTTAGGTAAATGGATTTATTCAATGCTAATTCTGTCCTTGCCAAATTTGTAAATGATAGATAGGTCCATTTGTAGATATTTGGACTTACACTCGTTGAATTTTGTCTGAATACATAAAATTCAAACTCGCCATTTTTTTGTAGGACACCAAGTGAGGAGTTCCAATTCCAATGTTTTCTTTTTATTAGATCAGCTGAAAGTTGAAAGAAATACCCTGCTTTCTTTTTGCTTTCAATTCTTTCTTCAGGGAAGCCGCTATTTTCCCTCAGCTCCCATATCAATTTTGTGTATGATAAACCTGTTTTAAAGCCTATATTTAATTCATTCTGTGCATTACATGCTAATGCGGACATAAAGAAAAGGAGAGATGCTGAGTATTTCATTGCTGATAATTGTATTGCTTAAATTGTGAATTTAATCCATGGTTTATTGGTGCTAATATAGAAATATCCTAATATAAAAGGAATGGATCAAATCTCAGTTTTTTCAATGCCAACTGGCGCGAGTGTTGTGTGGGGGTTGCCGGTGGATCACTTGTGCCATTATTTCTCTTATCCAATCAAAATAACGTCAATTAGCTTTTCAGGTAAACCGGCATGGTTAATTGCACTGCTATAGAGGTACTAGGATAGAAATAACCTATTATATTAGGAAAGGCACGAGTCACGCACATGCCCTCTCACACTCCTAAGACTCGCGCCAGTTAAGGTTTCTAATGGAGCGCAAACTCCTTTATTTTAGTTTGTCTAATAAATGAATCCCCAAAGACAAGGGTTCATCATCAATCACATTTTTCTTTAGCCATTCTGAAAATGAAATTGGACCGGTATCGCAGCTATTGTAATTGAGCCCCGAGAGCATATGTGGAGTGGAGTGCGTTTTTGAGTCATATTGACAATCTGATATGAAGTACTCATAATCAAGTCCTGATTCAGAGAGCTTCTTCATAGAATGGAGCATATTCGTTGACCAATCATCGATATAGTCAATAGTAGTAGTTGGCTGGTGATTCAATGCTGCGCTAAATTGAGACAACACCCCATCAAAGACAGTATTGCTGTGCAAATGGTTGATTCGGTAATTCAGCGAGTCTGACCTTCCCAGTAATGCATCTTCATATACATCATCCCTGATTTTAAAATTCAAGTAAGTTGCGCTTTCCGCCTTCCATACGGTATCCATAATTTCATTCCACCGGGTGGAGTTAAGCATTGACGCATCGGCCAGCTGATATATCTTTTTGCTGCTATAATGTTTAGCAACAACGGGTGCCCAGAACGCAGAAGCAAAGCCCCCTGCACTTTCTCCGGATACCATAATTTTGTCAGGTGATTTGAAGTTACTGAAAGTCCACTGCAATGCTGCGATACTGTTGTTTCGTCCATTGTGATGAATTTCAAATTCCCTGTTATCGTACTGATAGACGTTGGTCACATTGCCCACATGAAAATCACCCGTACAGTAGGGGATGTAAACTACGCTCCAATCTTTGAATGGATTAGATTCATGGTTATCCGGCAGGCCGGTAATTAATTTAGGAATGAACTTATAGATCCTGGGCACATAATATGATTTTAGTTGCGGATCTCGACTAAGTAAGCTCATCATCGTGATGGGAGATGCACAGGTCTTTCCATCCCAGCAGGCCCCGCCACCAGAAAAATGAATGATCAGGTTGTTAGATTTTCCTTTTCGCACAAAAATTGAAAAGGGAGATCCGTCACTGCACAGGGTTTGACCTCCCAGCGCCACGGTATGCAATTCATTATCATCGATTTGTTCCAGAGATGATATCTCTGAAGGCGAGGTTAATAGCACCAGGCAAACAAACAGGAATCCGAGGCACAACAAAGCCATCGTTGCTAAAACGATCCGCTTCACCGTCTTTTTCATTTTCATTGTTGTGTGTTACGGCTTGTTCAAAACGTTGATAACCACATTCCCCTTTTTATGGAAGGATTCTACATAGGCATGTGCTTCCCTGATTTGCTCCAGGGTGTACCTTCTGTCTATTACAGTAATTAGTTTTCCTTCTTCAATGAGGTGCTTCAATGTCAGCAAATCATCCGCATTTGTTTTGGGTGTGTTATTTACTGAAACAAATTTACCTCCTGATTTCAATACATGCTTATAGGTGGATTTTGTTATTTTTCCCACGGCATCGAAAATAATGTCAAATCGAGCTTCAGTTTTTGAGGGGTCATTTTTCGTATAGTCAATAATTTTATCTGCCCCCAATTGCGACACCAGATTTATATTGGATGTACTGCATACCGCAGTCACCTCTGCGTCAAAAGACTTTGCAATCTGAACGGCAAAGGTGCCGACACTTCCGGATGCCCCGTAAACCATGACTTTGTCTCCCTTTTTGATTCCTGCTTGTTTTAGAAACCTCAAAGCGGTAAGTCCTCCAACAGGAACTGATGCGGCCTCTTCAAAAGTCATGTTAGAAGGCTTTATGGCCATCAAATGATTTTCAGGAAGACAGGCATACTCGGCATAACCTCCAAATCGTAACCCGCACGAAGCAAAAACCGGGTCACCTGGTTTAAACGCTTGTACCTTTTCGCCAACTTCCTCAACTACTCCGGCCAATTCAAACCCCAGGACTTTTACTTTTTTGGGTTTGAACAGACCGTTAAAAAGTCTTGCAAGAAAAGGATCAGCTTTCCGCAGCCGCCAATCGCCTGCGGATACCGTTGTTGCATGTACTCGTATCAATACTTCATTTTTTTTAGGCACTGGCTTATCGATGTCCTTTAGTTCAAGTACATCAGGAGTACCATATTTTTCATAGACGACTGCTTTCATTATTCTTCGCCTTTGTTGTTGATTATAGTTAATTTATTTACTGCTAATGATGGAGGCCGGTTTGAAGCCTTTGAATGTCAGGTAGATCCCGAGGGCCAATTCAAATAGTGCAACAGGTACCGAGAAAAGTGCGGTGGAAGGGTCACGCTGACCAATACAATCCAACAGCACCAGGACATCGCCTGTAATAAGTACTGGCCCTCCAATGATTCCGATAATAGAAAGCCATCTTGGTACTAAACGGGAATGGTACAACAGGAAGCCAAGTAACAGGTCGTTGATGGCAGGCATGAAGCTTTGGCTGATCAGAAACATACGATCATACATGGTAACCAACGTTCGGCTTGTGATTAAAGCTTCGGCACCTGCTCCGGTTTGTCGTAAAGTCACCACAGTTAGCAAAAACATCACTCCAACGAAAATGGCACCTGCTTCCAATACGCGTGCACCCACCAGGCCAAGTGCGGCACCTTCATTCTGCTTTTTAAGTATGGGGTACAAAGTGACAGCTGAGCCTATACATGCAAGCGCCACTATGATCTCCAGGATGTTTCCGATGATCACGTTAGTATCCGGTCCGGGACCCAGGATGTAGTTGGGGTCGTGTATCGGAATGTAAAGCGATAGTGTTGGAATGGATACGAAGGTGAACAGGTAAAGTATACCTGCAACCAGTGAAGTTTTTCTATTGGCATCAAGAGTTGTCATGTTAGTAAGTGTTTAGTTGTGCAGTTGCTATTCGCTTCTTTTTCCCAATGGATTCGATTTCCAGGGTTTAGAAATATGCGCACTGAGGATAAAACTCCGGTTGTACATCTCAGCTGTATTGGAGATGTTGGTCAATCCATAGTTGTACCTCAAATCGATAGCCACCCTTTTTTGCTTAACGCGAAAGGTATATCCGCTTCCGAACTGCATTCCTGCTTCCCATCTTTTGAATGCATCACTTGAATTGTTGAAAGAGAGATCCGAGGTAGTGCCTTCATTTTTTTTCGTTCCATAAACATTTAGGCCGATGGAGGGCCCTGCGTTGACATAAAATTTATGGAAGTGGTACCTGGCCATGAGCGGCATCTCAACGGAGTAAAAGCGAAAGGTAGTTTTGTCTGTTGTGAGAGGGTTGCTGGATTCCAGTTTTCCGCCTTTGGTCATAAAGTACAACTCACTGGCAATGGAAAAGCTGGGCGTAACTCCCGCCTGGAAGGATAGGCCAACTTGCGGACTTAGAATTGACTTTCTATAATCTGAAAGTGTGCTGTTTCCCTTTCCGTAGTTGATATTGGTGCTCACTAAATTGAGCATCAAATCCATATAGGTTTCAGTTGTTTTGCCCTGCTTGTTGGACTGAGATTCTTGCGAAAAGGCATTGGCGAACAGGAAAATCAACCCCATTGTTAGCCCTGTTTTTAGGTTCTTTTTCATACTTTTTTTGTTTTAGTTGGTTTAACTTCAACAAAGGTGAAAGTATGGGCAGGGTCTTACAATTGTGTTATGCAAAGCAGGGTCAGACGTCTGCATCCTGCCGCTTATTGTCTGCCAAATGGGAGGGGGTTTATGCCTTATTGTTGATCAGATCGAAGAAAGCCTCTCTGTAGGTTTCTGAAATAGGGATCAATTGGTCTGCGATTTTTATTCTACCCCGTTCGATGGATAAAATCTTATTGAGGGCAACCATGTAGGACTTATGCACCCTGCAAACCATGCTGGGGGGTATTAGTTTTTCAAACTCACTGAAGTTTTGCAGGGTCATGATCTTCACGTTTTTGTGCACTGTATGAATTCTGCGGTAATCCCTCATCCCTTCAATGAAAACGATATCGTCCAGCATGATTTTCTCCAGCCGGTTTTCTGTCTTTACAAAAATGAAGTCGGGTGCGGTCTCAGCAGCATGACGCGTCAAATTTACCTGCGCTTTATTGACTGCCTGCAAAAAACGGTTAAAAGTAAATGGCTTTAGAAGGTAGTCTGTTATTTGCAGTTCATAGCCCTTCAACGCATATTCCTGATAGGCTGTTGTAATAATCACCTGGCTATTGATTTTTGAACTTTCCAGTAATTCAATACCCGATAGCTCGTCCATATTGATATCCAGGAAAAGCAAATCCACTTTATTGTTGTTCAGATAGGCCAGCCCTGTCAGTGCATTGTCGAAAGTGGCGCTTAAATGTAAAAAAGGAACCTTACTGACAAAGCTTTTTGTCTTTTCAAGGGCAAGGGGCTCATCTTCGATGATGATGCAATTATATTTGGTCATAGGGAATGGTTAGGTTAACGCTATACAGCTCATCACTGTTGTTTATTTCCAATTTATGCCTTCCGGAATAAATAAGATTCAAACGTTTTTCAATTAATTGATTGCCTAAGCCTCCGCTGGTTTGCTGAACAGGCTGTTTCGAATCGTATTTATTTTCGCACAGCAGTTGTACCGAGTCTTCCTTGATATGAAGGTTAATGGTAATGGCGTTTTCAAGTTTTTTGTTCGTGGAATGTTTGAAGGCATTTTCAATGAATGGGATAAATACCATCGGTGCTACTCGCTTATTACTGATGGTTCCATTTACACTAAACTGCACATAATTTTCATTCGCTGTCCTTATTTTCTGTAAGGCTATGTATTTGGTGATGTATTCAATTTCACTGGATAGCGGTATGGCGTCTCCTTTAGTTTCATAAAGAACAAACCGGATGATGTCAGAAAGCTTGTTCAAATATTCTGAGGCTTTAACCGCATCCATTAGAATTAATGAATCAATATTATTGATTGTGTTGAATAATAAATGAGGATCAAACTGCGATTTGACCAATGCCATTTCCATTTGATGGCTTTTTTCTTTTAGCTCCTCTTTTACTTTGATTTCGTTAAACCAGGTGATGAAGCCTTTGATTACCAGGGCGACAATACCACACAATAAACCAATAATAGTCATTACTGCGATTACTGTAAGTGCCGTTGATCGACCCTTCTTACCCCCTTCGTCCATATCGATCAAATAACCAGACTCAATGAAATACCGGATAAGAAAATAGCCAATGATGGCTGCACCCACTGAAATGAGTAAGCCATAAACTATTGAAAGAAGAATTTTTTTTTGCTGGAGATACCTGGGAAATAGCAGGAAATAATATGTAAAGTAAGAAATGGAGGAGGGGATGAACGCAAACAGCATAATGCTTTTGAAAGCGTTCATTACCAGGGGTACGCTATGATTACTTCTATAGTATAAGCCCAACGTAATAAACACCAGCAAAAAATAACATAGCCAAAAGCCTATGTGAAATAGCAGGACAAAAGACTTCCTCATCAACTAAAAGTACCAAAATATTGAGGATCCAAACAGGCTATTGATTTATCTTTTTAGGTCACCCGGTACATAGATTCAATTCATTAGAATCCCTCAAGTACTATTTCCTTATTGACCATCATTCCGGCAGTGGTACCCATGGCCACGGCATTGGCTACGGTGCGCATACGGGTCGTGTTATCACCACAGGCGAAAACGCCAGGTATACTGGTTCGTTGAATAGGATCGGTTATGATATAACCCTCTTCATTTAGCGCGCACCCCAGTGATTCCGGAATGGCACAGTGTTGTTCAAAGGGCCTTGGGGCGTACAATGCTTTAATGGCATGCGTAGTACCGTCTTTGAAAATGATGGTTTCAAGGTGCCCGCTTTTATGAACTAACCGTTCTACTTCGGCTTCCACCATGTTTATTTTATGGCTTGCAAGCTTTGCCATTTGATCCTTCGTTAAAGTTGATTTACCGTTGGTAAACAGTGTAAGATCCCTGGTCCAATTGGAAATCAAGCTTAAGAATTCAAATCCCTTTTCCCCATTGCCAAGCACACCGGTTGGCTCGTTTTTTACTTCGAAGCCGTGGCAGTATGGGCAATGCAACACGGAGATTCCCCAGCATTCACTAAACCCATCGATGGGCGGCATGATGTCTTTGATACCAGTGGCAAAAATTAATTTTTTGCTTTGGAAGGATTCACCGGTTGCAGTTTCAATTTCAAACCCGTTTTTTATCTTCCTTCCTTTTGTTGCCAAACCATTAAAAAACTTTACCGTGTTATATTGTTGCACTTGTTGTCTGGCAAGGGTGGCGATGTCTTTAGGGGTTTGTCCATCTTGTGTCAGGAAGTTATGCGAATAGGGAGTTTGCCGATTGCAGGGCAGGCCGCTATCGATGACAAGCACTTGTCTCAGTGCCCTTCCCAATGCCATGGCTGCAGCTAGCCCTGAGTAACTCCCTCCAATGATGATTACATCCAATTGTTTCTTGTCTGTCATTATATTATCAGTTGAAATTTTAGTTAAGTCGATGGGCCATGTGAGGGCCATCAAAGTGAGTCCGCTTTGTTTGATAAATGCTCGCCTGGATGACACACCCCGTGGTCCCTCGTTGATGCCCATTTCCGTTTACTTCTTATCCGCTTTAGGGGCAACCTGTTCAACGATCATGTTGACGAAAGGCAGTCCTATAAAGACAATCCAGGGAACCAGGGAAAGTGTCAACAGTAGTGTTCGTACATACAAGGGTAAAACCGATAGCGGTTCCCCTAGCAGGTAAAGGAATAAGGTTATGGATGGATAAATGACCACCCATATTTTTAAGGACGCGATTAATTTCATTTTTGTGTTCATACCTATTTTGTTTGAGTTTGTTTCTACAAAAGTAGAGCACTCAAAGACCTGCCTGATAGGACAAAAATGAAGTTGAATTGGATTTATTTGAAATTGTGCCTGAATGTTTCAGGGGTGAAACCCGTGTGCTTTTTAAAGAACCTGATAAAATAGGACACATCCTCGTAGCCCAGGTGAAAGGCAATTTGGTTTACCTGATTGGAGGTGGCAAGCAGGTATCTTTTGGCTTCTAAAATTATGTGTTCGTTGATCAATTCGGAACATGTTTTGCCTAGTGTAGCCTTTGTAATGGCGTTGAGTTGGTATACCGAAAGATGCATCATATCCGCATATTGAGACACCTCCTTATGACTGGAGATATGCGTCTCAATAAGTTCTACAAGTTTATCCAGCTGTTCCTGCGTGTATTGATTGATTGGAAGGCTGGAGGTGGAAGTCTTTTCTTTGTGATGCCTCATCAACTCAATAAAGAAGATACTTAAATTGGCCTTAATGACTTCCTGATATCCAGTTTTTTTCTCACCAAACTCTACAAATACGGAAGTCAACAAATCAAACGCCTTTTTGAAACTATGGACATCCATCTCATATTGATTCAAGCTACTTGCGTTACGCAACAGTTGTCGGGAAGCCTTATCTGCGGGATAATAAAAATCATTTTTAAACTCCATAAGGAAACCTTTACTTCCGACTTGTAGCGTGAGCTCATGCACCTGACCTGGTCGGATAAAGAAGATCGAATGATCGTTGACTTTATAGGGGTTGAAGTCTATGGTATGAATCCCATTTCCTTTCTGTAAAACTAAAACGAAGTAATATTCATGCCTGTGAAGGTCATGAACCATGTCTTTGCCGTCAAGCACATCTTGAATGTTCCTAATGTTAAAACTTTCCGAAGATTCAGGTTGGCTTTGAGGCACTTTGATCTTCCTGATGGGAATGGCTTTCATAAATGTTTTAGCACTTAAAATTTAGTCTTATATCTTTTAAGGAGCAAGTCTGGCTATAGGGTACGAGGGCTAAAATCTTATTGAGCTAATATACGTCCAGGCAATCAAAAATATTTGTAAAGGAATTCTAAACCACAAATAGTTTAACCCGGGGCCACCAAAAGCAGCATTTTGAAAGTCAATTTGTTCAGTGGCAGCTTTTATGTTGGCTGGGAGTACAACCACAAAGAATACTATCAAAATCCAACCTGAATAAACCTTTGTGCTTGGGAAAAGCAGTGCAATTCCCAATATAATTTCCAAGAACCCTGTTAGATACACCAATTCTATTTTGAATGGAATAAACTCCGGCATCATCATGGCCATACCTTTTGTAAATGCAAAATGTCCTATTGCCGTAAAAAGAAGCATTGTGCACATTGCTATTCGGGCTGATAATGAAAAGTCGTAACGGTGTGCTAATAATTTAATAGCGAATGCAGAAACAGCGAATACAATCAATAGCACAATTAATGGTTTCATTTTTTTCTTTTATGCAAAACACGACTAAAGTAGAGGTGAATCCAATGAACCTCGGTTAAGTAATTCGTTTTCGAATCCTGCTTAATGCTTGTGGAGTTATCCCAATATAAGAAGCAATGTATTTAAGTGGAACTTGCTTTAACAGATGAGGTTGTTCGCTAAATAGCTTAAGGTAACGCTGTTCGGCCGTATAATTAAGTAGTGATAATTCTCTTTTAGACTTCTTCAAAAAAAGGTCTTCGCTTGCAAGCCGTCCAATTTTATTTCCGACCTCAGTTACCTCATATATGTTTTGTAGGTCTTGGTAGGTCAAACTCCAGAGCACAGTACCTGTTAGCGTTTCCAATTGGTAGGTTGATGGTTTTTGGGTTAAAAAGGAATCATAAGCACTTACAAAAGTGTCTGCAAAAGCAAATCCAAATGTCAAGTCATCAGTTTCTTTTGGAATGAAAAACCGAATAACCCCTTTTTCAATAAACGAAAGATGGTTCTCTTTTTCTCCAACCTTTAGCAAGGTTGTTTGCTTTGGAAACTCTCTTCGAATTAGCTTGGACGAGAATATTTGCCAATCCTTATCAGTTTGTTTAACAGTCTTATCAAAATATTCTCTAATTGTTTTCATTTGTTTTTGATGTTGCCATATTAGATTAAATATTGAGTTTCAAGCCTTCCTTGCCATCTATTAATCTCATCATTATATACATTTTGGTATGAAGTACATATAATCATTGGCCACAATGATTTTCATATACTTATGTATTCACCCAAATTCAGTTTCTCTTTTAATGTTTTATACCTGTCATCTTCATTCGGTATTTTAAATGCGGGGTGATCGAGCAGGATAGCTACCGATGTTATTCTTTTCTCCAGGCATTGAGATAAATAGTAAAAGGCTTTATCACTTTCTCCCAATGCCGACCATATCATGGCAAGGTCTACGTCCAACACCACCCCGGGTTCTTCATGCTGCCTTTGTTCTATCTTGCCTATGCATTCGAGTGCATTTTTGGTATCGCCCATTTTGGCGAATGCACAACCCAGCGGTGTAAGCCCCTTCAATGGATGCTTTGAAGCCAGGTGTACATCCTTAAAGATTTCTGCCGCCTTTTTCCAGTCGCCCGACAAGCCTACGCACCACCCTTTCAATTCCAAGGCAATACGCATTTGAGGCTGCATATCCAGTAGCCATTCAATTTGTTTTAGGGCCTCCTCTGTTCTGCCCATTAATAAGTAGGCATCTGCCAGGGATTTGTGTACAACCGGAGAAATAGGATCCACTTTAAGCGCTGCTTCCATGATATCCACCGCTTCTTTTTTCTGTCCGGTGATCAAATAATAAAGAGACAGCAACTGATGCGCTCCTGTGGTTGTGGGATTAAGTTCTAATGCTCTCCGCAATGACTCATAGGCAGGTTTCCAGTTCCAGTCATAAAGTAGGTAAGCCGAACCTTTGGCCGCATATCCGGTTGCCAGGGAATTGTCCAGCTCCAGCGCTTTGTCACTGTACTGGTGTACCATTTCAAATGCTTCTGCGGGTTGCATTTGTCCTGTTGCGCCAAGGAATGAATAGCATGTAGCGAGCATAGCAAAGGCGCTGGCATAGTTTGGTTCAAGTTGTATAGCCTCTCGAAAAAAATCGATGGCTTTTCTTGTATCAGCAGGGGTAATCCTGTTATAAAAATGCAGACCCTTTAGAAAATGGGAATAAGCTTCTACATTTTGGGTGGGTGCCTTCACCAGTTTTTCTTCCTGACTTCCATCATTTAAATTCTCTCGAAGTTTATTGGCGATAATGTGGCTGATCTCATCCTGGACTTCAAATATGTCAGTCAAATCCCTGTCATAGGTTTCACTCCATATATGGTAGCCATCCGTTGCGTTTATTAATTGTGCTGTAATGCGAACTCGATTACCGGATTTCCGAACACTTCCTTCCAGGAGTCGGTCGACATTCAGCTGCGACCCGATTTCACGGATATCTGAATTCTTTCCTTTATACGCAAAGGAAGAAGTTCTTGAGGTCACTTGAAGGCCTTCTACACGGGTGATGGCATTCAGAATTTCTTCCGTAATACCATCACTGAAATATTCATTTTCCGGATCGGTACTCATGTTCATAAAGGGAAGTACAGCCAACCGATTGGATGGATGTTTGGTTTTTCCTTTTAATACATTGCGTGCGGGAACAGTCAGGCCATTGCCACTCAACGCAAATACACGGACGGGCTGGACTACATTCTTCAGTTCAAAGTAACCCATTTCAACCGCAGAAAGATTTTCCTGGTTTTTGATTTCATCAAATACCTTTTCAGAAATAAAAATTGATCCGGGAACAGCCAGTGATTCAATCCGTGAAGCGAGATTGACCCCGTCACCATACACCACTTCATTTTCAATGGAGATATCACCTGTATGGATGCCTATCCTCAGGTCCACAGTAGGCTCTTCCTTCAATAGCTCCTGGATATACATCGCGCAGGTGACTCCATCTACTGCACTATTAAAGATGCTTAAAGCACCATCACCATAGTACTGCAAAATTTTACCATTGTAATTGGGGACAGAGGTTTCCAATACCTCTTTCAATCGCTTGCGCTTTGTTGTTGCTGACTGTTCGTTTTGCTGCATCAGCGCCGTGTACCCTGACATGTCAGAAAACATAATGGCAGCAAGTTGGCGCATGGATAGGGTGGGTGGTATTGCTGCTAATGTACCAAATTGCCTTGTTAATTCTATTCGTGGTCAATTGATTTTCACTGCCCTGCAGGAGATTATCTGGTTGGAAAAAATTTATAAACACCATAAAAACTTTAGATTTACTCTACTGGATTTAAACTGACTAGACTATGAGAATCTGTTTTTTTGTTTCGGCTCTGCTATGGTTTGCCTGGCCTTCAACAGCGCAAGACAACCATCACTATCAAACTGATTTCTCTAATGGGGAATTGGGTGAGCGCAGAGCGCGCATCATGGAAACCATTGGCAACGATGCCATTGCAGTCATTCAGGGGGCCAGCGGTAGGCCGGGGTTTAGTGTTTTCCGCCAGTCCAATACATTTTACTACTTAACGGGATTAGAGACGGACCATGCTTACCTGTTGCTCAATGCCAAAAACAAACAAACGACCTTGTACCTTCCACATCGTGATGAAGGCAGAGAACAGGGGCAGGGCAAAGTGTTGTCGGCAGAAGATGCTGATCTGGTCAAAGCACTGACGGGGGCCGACCAGGTGAAGGGCATTGAATTTTTGTCTGCTGATTTGTTGCGCACCGGATTGATCAGGCCTCCGGCCCCAAAACTCTATACGCCCCTGAGTCCGGCCGAAACAGGTAATGACAGCCGTGATGAATTGTTGTTTGGTCAGGCACGGGCAGCTGCCGATCCGTGGGACGGACAACCTGCACGTGAGGCCTTGTTCGTAGAGAAAATCAAATCACAATTTCCTCAATTTGAAATTCACGATCTCTCACCGACTTTAGATGCCATGCGCCTCATTAAAAGTGAGAAGGAAATAGACCTGATCCGCAAGGCCACCCAAATTGCAGGGCTGGGCATTATCGAAGCCATGCGCTCCACGCAACCAGGTGTGTATGAGTACCAGTTGGATGCAGCGGCCAAATACATTTTTCATTTGCAAGGTGCACGTGGTGATGGCTATGCCTCTATTATCGGTGGTGGCACCAATGCGTTTATGGGGCATTATTTTCATAAGACCGATGTGCTCAAGGCGGGAGACTTGGTGCTAATGGACTATGCGCCCGACTACAAGTATTACACCAGCGATGTTACCCGCATCTGGCCTGTCAACGGAAAATTTGACAACGCCCAAAAAGAATTGTACGCTTATATCGTGGCCTACCGCGATGCGCTTTTCAAATATATCAAACCGGGTGTTACGTCCAACGATGTACTTGACAAGGCAGCCGCAGATATGCAGCAATACCTGGTAGGCAAAACCTTTGCCAAGCCAGCCTATTTAAAAGCCGTGCAAGAAGGCGTGAAGTTCAGAGGGCATTTTCAACATCCTGTCGGTATGGCAGTGCATGATGTGGGCAGGGTACATGGTGTGCCTTTGCAAGCCGGAATGGTATTTACCATCGATCCCATGATCTGGATACCCGAAGAGCGGTTATACGTTCGCATAGAAGATATGGCCCTGGTGACTGCCGATGGTGTGGAGAACCTGAGTGCATTTGTGCCTACACAAGTAGAAGAGGTGGAGCGAACCATCAAAGAAAAAGGTTTGATCGAGTTTCGCGCTCCTGTTTCGTTGCCATTTAAAAAGTAACTTTTAGAACTTAAGAAATGATGAAGCATTTATCCATTGCCCTGATCCTGCTCATAAGCGCAAACCATTCATGGGCGGATACCTATCCGAAGAATCCCAACATTGATATTCTCAATTATACTTTTCGCATTCAGTTGTCGGATGCCACGGATGTAATTGTAAGTGAAGCCACCATTGATGTACGTTACCTGGCGGCTGGTGAACAATCACTTCGGCTCGATCTGGTCAGGGCTTCGCAGGAATTAGGCAACAAGGGCATGGTGGTGATCGGAGTCGCATCAGAAGATCGTGCGCTGAATTTTACCCATAAAGATGATGTGTTGATGATTCAACTGCCAGCACCATCTGCTAAAAATCAACGGACCAGTTACAAAGTTAGTTATAAAGGTATACCCGCTACCGGACTTAAGATTGCGAACAACAAACATGGTGACCGCACTTTTTTCAGTGACAACTGGCCCGACAAGGGCAGAAACTGGTTGCCCACGGTAGATCATCCTTACGATAAAGCTACCTGTGAGTTTATTGTCACAGCACCTGCTCATTATCAGGTGGTGTCCAACGGATTGATGATAGAAGAATCCGATTTACCCGATGGCTACCGGTTGACCCATTGGAAGCAGTCTGTACCCATCGCTACCTGGCTATATGTGTTGGGTGTGGCCCGTTTTGCCGTGCAACAGGTAGATCAGTTTGATAACAAATCCATTGAAACGTGGGTGTACTATCAGGACAGGGAGGCTGGCTTTTATGATTTTGCCATTCCTACCAAAAAAGCGTTGGCCTATTACAGCGACTATGTGGGGCCGTTCTCTTACGAGAAACTGGCCAACATTCAATCCAATAGTGTGAGTGGTGGGATGGAAGCGGCCTCGGCCATTCTTTATAGTGAAAACTCCGTAGTAGGAGACCGGAACGTGCGCTGGCGCAATGTGGTGATTCATGAAATTGCTCATCAGTGGTTTGGCAATGCCGTTACCGAATACGATTGGGATGATGTGTGGCTCAGTGAGGGCTTCGCTACTTACTTCACGTTGCTTTTCATTGAGCACGAGTATGGACATGATGCTTTTATGCAAGGGTTGGCCTCCAGTAAAAAAAGCGTAGATGCTTTTTATGAGAAGAACCCCAATTACCGGATCGTTCATGACAACCTCAGTGACATGAGTAAAGTCACCAGTTCCAATACCTATCAGAAGGGGAGTTGGATCCTGCACATGTTGCGGGGTGTAGTGGGCACTGACAATTTTTGGAAGGGGATACGATCGTATTACAAAAAATACAAAGACCTGAATGCCACTACCGATGATTTTCGAAGAGAAATGGAAGAAGCATCGGGAATGGATTTAAAAGACTTCTTTCAGCAATGGCTCTATCAACCGGGCATCCTGAAGTTCAAGGGATCGTGCACGTATGATAAAAAGAAAAAGGAAATAAGCATTACACTGGATCAGGTACAAACCGATGGCAGCTTGTTTAAGATGCCGATGGAGCTGGGTATCTATTTAAAAGACAAGCAGCCCATGATGAAAGTGATACAGGTGAATGAAAAGTCAAATGTTTTTACGATAGCAGTGGATGCCGAACCGGAAAAAGTTGTTCTTGATCCCAACAACTGGGTGTTGATGGATGCGGAATTTGGGAGGAAATAGTACTTGGTCTTGAGTGCTTAGTTCTTAGTTGAAGTGTATTATGGTTAGCAAGAATCGGGTTTTATAAAGTTGGTGCAGGTCACAACTTTGCTTCATAAACAAAAAAAATACTTTTATGAATATTAAAACCAACGGCATGATGTGGCCAACACTCATGCTCTTCGCAATGTGTGCGCTGACTGCTTCAGTTAACGCGCAGGAGAAAAATACCCGGAATCAGGAGCAGGTGAACAAGGAAATTGTAGGGAAATGGCTCGACAACTTTTGGGGCCCTCATTACAATCCAGCCATTGTAGACGAATTGGCAGCGAAAGACATGGTCTTGCAATACTCCCTTCATCAGCCAAGGCAAGGGCATGCCGACATTAAGGATTTTATGAAAAAATTTCGCGCTGCGTTTCCTGATCTGGCATTTGCGGGGGCTTATCCCTTGCTTGCCGATGGCGAGTACGTTATCGCCAGGTGGGTAGGAGGTGGAACCCATACGGGCACCGCCTTCAGTGATTGGCCTGTAGGTGCTTTACCTGCAGCTACCGGACGTAAAATGCACTTTACCGGAACAACTGTTTTTCGTGTTGTAGATGGAAAAGTTACTGAGGAGATTGGGCTGGACGATGGTCTGACTACACTCCTGCAACTTGAACTGGTTCGCCCGGCTAAATAGGGAACCGCTGATATTCATTTCACAACTGTCAGTACAGCTACCGAGTGCAGCTAAGCTGACAGTTGCTTTTAATGGAAGAAAAGGACTTGAGTTAATGTAAGCTATACATTGTTGACTAAAAAAGTCTACTTGAACCTGATGTACCGGGTAACGCTGGCGGTGATGAAGCCGCTGTTTTCTGGTTGGAATTGTTCGTTGGAAAGTGCTTTGGGAATATTGAAAGCGTAAGACAGCAGGAAATTCCAATTTCCGACATTCATACTGAGGGGCAGGCTGAAGGAATAGTTCATGATGCCAAAGTCGGTGCCTTTGTCCAGGTAATAGAGGGGGAGGCCGTTTCTTACCCGTATCAGTGATCCGATTAAAGTTCTGGCATAGGGTAGGTATTGTTCATATTGTTCGCTACCCAGCAGCAGATTGAATGAAGGATAAAACAATATGCGATCGAAGCCTTTCCAGTTTCGCTTTTCCAGGTTTAGCATAACTCCGGGCATAATCCGGTGGCCGGTCTTTTCGCCAAACAATAAGGTGTAATCCAACCTAAAGGTGAGGGGCTTTACATCGATGAAGTTGGATACACCGAGGCTGTTTTCATAAGCCACGACTACATCTGGTCCCAAATCGGAATAAAAATAGCGGCTGTACTCTGCCAGTATGCTCCACTTGTTGGTGATGGCCCCGAGGTATCCTGCAGATAGTATGGTAAGGTAATAACTGGGTTCGTACTCGTTGCTCCAGTAGCCGGAGGCATCCATGTAGGCACCGCTTTTGTGATAGTAGGAGATGCCAGGCGACAGGCCAAATTGATCAATGCCTAACGTGCGTCCCGAGCCTGTGGCGTTGCTGTTGTAGCCTAGCCTGAAGGCCATGGAAGATTTGTTGTATAAACCTTCTGACTGCAGTAAACTGTCGATGAGGTTGAAAATAGAAAGTGAGTCCTGAAAAGAAAATATCGAATCCAGTTCGCTCAGTTCAAAGTCATTGAAAAGCGAATCGGCTTGCTGTGCACGTGAAGTGTACGAGCAGGCCGATAATAGAATGACCAGAAAGGCGATACTTCGGTTCAAAACAATTAGTTGTTATTTTTCCGGTCTTTTAATTGTTGATTGCGATCTCTCAGATTTTCTTTTCGTTGCTGCAGGTCTCTGCGCTGTTGCAGTTGGTTGAGGATCATTCTTTGAAACTCCTTTTCCGCATTGCGCAGGTTCATGATCTGCTGTGCTGAGATCACGTCCATCATTCTTCTGGAGTAGTCTTTTTCCAAATCCAGTTGACGTTGTTTGATTTTCAACCCAAGCTCCACCAGTTCTCGTTGCTTGTCGGGGTCTTTGTTATCAGGCCCTACTTCGCGCTGTGCCTGTCTGAATTCCCGTACCATCTCACCGCGCTTTTGGGTGAACTCGCGGTATACAGGCCAGAAACGTTCGGCTTGCTCGGGGGTAAGTCCCAATCGCTCGGAGATCAGTCCAATGCGAGCGGCTTCTATTTTTTCCCTGGCTTTGGGATCTTGTATCTCCTCTTCCTGCGCCCTGGTGTATAGCGGGGACGCCATCAACATCACTAACAAAATTTTTACAATGGTTTTCATATACTTATTTTTTTGGTCTTACCCTCATCCACTGTGGATAGCTGAGGAGGGCATCGCTTTTGGTATTAAATATCAATTTCAAGAACATAGTCTTCCAGTAAATCACTGTCTAATTCGGGGTACAGAATGTGGTTGTTCAGTGCATCAATTTCATCCTCCTGCAAATTGGCCATGTCCAGCAAATCTTCTGTGGTAAGGTCACTTTCCACCAGGTAAAAAGTGAGGTCTTCGGTGCTCACGGTTGCCAGCAGATCCTCCGGTGTTGAAGTGGGGTCACTTTGACGGAAAATCAGGAACAATGCAAAACCCACTGCCAGCACGGGAAGCGCATAGCGTAAAACCCATACAAAGGAGCCAGCTGTGGCTGGTTGCGCCTGTTTTTCGACAATCCGGCTTTGAATAACACCTGGCAGCTTGTCAAAATAGCCTTCAGGGGTATTAAAAACGTTCTTTTTGGGTATGTCTTCTAGTTTCATTTTATCTTGGATTGCTGAATTTCATAATAGTTTAATCCCCGGTCAAAAAAACTTCAATTTTCTTTGTGGCATGGTGAAAACTGGCTTTAAGGGCCCCCACGCTGGTATCGGTTATGGCTGCAATTTCCTCGTACGACATGTCGTCAAAATACTTCATGTTGAACACCAGTCTTTGCTTGTCGGGCAGGGTAAGCAGCGCCTTTTGCAGCTTACGCTGGATCTCGTCTCCATCCATCTCAGGTGACGTATCGATCTTGTTGCTCAACTCTTTGTTTACATCTTCCAGTGGCAGAAAGAACCTCCGTTTTTTCTTTTTGAGAAAGGAGAGGCACTCGTTGGTGGCTATTCTATAAATCCAGGTGTAGAGTTGTGCATCTTCCCTGAATTTATCGATGGCTTTGTGGATTTTAATGAATACTTCCTGCGTGACATCATCGGAGTCATCGTGGTCGATGAGCATTTTACGCACCATCCAATAGACCCTTTGCTGGTAAGCCCTTACCAACAGGTTGAACCCATAGCTACGGGTTTCCGGATTTCTGATTTTCGCAAGTAGTTCGTGATCTTCCAATGGAAGTTAGGCTAGGTTTGGTTTTTAGACTGCCCTGCAGCCCAATGGTTTAAAACCAATTTAATTAAAATGCTTTAAGATAGTCCACCAAAAGCTCATATTGTTCTTTGGAGTGGGCAGGAAAGTTGGCAAACCGAAGCTGCGTGCCTTTGTGTTGTCCATATCCTTCACCGGCTTCCATACCTTTTTTGCTGAGGTAATCGGCTAATGCTTGCGTTTGCGTGCCCGTATTGGCAATGATGACGGTGGGTGACTGATATTGTTTTTCTACAACGAAGGGTTGCATCAATGCGTGTTGTTTTAGTTCGTTGTACAGGACTACTGCTTTGTACTCTGTTTCTTTTCGGATGGTGTCAATGCCTCTTCTTAGCATGTCTTCAGCTACCTTTCCCAGCACATAGATGGCCACACTGTTGGGCGTTTCGGGCGTTTGATTTTTCAAACCATTCTTCAGGTAGAATGGCAGGGTGTGGTGCGTGCCTATGGAGAGGCCTTTGGCCAGCATCGCGTTTGCTTTGGCGATGCAGGCATCGTTGACGATCCATACGCCCAGTCCGGGAGGCATACCAAATCCTTTTTGCACCGAAAAGTAAACAGAATCTATTTTAGTATAATCGAAGTCGGCATAGGGGAGTGCTGAAACGGCATCTACGCAGAGCAAGGCTTTTGGATTTTTTGCTTTCAATCCGTAGATAAATTCTTTGGGCAACATCACGCCAGTGCTGGTTTCGTTGTGTGTTACGCCAATGAGTTCGACATCCAGCAGGGCGGGTTCATTAAAACCGCTGCCATCGGCTACGCGTATTTCTTGCGCCTGCCTGTTGAGTTGTTGTGATGCTTTGAAAAACTTTTCTGAGAAGGCACCATTTACATAGTGGGCCGACTTTTCTTCCACAAGGTTTTGAATCAGCCGTTCCCATATTTCTGTGGCAGATCCTGCGAAGAAAATGTGGTGCGAGGAGGGGATGTTGAGCAGCGCGCGCAACGACTCCTGTGTATGCTGGTATATTTTTTCAAACTCCGGACTGCGGTGCGATAGAGAAGGTACACCCAGCTTGAATGCACTACGTGTGTGGTCTTCAACCGTGAAGTAAAGTTGGGAGGGGCCAGGAGAAAAAGTGACTGCCATTTTGTAGGCGCAAATTTAGATTTTTAAGTGATGATGTAAAGCCTACAAAAAAAATACTTTTATATCAAGGCTACCGAACATACTTCTTTCCTCTACCTTTGCGTTTAATAAATACCCACTCGGATTTGGGACACGTTTCTGGAACCTAACATTAAAAACAATACCGAGTGATTTCATTATCAAAACCAGGCCTCATCCATCTTCGGGCGGACCTCATGCTACGATTTATCGGAGTGTAGGATAACAGTGGAAGGTTGCGATTTGAATGAATAGCTCAAAACTTGTCGTATCTGGGGTTCCTAAACACCTCTCCGAGTCCAGTGGGTTTTTATTTTAATTCAGCTTGCCACCACAGAATTTGCAGTGCACCGCATCTTTGTCGTGCCCCTCTTGTAAACAGTGAGGGCATACTTCAGTAGTTACCACCTTGGTTTTTTGATAAGCCATTTCAGCAGTTACAATACCGGTAGGAATGGCGATAATTCCATAACCTAATATCATTATAATAGCGGCTACAGTTTGCCCCAATGGGGTGCTGGGGGATATGTCGCCATAGCCGACAGTAGTAAGTGTAACGATGGCCCAATAGATGCTGATGGGAATGTTTTCGAAACCATTTTCCTTTCCTTCGATGAGGTACATTAAACTTCCAGCCAGGATAACAGAGGTGACAACTGTAAGCAGAAAGACGGTTATTTTATGTCGGCTTGCTTTTAAGGCACTCATTAGCACCTGTCCCTCTCCAACAAAACGTGCCAGCTTGAATACACGAAACACCCTCACCAACCTGACACTGCGAAGCACCAGCAATACGTGGGCACCACTCATTACCAGACTCAGGTAAGTAGGCAGAATGGACAGCAGGTCAATGATGCCGTAGAAACTATAGATGTATTGCTTTTTGTTTTTGACAGTCCATACGCGCAATACGTATTCCAATGTGAAAATGACAGTGAAAATCCATTCGAGCACAACCAACAATGTGCCGATTGAGAATTTGATGGATTCGACACTTTCAAGATTGATCACCACGATGCTCAACAGAATGCAGATGATCAGGCCGATGTCAAAAGCTTTACCGGAAGGGGTTTCGGCCTCAAAAATAATATCGTAGACTTTCTTTTTAAGTTTGCTGTTATTGTCCAGAAGCATAAGCTACTAATATAACACGCGGAACTTTATGGTGTGCTCGATCGACCGCATTTCTTTGATTAATTCCCTGTCGTAGTCTTTGTTGATGTCTGTGATCACGTAACCAATGTGTTCGGTGGTTTTTAAATACTGTCCTGCGATGTTGATGCCGTTGTTGGCCAGGGTTGCATTGATTTTGGCCAAGACACCAGGAACGTTATTGTGAATATGGATCAGCCGGTGGGCGTTTTCCAATATTGGCAATACGAGGTTGGGGAAATTTACACTTTGGCTGGTACTTCCTGTATTAATATAATCCATCAATTTGCCAGGCACGAAGTGGGCAATGTTTTCCTGTGCCTCCAGTGTACTTCCTCCGATGTGGGGTGTTAGAATGGTATTGGGCAATCCACGTAATTCAGAGACAAACTCTTCTGCGTTGCTGATCGGTTCATATTCAAAAACGTCTGCACCACTTCCGGCTACATGGCCATTCAGGATATTTTCTTTTAAAGCTTTTACATCTACGATGTGACCACGGCTCAGATTCAGCAGGATAACACCTTTCTTCATCAATTTGAATTCCTCAGGTCCGATCATGTGTTGGTTGGACGGACGACCATCCACGTGCAACGAAACGACATCTGCAATTTGTAAAAGCTCCTTGAGGCTTTTGCACTTGGTGGCGTTGCCTAAAGCCAGCTTCTCTTCAGTATCGTAGTAGAAAACTTTCATGCCAAGACTTTCTGCCAATACCGAAAGCTGAGAGCCTATGCTACCGTACCCAACGATGCCCAGGTTTTTTCCTCTGATTTCAAAGCTGTTGCTGGCGGATTTTTCCCACTGGCCAAGGTGCATTTTGGCAAACTTATCGGGGAGGTTGCGCATGAGCATGATGATCTCAGCGATGGCCAGTTCAACTACCGAGCGAGTGTTGCTGTAGGGTGCATTGAAAACAGCTATTCCTTTTTTTGCGGCAGCATCCAGATCAATCTGGTTGGTACCGATGCAGAAAGCACCGATGGCCATTAGTCGGTTGGCACAATCCAACACTTTGGCGGTCACTTGTGTTTTGGATCTGATGCCGAGAATGGAGACGTTGGCAATTTTTTCGCACAACTCTTCTTCAGTGAGACCTGCGGGATAAACTTCTACATTGAATCCTTCTTCCTTCATCAACTTCACCGCAGCGGGGTGCACACTCTCCAGCAGCAACACATTGATTCTGTTTTTAGGGTAGGAGATGGCGGTATTTAAATTGTTGAGGTAAAGAAACTCATCGAGGCTGGGCGTGATGTGATCTGCCTTGCTCAATACGTTGCCTCTTTCTACGTTTTCAGTAAATGCAAAAAATTTATTGGCAAGGCCTGAGTGTTTAATTTCATAATCTGTATAACCATCACCTATCACGTACACATCTCCTGGCAAGTTGAGGCGTTTCAGTTGTTCTACTTTACCGTTGTTGGCAGAGAGTGGATTGTCTTCATCAAATCCGATGACTTCGCCTTTGTCGTTGAAATGAAACTTGTTGGCAAAAATATTTTCCTTTTTCACACCAAATTCTGTTACAATGGGATCGATGAATGCGTGAAAACCATTGGAGATGATATAAATACGACCGTTGTATTCTTCAAAAAAAGATTTGTTGCGTTTGAAGGATTCAGACACCATCCCACGCAAGACCACCACCAGCTGCTCAAGGTGTTGCTGGTTGGGAGAAAGCAGCGCCAGTCTTTGTTTTAGCGACTCTCTGAACGACAGGGAGCCATCCATACCCTGATTGGTAAGGTCTTCAATTTGTTTCTTAATGGCTGCTCTCTGCGGATGATCTTTTAGCGAGATATCGGCCAGGGCATCAAAAGCTTCTACTTTAGTGAACGTGCTGTCGAAATCGATGACAATGTACTTATTGGAAATCATGAGCGAAAAGTAAGCCGCAAATGTAGCAAGTCCACAAGCATTAGTCCATAGAAGCGAAGGATTTGTATCCGTTCACAAGTATCAATGGCTTATACCTCTAATTCTTTGAGCAATTGAGAGGTATAAGCTTTGATTTGATCCCTTACTCCACGAAACGCATTCATGATTTCTTCCTCTGTTCCCTTTACCTTGGCAGGATCGGGAAAGTTGTGATGCAGCCGCCTGGCTTTGGATGGAAAGTAAGGGCAGTTTTCTTTAGCATGATCACACACCGTGAGAATGGTATCAAACGGGATGGATTGGTATTCATCGATGTGATTGGAAGTGTGACCTGAAATGTCAACGCCATCTTCCTTCATCACCGCTACCGCCCTGGGGTTGAGTCCGTGTGTTTCAATACCTGCACTGTACACATTCAGTTTGCCTTTGGATTGTAGCCGCAGGTAACCTTCTGCCATTTGACTTCGGCAGGAGTTGCCAGTACACAAAACAAGGATATTCGACATTTTATTTCAGGTTTAAGTACATGCAAGCAGCAGTAACAGGACACACATGTGAAAATTCTGAGGAGGCCAATACAGGTTTTGCCACTTCATCACGACTTATCAACTCAAAGCCAATTTTAAGGAAAAAGTCCTTTGCTGTTTCAGTTAGGAGATAAAGCCCTTTCAGTTCTTTTTTCCTGGCCTCATTGATGAGGTGATGGGTGATCTGAGTTCCCAAGTTTTTGCCTCTGTTGGCAGCGGTGATGGAGACGGAACGAATCAGGCCATAATCGCCATAGATCTCAATTCCTCCCGTTCCAATCAACTTATCGCCTTCATAATACCCTACCAGCAGGTGGTTTTTGTCGCTGAGATCTTCATAGGGAAGTCCCACTGTTTTTAACTGATCTGTAAAAGTTTCCCATTGATCAGGGGTTTTTATTGATAAAGGTATCATATTGGTGCTGGCAATTAATTACAACAATCTGGTCCGCAACAAGCTTCAGTATCTTGTTTTTCTGCATAAACTGTGATGCTGAAAATACCGAGATTACCTTTCTTGTAAGTTTCCAATTCCTTTTCGCTCAAATAGTCTGAAAGAATTTCATCGGGGAGTGCTATCTTTTTTTCTTTCTGCAATTTGATATTGGTGAATCCAGCTTCCTTAATAATAGCAAGGTATTCCTCTTTTTGAATGGCTCCAGACACACAACCTGCATACATTTCTGCACTTTGTCTTAATGCCTCTGGAAGTTTGCCAACCAACACAATATCAGAAATGCTAAAGTGCCCCCCTTTTTTTAGAATGCGGAAGGTTTCTTCAAAGGCGCGCTTCTTGTTTGGTACCAGGTTCATCACGCAGTTGCTCACCACTACATCGGCTACGTTGGCTGTGATGGGAATGTTTTCAATATCGCCATAACGGAACTCCACATTGTTAAGGCCTAACTTTTCTGCGTTGGTGCGCGCTTTGTCAATCATTTTTTCAGTGAAATCCACGCCTATTACTTTGCCGGAGGCACCGGTAACTGAGCGCGCCACGAATGCATCATTGCCTGCTCCAGAGCCGAGGTCCACTACGGTATCCCCTTCTTTGATTAGCGCATATTCAGTGGGAAGTCCACATCCCAATCCCAGGTCAGCGTCTTTTACATATCCTGCCAATTGGTTGTAATCTTCAGCCATGATGGCTTCATCGATTACAGAGCAGCAGCTGGTAGCGCCACAACAGCTCGTTTCGTTTTGTTCTTTGCTTTGGTCTACAATGCTACTGTAGGTATCCTTTACAATTTGTTTGAGTTGTTCGTCTGTTTTCATAATTGGAGTTTTAAAAGTAGTATAAATCGTAATATTGCGATGGGTTTATGTAAATTTTTTTAACAGCAGGAGGGGTCTTTGTACATTTCAAATAAGGCGGCCATTTTGGATTGCGCGTTTTGCCATGCTTCATTGTCTATACAGTAGCAAACACTGGGACCTTCTATACTTCCTTTAATCAATCCTACTTTCTTCAGCTCTTTTAGGTGTTGCGATACTGTGGATTGGGACAAGGGAAGTTCGTCTACGATATCACCACATACACAAGCCTGACTGGTGGCCAGAAATTGCAGGATGGCTATTCTTGCAGGATGTCCCAGCGCTTTGGCCAAATTGGCCAGGTCATTTTGTTGGCTGGTGAATTCTTGTGTTTTTGTAAGTCCCATTGCTACCTTAATCGTAAGATTACGATTTAAGTTTCATTCAGACTAAAATATTTTAAAAAAAATGGGATGGAGCTACCTTTTGATGCCCTGGGTGCTGAAAGAAAGGCCTTGTTGCCCTGTGGTGGAGATCATTACTGCTTCAAAACGAGGCTCGTTATGGGCAACAGGTGTACCCCATTCAAAGACAAAATTACCTCCTGTGCCCCCTTCCTTATCCCCTTCGCTGATCACAATTTCAACGGTTTCAAGGGGATTAATATAGATAGGCTTGTCGAAGTAATTTCGTACCAGGTCACCTTTGGTGTTATAGTGTTTGGCGTTGAACACGTATAGGGTATCACTAGAACTGATATTACGCATGCTCACCGTGACCGTGAGGTGATAAGTACGGTTTTCAGAAATCTGATATATTTCTGAATAGACAGAAAGGTAGGTACTTCCAGTGGTAAGACTGTCTAAAACGGTAGGATCTACGGCCCTTTTTTCCCAATTGATCGCTTGGAATGATATTTCTTCTTTGGGTTGATTACAAGAAAGTAGCGCTAAAGCAATAAACACTGCTACAGTATATTTGATACTTAGCACCAATAGTCTTTCAATCATTCACCTAAATAAACCCATTGTCTAGTTTTTTCCAAACGGCAATCTTTTTATAGCCATGTGACCGTTGCTCATTACCAAAAGGGCGTCTTGTAGCGCGTTGATGTCTTCCAGTGGATTGCTGGGCACGAGAATCAAGTCCGCCTCGTAACCGTTGACAATTCTTCCCGTTTGTTTGTCGAGTCTTAAAAGTTCGGCTGCCACGGTAGTTGAAGATTGAATGGCTTCAAAATTGGTCATTCCCATTCTTGCAAAGTTGGCCACCTCCAGGGCAACGCTACTGGTAGTTTTGGAAGTGTATCCATTGTCGGCTCCGGTGGCAATTTTAACACCCATGGCGTGCGCCTTTTTAAATGCTCTTTCAGCTACGGGAACCATAAAGTTTCCTCGCATTTCAAGTGTGGCATTGTCGTAATCACCTCCTGGTTTGGTAAGATCTACCAAAGTGATGTAGGTGGGTACGAAAAACGTACCTTTTTCTTTCATCAGTTTCAGGGTTTTGTCGCTCAAGAAAGTGCCATGTTCGATGCTGCGTGCGCCAACTGAAACGGCCGCATAGGCACCTTCATCACCGTGTGCGTGAATCATCACCGGGATATCTCTTTTAGCGGCTTCATCCACGATAACTTTCAATTGATGAGCTGTATAGGTTTGTTCCCTCGGATCGGTGTCAGGCAAGCCAGCGCGCTCTGTACCTCTTGTTTTAATAAAATTGGATCCGCGATCTATGTTTACATTCACTAGTTTTTTCAGTTCTTCATCCGTATTTACTCCACCGATTAATTCGCCCAATCGGGTGTCTGCCAAAATGGTTTCTCCCAGTTGGGGGGTGACAAAAACGCCAGTGGCTACCATGTCTGGTCCAGGTATCTTTCCGGACTTCACCATTTCACGGATGGACACATCCTGATAAGCAGAAACGCTGGCGCTTCTTACGGTAGTAACACCGGATTTTAATGCCCGTTGTGCCGAAGCCAGGTTGTCGATGTGCGTGTGCACATCAATCATACCGGGCATGAGGTAATTGCCTTCACAATCTACCACGGTGTAGTTACTTGCAATAGGATCTCCCTTCTTACCTATCTTTTCGATCTTTCCATTTTTTACAAAAACGATCGCGTCAGCGTAAATTTTATTTTCTACTCCATTGAATAAGTTGGCATTGGTAAGCGCATAATCCTTTGGCTGAGCAAATGCGTGCGATACTGTAAGAAGTAGAAGTGCTAAGATAATTTTCATGAGAGAGTCGTTATTGGTCAGTTGGATAGGATAGGTTTTTATTTCATTTTAAGAATCGATGCAGCTTCGTCAATTTGTTGGCTGTATTTCATCAGGTTGTTGGCTACAATTTCAATTTGCTGCTGGGCTTCTTTCCAGCTTCTTTGCTCAATGCCTTCGCGAATGCCCGGTAATGTTTTTACACCATAACCAGTGTAGAATCCTGGTGCATAGATTGTATGCTGGAACCAGGGTCTGCGAGGAAGTCCTTCTGCTACTGTCAGGTTTTGCTCAGCAGTGTAGAGCAGTTTATTGAGCTTTGCCAAATTGGTGTTGGGATTTGGATTCATTTTTACCAACTCAGCATAGGTGTCTGCACTTTTTTCCAGGCGAGCTACTGCATTCAAGAGTTTGCTAAAATCGAGGTAGGGTACCGGATCTTTTGCCTTGGGTTGGATAAAAGTTTTCTTAGGATCGCTGGCCAACTTGTATCTGTTTTCAGCGATCATTTGGTTTTCAACCTCAGTGGACTCACGCATGTTGTCGATCAGTGATGTTACTTCTTTTACATATCCATCTACTGTTTTGTGAAATCCTTTAAAGTCAAAAGGCAGGACGTTGGCATTGGCCAGACGGAGAGTGGCACGTCCGGCTGTTTTTGCCAGCGTTACCCCGTATTCAAATGTTGGATCTTTAAAACGCTTGTACAAATCGTAAGAATCGTAGATGGAATGGTATTCACCACCATCATCCTCACCACCGAATCCGATATTAAGTGCGGGTATCCCCAGGTGTTGAATGAAGGGGCTGTAGTCTGATCCAGACCCCAATGCGTCTATGGTCATGGAAGGGGAGTTGATAATTTCCTTTTTGGCTTTTGACGAAGAGGCATAGGCAGCCATGGCTGATTTTCTTCTTTCCAGGATGCTTACTCCTGTTTGCGGATCAGTGACATCTCTTGCTATATCGCTCACCAACTGTTGCAGCGTATGGGAGCCTTGTGCATACAAAAATCCACGTCCATTTCCGTCAGAGTTGATGTAGGCAACCAGTTTTTGTTGTAGTTCTTTGGCATGATGTTCTGCCCATTCAGTCGATCCAATGAGGCCTGGCTCTTCACCATCCCAGCCAGCATAGATGATGGTGCGTTTTGGTTTCCAACCGGTTTTGGTCAGTTCTGCTACAGCCCTGGCTTCTTCCATCAGCGCTACCATTCCACTGATTGGATCAGCAGCACCATTTACCCAGGCATCGTGGTGATTGCCACGCATTACCCACTCGTCAGGTAATTCTGAACCTTTCATTTTTGCAATCACATTATGACAATCCACCAGCTTCCAGTCGAACTGCAAATTCAAATGCACGCGTACGGGGCCTGGACCTACATGATAAGTGATAGGTAGCGCTCCACGCATGTATTCAGGGGCTACAGGGCCACCCAATGCGCTTAATAAAGGCTGTGCGTCTTCGTATCCAATAGGAATTACCGGAATACTGATCAGGTTGTCGGCTTGAGCTCTTTCAATTCTTTTGGCTTCCTCTGTGGCTCCGATGTTGGGAGTTAAAGGATCTCCGGGGCGAACAGGCAGGTCCAGAACAGATCCGCGTTGCGCACCCAATGATGGCCTGAAGGGACCTTTGGGATAAACATCTCCCTGATAATAGCCGTCATCTTCCGGATCAGAATAAATGATACAACCTATGGCGCCTTTTTCCTGAGCTACTTTGGGTTTGATCCCTCTCCATGATCCTCCGTATTTGGCAATTACAATTTTGCCTTTTACATCAATTCCTAATTTATCTAGTTCGTCATAGTCGCTGGGCACACCGTATCCAACGAATACCAGTTCGCTGGTCACATCGCCATCTGCTGAGAAGCCATGGTAGGTGGGAAGTTGCTCTTTGGACTGACCGCTGGTGGCGTCTTCCTTGAGGGCAGGTTCAGCCAGTTTGGCTTTGTATTTGGTTGGTGCTACCATTTCCAATACTCTTACTTTGGGTGTGGGGAAGAGCACCTTGTAAGTTTCCACTTCGGCTTCATAGCCCCAGCTTCTGAACTGGTCTCGCATCCACTCTGCATATTGTTTGCCCATGGGCGATCCAAGATGATGTGGTCTGGCCGTGAGGTGTTTCATCCATTGGTCCAGGTTGGAAGCTTTCAGGTAGCTGTCGTACTTTTCTTCCAGCGCAAGTTCTGCCTTTGCGCTTTCAGACGTGTAGCCCTGAATGGACTTTTGTGCAAAGGCATGGGAGGACAATGCCAGGATGCATATTGTGTAAGCGAGTTTTTTCATGGGTAATTGAGATTAGAAATTGGATGTTCAATATAATCCATCTGAGGATTTATTAGCCAATATTGTTTTATAATCGGCTTGAGGGCACTTCTAGCGCGAGGCTACAACAAAAAAAAGAGGCCACTATTAGTGGCCTCTTTTCAAAATTTAGTTGAACCTTGGTTTAGTTACCGTATCCTTCATTTTGTACCAATCCTGAATTGATCAGTCTTTCTCTGTTAGGGATAGGGAATACTAAACTTGGATCGTTGTAAGGCAGTGCCCCAACAGACCTTTGGGTACGCTTGATGTCATGGATCAGGTGCCCTTCAAACGCCAGTTCCAGGTGACGTTCCAGTAAGATGTCATCAATTGTAACTGAAGCCAGCGGGGTAGTAAGTCCGGCTCTGTTTCTGATGAAGTTGATATCATCCAGAGGAGCTTGGCCCAAAGCAGTGCCTTCGCGGAAGTTACCTTCTGCTCGGGTCAGGTACATTTCTGATAACCTAACGATATTTACGTTGCCAAATTGATTGTTCCATTTTCCGGTGCGTTCATCATCATAGAACAGTGCAAGGCGCTCATCGGCAGGATCATACAAAGCCAAATGAGCAGGCTCAACATAAATGTCGCCACGACCACCAAAATCAGATGACGCAAAAAAGGTATTCATGTTATTGATACCTGCCTGATTGGTTACCTGAATGGAGAACACATCTTCAGCAGTTGCGTTGGAAGAACCATTGGAGCTGTTGTTGAAGTTGTTGGCATAGTCGCTGAGCAAACTGTATTTTCCTGATGCAATTACCCTGTGGGCAGCATCTCTGGCTTTGGCATAATCGTTTTGCATCAAGTAGACTCTCGACAATATAGCACTTGCAGTATAAGTAGTGGCAAAGAAACCATTGGTTTCAGGCAACAAGTTGACTGCATCGGTGAGGTCCTGGATAATCTGCGTATACACTTGCTGTACGGTGCTGCGATTGAGCGGCTCAAGATTATCCGGAGTCAATGCCAATGGAATTCCAGGGTTGTTGGCCGGATTGCCATCGGTATATGTTTTAGCATATACACGTACCAGTTCAAAGTGTGTTAAAGCGCGGATGAATTTTGCTTCACCTTCCACTTTGTCTTTTTTGGTGCTTACAACTACATTCAAGTTGTTCAATACGGTGTTGGCTGCATTGATCGTTTCGTAGGCTTCCAACCAGGTTAACTCTGCCTGACCGTTGGTGATCAACAATTTCTTGATGAATATCTGACCAGGATCAACAAAGGTTCCATCCCAAAACATTTCTCCATCGTCACCAATCAATTCTGCATCTCTCTGCATGTTGCCGCCTAGTACATCACCATCACCCAATAGGGCATAGGCTCCCACCAGTAGCGCTTCAACATCTTTAGATGTTTTAAGGGCGCTGGAAGACTCCACAGAGTTTACGGGTGCTATGTCAAGCTGATCAGCGCAACCAAAAAACACTGCGGTTATTATAAGTGTTATTATTTTATTTTTCATTTTCTTAAATGCTTTAATGGTTGACTTTTAGAATCCGATGTTTAGACCGAAAGTAATCATCTTAGCCTGAGGCGCAGAATAGAAATCAATACCCTGGCTCACGTTGGCAGTGGTAACATTACCTCCAGCATTAGGTCCGGCATTGCTCAAGTCTGTGTTCACTTCAGGGTCCCACATTTTATAATCTGTAAAAGTCAGCAGGTTTTGGGCGCTCGCATAAATCCTCACTTTGGTAAATGAAGTTTTGCTGAGAAGTGTACGTGGTAAATTATAACCAAGTGTCAAAGTCTTGAGTCGTACATAACTTCCGTCTTCCACATAACGAGACGATTCTCCTGTACCGTTGCCATCAAATAATCTGGCTTGAGGAATGTTGGTGATGTCACCAGGATTTCTCCAGCGATTAAGCTGATCTTTTCTCTGGTTATCAAAGAAGTCACCATTGGCGGCAAAGAATTTACCACCCCCTAAATAGATGTCATTTCCCTGAACACCCTGGAACAACACACTTAGCTCAATTCCTTTGTATGAGAAGTTATTAGTGATACCCCAGATGAAGTCAGGATTAGGATCTCCAATCTTTGTGAATTCGGCAGCATTGTAATCATTGGTCGTTGCTGTTAATTCGCCATTGGCATCTTTCATAAAGTACAAGGCATCACCATTGGCTGGATCTACTCCTGCATATTTAGGACCGTAAAAGATACCGATAGGTTCACCCTCTACTGCCCTTGACAAGAAGTTTCCATCTACGACCTGATCCTGAATATCAGTGATCAGGTTTCTGTTTCTGGCAAAGTTAAAGCTGGTATTCCATTTAAGCTCTCCAGTCAGGTTGACAGAGTTAATCACCAATTCAAAACCTTTGTTCTCAAGATTACCCAGGTTTTTCACTTGGGTTCTTGCAGCCCCTGCAGTACCAGGCAGGTTTACATTGAGCAACAGGTCAGAGGTGTTTTTTACATAGTAATCCACCTCACCGGTAATTCTGTTGTTGAGGAAACCAAAATCGATACCAAAATCCAACTGGGAAGTTTGCTCCCAACGCAAATCAGGGTTTGCCAACTGCGAAGGACGTTGACCTGGCACACCAGCATAACCTCCATCACCGGAGCTTAGACCTTGCCATGGGAAGTTTCCAATCTCAGCATTTCCTGTCAAGCCGTAGCTCACTCTGAGTTTCAAGAATTCGATCGTATTGTTCTCTGACAAAAACTGTTCCTCACTAAGTATCCAGCCTGCAGAAGCTGCTGGGAAAAATCCGTAGCGGTTGTCTGGTCCAAATCTGGATGAACCATCCACACGTCCACTTAAGCTAAGCAGGTATTTATTGGCAAACTTATAGTTGGCGCGAGCGAAATAGGAAAGGAAAGAGTATTCGGTTTCAGTGGCATTTCCTAAAGTAATGCTGGCAGCCGAAGTGATCTTGCGATAAGAATCGCTGGGGAATTGTTGTCCTTGAACTCTTGCGAAGTTGGCATTAGAGTTTTGAAAACTCATACCACCCACTGCTTCCAACTCATGTTGCCCAAAAGATACATTGTAAGACAAAAAGTTATTTGTAGTGTAGTTGAATACCTGCGTGCGGATATCATCCCCCTGTCCATTAGGTGCACCTGTGTTGCGCGAGGCTACACTAGCCAGGTATCTTTCTTCGTGTTGGCTAAGTAGGTCATAACCAAATTCGGATCTGAATCTAAGGTTATCCAAAATATTATAACTGCCGTAGAAAGTTCCCAGGTTTCTGAATACTGTATTGGTATTGTCGTTATAGTTAATATCAATAAGTGGATTGTAATAGAGCGGGAAATTGGAGTTGGGTAACCCCGTAGTAAGGTCAAGCACTCCACTCAGCAGATTTGTTCTTGTATCGATAATCGGTGTAAGAGGAGGTAATGCAATCATCTGCAATGGAGTAGAGAATGCATTGTCATCGGGTACCCTGCTATTTATAGTTCTTCCCAAGCTAAAGCTCATACCTAGGGATAACTTGTCGTTGGCTTCATGATCGAGGTTGATTCTTCCGTTGACTTTATCGAACGCAGTACCTAAAAGAATACCATCCTGATTGCTGCTACTTAAGGAAGTATAGAATCTGGTTTTCTCGGTACCTCCACTAGCGCTAAAATCGATTTGGTTGATTGATCCTCTGACCAAAGCTTGTCTGTCCCAATCAGTATCTACATAAGAGGGAGAGGAGGGGTCTTGCCAGGCAGCTCTTACGCCACCCGCATAACGATCCAGTCTTGCTTCCAAAGAGGCTACGGAGATATAACCAGTATTGGCGCGTGCTTCCTGGAATAACTCCACATATTCTGCAGTGTTCAACCACTCTACATGGTTGGTTGGCTCACTGAACCCAGTCATGAAATTGACGTTGAAGTTGGTCTTCTCGCTTTTTCCTCTTTTAGTAGTGATGATAACCACACCATTTGCTCCACGTGATCCGTAGATGGCAGCGGCAGAAGCATCCTTAAGAATTTCAATGGATTCGATATCAAAGGAGTTCAAGTCTGCAAGCGGGTTGGTATCACCGCTTAGTGCAGTCTGGCTTTGTGATGTAATGGGAACACCATCGACAACATAAAGTGGCTGCGATCCTGCAGACAATGAAGAGGTACCGCGTACCCTTACTTTTATACCTTGGCCAAGTTTACCATTACTTGCTTCTACAAACACACCTGCGGCTCTTCCCTGGATCGCCTGTTCAAAAGAGGGAACTGGAATATTTTCAACCTGGCTGCCACTTACTTTGGCTATGTTTCCCGTGAGGTCTTGTTTCAATTGAGTACCATATCCAACTACCACCACTTCGGACAATTGTTTTACGTCTTCAGAGAGAGTGACATCAATCACAGAGTTTGCGCCTATGGCAACGTCTGTTGTTGTGAATCCAATAAATGAAAACGTCAATGTTCCACCAGTTGTGGGTACTGATAATCTGTAATTTCCTTCAACATCGGTAACAGTTCCAGTTGAAGTTCCTTTTAGTAATACACTAACACCCGGTAATGAGCTACCGTCAACTTCTGAGGTAACTTTGCCTGAAACAGTACGTTCCTGCGCCCAAAGCGAATTGGGTAGGCAAAGTCCTAAGATGGTCATTAAGAGTAAAAATTTCCTCATATATTATTATGATTAGTTATTGATACCCAAAATTAAGAAGTATTAAAGTCAATAGGGTAATCAATATGGGGGATTTATCCTAACGGGCAAATTGGGGTATAAATAGTGCTTTATTGATTATGTCTTAAGGAATTAGCTAGCAAATAGTTGTTTAAACTTGGGATTTAGCTAGACAAAGTGTATCCACTTATGCGAAACCATCTTACAAGTGTCTCTGAAATTGAAGACCCTTTATAATCAAGTATAAATCAGTCAGTTATGATTACTGCTTTTTTCGGCTTAAGGCTCTTTCAACAGCGGCTACAATATGCTCTGGAGCCAGCCCGTATTTTTTAAGGAGATCTGTTGGTTTTCCACTTTCACCAAAAGAATCGTTGACCGCCACCATTTCGATGGGTGCGGGGAAGTGTTGGGAAAGTGCTTGTGCAATGCTGTCTCCAAGTCCACCATTCTTTTGATGTTCTTCGCAAGTGACTGCACATCCTGTTTTAGAAACTGATTTTACAACTGCGTCAGTGTCAAGTGGTTTTACCGTGTGTATGTTGATGAGTTCTACGCTAATTCCTTTCTCAGACAAAATAGCTTCGGCTTCAATCGCTTGCCATACCATATGTCCGTTGGCGAACAACGTAACATCTTTGCCCTCTATCATTTTGTCTGCCTTGCCAATTTCAAAAGGCCTGGCATCGGCAGTAAATATGGGCCATGAAGGTCTTCCAAATCGAAGATAGGCGGGACCGACATGATTACCCAAAGCCAGAGTCGCAGCTTTAGTCTGATTATAGTCGCAGGGTACTATTACGGTCATGCCAGGAAGCATCTTCATCATGCCCACATCTTCCAGGATTTGGTGAGTAGCCCCATCTTCGCCAAGAGTGAGTCCTGCGTGTGAAGCACATATTTTCACATTCTTACCTGAATAGGCAATAGATTGTCTGATTTGATCGTAAACCCTGCCAGTAGAAAAATTGGCAAAAGTACCAGTGAAAGGAATTTTGCCACCAATGGTCATCCCTGCTGCAACCCCCATCATGTTTGCTTCAGCTATACCCATTTGAAAAAAGCGATCTGGAAATTCTTTTTGGAAGGCATCCATTTTGAGAGATCCGGTGAGGTCTGCACAGAGGGCTACTACCTGATCATTGTTTTTGCCTAATTCCAGCAAACCTGCTCCAAAACCAGAGCGTGTGTCTTTTTTATCGGTGAAGGTATATTTAGTCATTTTGGGGTATGGATTCGGTCAGTCGCAATAATACTACTTACTGGTCAAAAGCGCGAGTATGTTAATAAGTTGTTAATGTCTAATTTTTTTACTTCCAATACCAACCTAACAATAATCAATTCGTTAAGAGATGAGAGTAAATAACTTATGCAGCTATCACACACCGATCGTAGATTATTATTGTGGTTCATACTGGCACTCCTTGTAGCTATTCTTCCCTGGATTCTCTTAGCGTAACTGGGAGAGCACAAAGAATTAATAGTCGCCTAAAGTTTCCTCCAACTGATCCAATGCAAGCGCCAGCTGTTCATCGTTAGGGGCAATGCCGTGCCATTTGTGTGATCCTACCATAAAGTCAACGCCATAGCCCATTTCAGTACGCATCAGGTTCATCACGGGTTTGCCTTTGCCAGTTAGGGTCTTGGCATGCTTCAATGTTTTAATGACTTCTTCCAGGTCGTTGCCATTGCATTCGATCACTTCCCACCCGAATGCTTTCCACTTTGCCTTAAGGTCCATCAATGACAAAACCTCATCAACTGGTCCGTCTATCTGTTGGCCATTGTAGTCAATGGTAGCAATTAAATTATCTATTTTGTTGTGCGCTGCGAACATGGCAGCTTCCCAAACCTGCCCTTCTTGTTGTTCACCATCCCCCATGAGCACATAGATCAATTGTTTGTCCTTATTCAATTTCTTCGTTGCGGCAGCGCCAATGGCAACTGATAGTCCCTGACCCAAAGAACCGGAGGCAACTCTTACACCAGGCAGGTGTTCGTGTGTTGCGGGGTGACCTTGAAGTCTTGTATTTAGTTTTCTGAAAGTGGACAGTTCTTTGATGTCGAAATATCCAGACCGGGCAAGTACTGAATACCAAACGGGAGAGATGTGGCCGTTAGAGAGAAAGAAAAGATCTTCACCTTGACCATCCATATTGAAGCTTTTATCATACTTCATGATTTCGAAGTAGAGCGCTACAAAGAACTCAGTACATCCCAGTGATCCACCGGGGTGGCCTGATTGGCAGGCGTGCACCATTCGAACGATGTCTCTTCTTACCTGGGAGGTTAATTGTTGAAGCGCCTGGATATCAGCCATGAGGGTAGTGGTTTATCCGCGAAGATGTGTGAATTTTGCTAACCACGCAAAAGAATTAAACATCAATTGAAGTGCAATTCTCAAAGGTGCCGTAAAGCTTTATCTAACGCTTCTTTTTAGTGGCTTTTTTGATTGCTTTTTTCTTCGATGCTTTTTTAGTCGCTAACTTTTTGGCGGTGGTTTTCGCAGGGGATGACTTCTTTGGGCTTTTGACTTTCACTGGTTTTGAGGGCACTCCCGGATTTAAAATCTGATCAGCGTGATTTTTTGTATCCACCTTCTCAATAATCTCCTCGATAAGCCCCTTTTCATCAATCACGAAAGTGACGCGGGCTGTTCCCATGTACTTTCTGCCATACATCGATTTTTCAACCCACGTTCCATACTTGGAATGAATGATCTTATCTACATCTGCCAGTAACTGGAATGGGAGCTTTTGCTTCTCAATAAATTTTTGGTGTGACTTCTCACTGTCGGTACTCACGCCAAGCACTTCGTATCCTTTTTTCTGTAACAATTTATAATTATCTCTCAGGTTGCAAGCCTCGGTGGTGCAGCCGGGTGTCTGATCTTTGGGATAAAAATAGAGTACTACCTTTTTCCCCTTTAATGAAGAGAGAGAAACCTGGTTTCCGTCCTGATCATTTACTTTAAAGTCAGGTGCTTTTTGTCCAACTTTTAGTGCCATGCTATGGAATTTTTTCCTGATAGATATTTTCGTTGCCAGCATAGTCCACTACTTTCACAGACAGGTCACCTTTTAATGGCACCTTACTGTCCTTTCGTTCTGCCCAGATCATGTTGGTCTTGTAGTCGTAATTCATCAATAGCCATTCTCCATTGATGGTGGCTTCATAATAGGAGATACCGGATAAGTCATCTCTTATTTTGAATCTGGCGGCAGCTCCATTCACTGCCATTTTAATTATGCTGGGTGCGTTCGTGTCTTCCAGCAAAACAAAGTCTCCAAATTCTCTGGTGGAGAATGTTATTTTTCCATTCGCCCAGCTGCCACCCATGTATTGAAAATACCTACCAGTATTGCGATAGACAGAGAACCTTTCAGAGTAATTCCCTTTGGGTTTAAGCGTAATAGTGAGACTACTGTTTATTGGATAAATAGAATCGCCAATGGAAAATACTTCTCGGTCTTTGTTTTTATACTGCACTCTTAAAAAAACAGTGTCGTAGAGCGAGTTTTTTGAGAAATTAATGTCCATTAAGTCGCTATAGTACTTATAGGCTATACCTGAAGGTATCATGTCCTTGAAATGGGTATTAATTATTTGATTACCCGCCCGAATAGAGTCTGGCAGTTTTTTTCTTAAATCAAAAAGGAAAACGTGTTGATTTTTGCCAGAGTAAGTGTTCGCTGCATACTCAATATTCTTTCCGAAATAAGCAACGATGCTATCACCCAATTCTCTCTTGCTGGTAACCTCTAAAATATTTTCAATTACCTTGTAAGAGAGCAGCTTATTGGCAGACGTCATGGCCACAACTTCTTTTGCAGGCTCGCTGGCTTTTAAAGAAAGGTTAACGAAACTTTCATTTCCATAAGCATCTTTCAACGCAATCCTGATGGGAATGTCTTCAGCCTTTACTGTGATCATACCTTTACCTGTAGAACCCCCGTAATAACTCAAGATGTTGCCATCATCGATGTAGAGCTTATTGAATCGCTCGCCACTTGTTTTCAGTGTAGTATAGTCCATCAACGTGAGGATGTTCCTGGTATCCCCAAAATTCACCTTATCAATTTCCTGTTTGAAGATGCGATCGTTACCTGCATACATTTCAATAAGGTTGATACCACATTGCGATCTGGAATTGTCAAGGCGATCGTAGCCGAGCAGTTCCACTCCGATAGTGCCAGACGCCAAAATAGGATAGGGCAACTTGTAATTGCCATCCACTTCGGTTACATAAAACTCAAATCTGCCAAACTGATCATTGATTCTGGAGTTGATGTCCATAGTGCGAAGCGCAATCTTGCGCACAACGGGTGGAGTGTTGTCTACCACTTCCCCAAAGTTGAACAGCAAGGGGTTGAGTGCTTCATTATTTTTATCCCTGATGTCGAAGTGAAGGTGAGGTCCGCTTGATCCTCCTGAGTTTCCGGAGAAGGCAACTGTATCGCCTCTTGCTACATCAAATGTACCTGGCTTGAGGTAGAGGTTGATGTCAAAGGATTTTTTGCGATACTGTTCTTTGCGAACAAAATCAGCAATTCGTTTTTCAAATCGGTCGAGGTGACCATAAACGGTAGTGTGTCCATTGGGATGTGTTATATACAATGCATTGCCATATCCACCAGTACTAATACTTATCCGGGAAACATAACCTTGTTGTGCAGACAAAATCGGAACGCCAATTCTTCCGTTGGTGCGTACGTCAATGCCGGAGTGAAAATGGTTGCTACGCAGTTCACCCATAGTTCCCGCCAATAGATTGGGAGTACCTGGCTCAACAGGGAAAAGGTAATTGCTCGCATTGTTACTTACTTTGTCCAGATGGTCTTCAGGGGCACTGAACTGTGCCATTGAAGAACTGACCGTCAATGCAAGAACAAATACAACGTAATTACTTAACCTCAAATTCCAACAACTTTTCATTCTCGATATAGGCGGATAATCGATTTCCCAACGCTACAGGCCCAACGCCTTTTGGTGTACCGGTAAAAATCAAGTCTCCGGTTTTTAGTGTAAAAAATTTAGATAAATAAGATACAATATAATCAAAGTTAAAGAGCATTAAACTGGTATTGCCCTCTTGCTTCAATTTACCGTCTAGTTCTAATTTAAAGTTAATATCATTCAAATCCTTAAAGTGACCTAACGGCAGAAAAGTATCTGATATGGGGGCTGATCCGTTAAAGCCCTTTGCTATGTCCCATGGCAAACCCTTTTCTTTGGCTTTCTGCTGCAAATCCCGGGCCGTAAAATCGATTCCGATACCAATGCTATCATAGTATTTGTGTGCAAACTTTTGTTCTATAGCCTTTCCTTCTTTCGAAATCTTTAAAACAAGTTCCACCTCGTAATGAATGTCTTTGGAGAAATCAGGATAATAGAAAGGTGCATTCTTCCTGATCAGTGCTGTATCGGGTTTTGTGAAGATAACAGGCTCGTCAGGTCGCTCGTTATTCAGTTCTGATATGTGGTCGGCATAGTTTCTGCCAATTGCGAAAATCCTCATCACGTTAGGTATTTTACAAAGCTATAAACAATAAATAGCGTAAAGCGGTTTTTATTGTCCTTTTTTGTCAATTTTTTGATTTGTGGCAGTAACTTTGCTCATCCAATACCCATATGATGAGATCCATTCTAATTTCAATAGCACTCGTAGTAGTTTATGCCTGTGCTACTGTGCCAGTAACTGGCAGACGGCAGGTGAGTTTGATTTCCAGCGGAGAGATCAATCAAATGTCTGCAGAACAATACCAGCAAGTATTAAGAGAAAGCAAGCTTTCAACCAATCAAGAGCAGGTAGCGATGGTGAAGCGTGTTGGAAGCAATATCAAAAACGCAGTTGAACAATACATGGCCAGTAAGGGTGCATCCTCCGAGTTGGCTGGGTTCAATTGGGAATTTAATCTCATTCAGGATGATCAAACGGTGAATGCTTGGTGCATGCCCGGAGGTAAAGTAGCTTTTTATACTGCGATCATGCCTATCTGCAAAGATGAAGCGGGAGTAGCTGTGGTTATGGGACATGAGGTGGCGCATGCTATTGCCAATCATGGTCGTGAAAGGATGAGTCAAGGATTAATCGCCCAGTTTGGATTGGGGACACTCAGTGCTGCAATGGGTCAGAACCCTACGGCTACACAAAATATCTTTATGCAAGCAGTAGGGGTGGGCACTAACGTGGGCATGTTGAAATTTTCACGCAGTCATGAGTCTGAAGCAGACCATATCGGATTGATTTTTATGTCTATGGCCGGGTACGATCCCAATGAGGCGCCAAAATTTTGGGAAAGAATGTCGGAATTGAGCGGTGGGCAGGCCCCTCCGGAATTTTTGTCTACACACCCTTCCCATGATACACGAATTAAGGATTTGGAGGGCTGGATTCCTGAAGCAATGCAGTATTACAAAAAGTAATTATTCGATATTTCATTCTGGAGGTAATCACAAAAAAAAGACCTTTTGTAAAAAGGTCTTTTTTTATGGCTTGTGGTAGGCAGTTAAAAGGCAAAGCCAAATGTAAGCCCCGCTCGCAGGCCAAAACCATCGAAAATCCCCACGTCAAATGAGTTGGTACCCGATTTAACATCAACTGAACCAGATAAGTATTGTGGTCCAATGAAGGTATCCAATGTAATCTTCTCCTTAAACACCCATTGACGCCCCAATACAAGACCGCCACCAAATGTTTTGAGTGTGCCCTCATCATTGGAATTATCATTGCTGAGATTGAAATTTTGATAACGAACAAAAGGGCCGATGTAAACACCTTCTATGGCTTCTGTATCTGACAAATAAAAGCGATACTCAGGGGTAATACCTATTCCTTTAAATGAGGTATCGTCAGAAGATGCGCCAGTGTAGAAAAATCCGAGTTGCAGAGCGCCTGTTGAGCTCACTTTGTGCTCATAGGATAGATTAAGCGTCTTAAAAATAGGACTGAGAATGTTGATCTTAATAGCATTGTTCTGTGCTTGGGCGGTAAGTCCTAAGCTTATAAACAAAGTCAACAGACCAATTACTAAATAGGGTTTTGTTTTTGTTGTCATCAAAAATGTTGGTTAGTTTGATGCAAGTAAGGCAAATAGTGAGCCAATTAAAAGGATTAGTTTTTGTGTTAATTCAGGCTTTGTTATTTATTAAAGTTGCTGAGCTTGATCTCCGTCAACTTTCTTTTAGTATCCAGGGGAAAATCACCTTTCATTACCCAGTCATAGTAAGAGGGTTCATCTTTTAATACCTGACTTACCAGTTTGTCTTTGTGTTTGCCGAAATTGATAAGAATTTCGCCTTTTTCATTTTTAATCATTCGACCTGCGAGGTCAACCATATTGGAAGCGGTCAATCGATGCAAAACTTCCATGTCATTTTTTATGATACCAATCTCATTTCCAAGGCTATCAGTCACTGGTTGGTTTTCATATTTTTCAATCTGTGCCAATAACACATCCATTGTGGCTGCTGTGTCTGCTTCGGCTGAGTGTGAGTTGACCAATTCTTTGTGGCAATAGAAACTATAGGCTGCGCTCAAATTTCTTTTTTCCATCATGTGGTAAATTTTTTGCGCGTCTATTATTTTCTTTCGATCATAATCAAAGTCTACCCCGGCTCTTAAGAACTCTTCCACAAGGATGGGTACATCAAATTTGATCACGTTGAATCCGGATAGATCAGCACCTTCGAGAAAACGTGCGTATTCCTTAGCCACTTCTTTGAACGTAGGCTTATCAGCCACATCTTTATCATAGATGCCATGAAATACGGAGGATTCAGCCGGAATAGGAATGGTTGGGTTAATTCTACCTGATTTTTTCAGGACTTCTCCACCGGGCATCATTTTAATGACGGCTATTTCAATAATACGATCGTGCGCAACATTGGTACCGGTGGTTTCCAAATCGAAAAAGCAAATAGGCACTTTAAGGTTTAACTTCATGGAGAAGATAGGTGGTGGTTAGTTATTGGATATTTTGTGCCAGTGCTTTCAAATCAAGGCCGCCAAAATTGCCTGAGCTCATCATCACCAGATTGGTGTTTTGCATGGGTATCGCTTTAAGGTGCTTCAAAAGCGAATTGGGGTCAGTGAAAACGGAAAGATGTTTGTGTTTAAAGGCGTCTTTAATCTGGGTTTCATCCAGTGGCGGCAATCCTTTTTGTTTCACCTTATCCGGATTATAATAGATAACGGCTGCATCACAAGCATTCATGGTATCCTTGTATTCAGGAATGAATTTATTATTCAAGCTGCTGAACGTGTGTAGTTCGAGGCAACCCACCAATTGTCTTTTTGGTGAAATACTCTTAACGGCTTCCGTAGTTGCTTTAACTTTGGATGGAGCGTGGGCAAAATCTTTATAAATAGAGGTGGAATTGTTGGATACTATACTTTCCAACCTTCCATCTGCGCCTTTGAAGCTAGGCAGTGCTTCGTAAAATTGCTCATTGGATATTCCTATTTTTTTAAGCAACTCTTTGGCGGCCGATATATTTTGAAGATTATGTTTTCCAAATAATCGGATAGGAGTTCTGTCTTTTCCTGAGGCAGTAAGGTATACAACCCCATTTTCTATTACGTGGTCATGCGTTTTATATGGAATGGCTTGCACATCAGGTCGCTCCACCTTACCTATTTTTTCTACCACCGAATCTTCACTATTGTAAATCAGCGTACCACATTTGGGTGTGGCATCAGCCAACAATTCAAATTGTTTGGTATAGGTCTCTTTATTGGGGAAGACGTTGGCATGATCCCAGGAGATTCCAGTGATAATGGCCATGTGATGTTGATACTTCAGGAATTTGGCAGATGGGTCAATCGGTGAACTCAAGTATTCGTCACCCTCAATTAATATAATGGGCGCATCGGAGAGTTTTACCGTATTCTCAATTCCATCTTGCTGTGCTCCAATCACATAGTCAAATTTTCTATTGTAAAAGGAGAGCACATGGATCAATAACGCAGTAATGGTAGTTTTGCCATGGCTGCCACAAACGACTATGCGCTGTTTGTCTATCGACTGGTTATAAATAAAATCCGGGAAAGAAAGTATGGGCAGTCCCAGTTCCTGTGCTTTTAACAGTTCAGGATTGTCTGGCCTGGCATGCATACCAAGGACTACCGTGGTGATGGTATTGTCAATTTTTTCAGGAAACCATCCCATGGCCTCAGGCAACAGGTTATGTTTGGCAAGTTTTGATTTGGAAGGATCCTGAATTTCATCGTCCGACCCTGACACATGATGACCTTGCCTGCTTAAAGCGATGGCCAGGTTGTGCATCACACTTCCTCCAATGGCAATGAAATGAAATTTTTTCTGTTGAGACATCACCCTAAATTAAGGTTAAAGGCTAAGTTAAAAAAACTGGATGAAAAACAATGAGTATCAGGGAGCTGGTGCCAAATAATACGCCCTTTCATTGAGTGAAAATTCATTGCAGTAAAAATATTGTAGATTCAAAGAAGGAGAAAAAATTCTATGTGAGCAATTTATTCACAAATTCCAGTGTTATTGTTTGTGGAATGTGTAAAACTTGTGAATCATATTAAGTCAAACCTATTAATGATTTTCTAGGTTTGTTACCCTTAACAAGAAAACACATACAACAACCACAGTATGGAGCAAAGATCAACGTCATTGAGGCCAAGTTCTGCTTACAGCGGAGCGGGAAGTAAGTCAGGTAAGGCACTGGTGCGAGATATCACCGAGAGCCTTGGCAAACTTCCGCCTCAAGCGCTTGATCTGGAGGAGGCAGTACTGGGCGCATTGATGCTTGAGAAGAATGCATTAACTGCTGTTGTGGAGTTTCTGCGGCCTGAACATTTTTATTCGGATGCACATAGTCTTATATATAGTGCCATTATAGATCTATTCAAGGCTTCCGATCCTGTGGACATGCGAACGGTGGTGGCTCAATTGAGGAAGAACGGAAAACTCGAACTGGTAGGCGGTGCCTATGCCATAGCGGAACTGACCTCTAAGGTAAGTTCAGCGGCCAATATTGAATATCACTCCAGAATCATCATTGAGATGTCTATAAAACGCAATCTCATCCAGATTGCCTCTCAGGTTCACCATGATGCCTATGAAGACACCAACGATGTATTTGAGCTGCTGGATAAAACAGAACAATCGATTTATCAGATAGCTGACTCGAACCTAAGAAAGAATTACGACAGCATGAAGTCGTTGATGTTTCAGGCAACCAAGGAAATTCAGGAAAAAAGAAATCACAAAGATGGTCTTACTGGAGTACCCAGTGGTTTTTCTCGCCTCGACCGCATTACCTCAGGTTGGCAGCGTTCAGATTTGATCATCATAGCGGCCAGGCCTGGTATGGGTAAGACAGCTTTCGTGGTATCTGCCTTGCGCAATGCGTCAGTTGATTTCAATTTCCCAGTGGCCATATTTAGTTTGGAGATGGCTTCTATTCAGCTGGTCAACAGGTTGATTTCTGCAGAAGCGGAGTTGGAATCAGAGAAAATCAGAAAGGGGAATATTCAGGAATTTGAGTGGCAGCAGTTGGTTCACAAGACCAATCGGCTTTCCACAGCACCTATATTTATTGATGATACTCCGGCCTTGTCCATTCTTGAGTTGAGAGCCAAGTGCAGGCGCCTCAAAGCAGAACACAATATCCAGTTGATCGTGGTCGATTACCTGCAATTGATGAAAGGAGAGATTGGTGGAAACCGTGAACAGGAAATTGCCTCCATATCACGCGCACTCAAGGGTGTGGCCAAAGAGTTGAACGTACCTGTTATTGCTTTGTCACAGTTAAGTCGTGGTGTAGAAACAAGAGGGGGGGACAAAAGGCCTCAATTGTCAGACCTTCGTGAATCGGGTTCCATAGAGCAGGATGCTGACATTGTTATGTTCCTTTACCGTCCAGAGTATTATAAAATTACTGTAGATGAAGATGGTATGCCAACACAGGGCATGGCCGAGGTGATTATTGCCAAAAACAGAAATGGATCATTGGACAATGTAAAACTTAAGTTCATCGGCAAGTACACCAAGTTTGCTGATTTTGATGGTCCAGCCAATGAAAATCCATTCTCGGGCATGATCACCAAGGAGAGTCGTTTGAACACCTTCGACACACGGGAAGAGCCACCGCTTCCTGATGATGAAACGCCATTCTAAAATCCCTAAGATTCAGGGCTGAGCATGAGGGGCTGGATAAGTGAGATCATTTTTTTTAGAAGCCATTGTATCTTACTGAATTATTTAGTCTTACTTTTTTGGTAGCAACACTTTCGTTGTCGCAGACCTGAAGTACCAGGAGGATAAATCCGATTTGTTTTTAAATTTAGTTTAAGCTTTGTATATTAATACTTATGAAAGCGCTTGTGCTCACCGGACCCGGAGAAATAGAATTAAAAGATTTACCTATCCCGGAACTGACTGCTGGAAAAGCTTTGGTAAAGATGAAGGCGGTTGGACTCAATCGAAGGGATGATTGGATTCGAGAAGGGAAATACCCCCGTATTAAATATGGAGTAACGCTTGGCTCTGATGGCGCAGGAGTTGTAGAAGCTGTTTATGATGAAGTGAACCAGCCATGGGTAGGACAGGAGGTAGTGATCAACCCCAATATCGATTGGGGCCCTGATGCAGAGGTACAATCTCACAACTATACCATATTGGGCATGCCTGTGGATGGCACTTTTGCTGAATACCTTTTGGTAAACGTAGATCGACTTCAGCATAAACCTTTTCATTTGGATTTTCTTCAGGCGGCTACCTTGCCATTGGGTGGGCTTACTGCCTACAGGGCGCTTTTTCGAAGAGGTGGATTAAGGGCTGGAAATAATGTATTGATTTCAGGATTTGGCGGAGGAGTGGCACAGTTTGCATTTCTATTCGCGCAAGCAATAGATGCCAATGTATACATCACATCAGGTAGTGATGAAAAAATAGAGAAGGCATTGAAAATGGGAGCCAAAGGAGCTTTCAATTACAAAAAGCAAAGCAATTACGAGGACCTGTGGAAAACAAAAGGCGGGTTTGATTTGATCATCGATAGTGCCGGGGGCGACCAACTCAATCAGTACATTAAAATATTGAGGCCCAATGGCAGGATTGTGTTTTATGGTGCTACAAATGGACTGCCCAATAAAATAGACCTTTACCGGATGTTTTGGAATCAGCTCACCTTGCAAGGATCTACGATGGGTAACGATACCGAATTCAATGAGATGTTAAATTTTGTAAGTGAGCATAAGGTCAGGCCTGTTGTTGATTCCATTCGTCCATTCTCAAAAATTGCAGCATCCTTTTCAGATATTACAAAACCCAATAAAGTTGGCAAGATTGTTTTTCAGGTATAAAAAAAGCCACGATCACGTGGCTTTGCAAGTCTCCTTATGGGCTAATTGATTACATGATTTTGGCAGTAGAGCGTACCCAGTCTCTAATTTGTGATTTAGTTTTGCCTGATTTGATTTGAAGTCTTCCTATTAATTCATTTTCGCCTCTTGACATAAATTGCAAGTCGCTGTTGGTTACATTAGGAAACTCCTTTTTAATTTTTCCACTTAGATTGTTCCAATTGGCACCAAGTTTTAAATCTAATTGCTTTTTGTTTTTCTTTTCTTCACTGTTCATCTCATCATAAATTTTAAATTAGAAATAAATTTAGGGTTGATACCAGCTTATATTACTGAACGCTGATCGACTCTGAGAGGTGGTCTAAAGATGACTTTCCTCTTTTGGTGTAATTATCCAATTTTTCGTTGTAAGTTTTTTTAGCTGAGTAGAGCGATTCATTGGCTTTTTCTATTAGTTCGTTAGCCAGTCGCTTAGACTCTTCCTTGATTTTTTTGCGTGTTTTTTCTCCGCTTCTGGGTGCTAAGATTAAACCTGTTGCAGCTCCTACCGCTGCGCCTAATAAAAATCCGCTAAGTACTTTTGCCTTGGTATTCATTGTATAATAAAATTTAAATTAAATATTCCTGATATTTTCAGGACGATCTCGATGAGTGACAGAGATTTGAAACAATATTCTGATCGAGAATACGATCATATATTTTCTGCACTCTATAATTACAACGCCATAATGCGAGGAATAGTTTCAAAACGTACGATAAAAATTTAATTACTGGTAGAATTTCCCGCTTACCACGTTGGGCTATGGAATCATTTCAGTCCAAATCCTGAAACAATTCTTTTAGTTCCGCTGCTGCCTTATGTTCATTTTGTTGCCTTGCTATCTTGATGCCCTGTTCTAAAATTATTTTAGCCTCCTCCAATCTGTTTTGTTCAAGCAACAAGATGCCAGCTTGATAATAGGAAGGTACATAGTCGGGTTGCTCTTTCACCAAGTCGAGGAGCAAAGAGATTGCACGATTGGGCTCTCCCTGGCATAGTTCGAGTGCAAGGGCATAGCGACTAAAGGGGTCTGCAGGATCCTCTGCAATATATTTTTCTAATAATTTTATCCGTTCAAAGTTCATTTAGTTTTTAGGGGCGGATTCCGATTTTAGCATTTTATGCGTTATCTTGAGCGCAATTTAACAGGATTTGTTTAACGTTTTGATAATCATTTTGTTGGTAATAGTATGAAGATTCTAGTTTGCATCAGCCATGTGCCAGATACCACTTCCAAAATCAATTTTGTTGAGAATAACACAAAATTTGATACGGCAGGTGTCCAGTTTATTATAGGTCCTTATGATGACTATGCGCTTGCAAGAGCCATTGAGTTAAAGGAGACATTAAGTGCGACCGTTACTGTTTTAAATGTTGGGCTTGCTGAAACGGAGCCAACCATTCGAAAGGCGCTTGCCATCGGGGCCGATGATGCCATTCGCGTAAATGCAGTACCCACTGACTCTTTCTTTGTTGCCACTCAAATTGCTGAACACGCCAAGGGATATGATTTGATTTTGATGGGTCGCGAGTCGATTGATTATAATAGTGGAGTGGTGCACAGCATGGTAGGGGAGTTACTGGGTTTACCTTCTGTTTCACCTGTTATGAAACTTGATTTGGAGGGAACCACTGTAAAAATGCAACGAGAGATCGAGGGAGGTAAGGAATCTTTGGAGGCCACACTGCCTTTAATTGCAGGCTGTCAGGAGCCAATAGCAGAATGGAAAATTCCGAATATGAGAGGTATTATGTCTGCAAGAACAAAACCATTAACAGTGGTTGACCCCAAGGCCGTAGATGCCCCCGTAAATTTTCAGAAATATGAATTGCCTCCACCTAAGGGAGCGGTTAAGATGATCAGCGAAGACAATGTGGCTGAGCTGGTGACCCTTCTAAAGAATGAAGCAAAAGTTTTATAAAATAATTTGATTGATAAGATTATGGCGATATTAGTATTTGTTGAAAGCGCAGACGGAAAAATCAAAAAAACCTCTTTGGAGGCAGTGGCTTATGCGCATGCCATGGGAGATAAAGTGACGGCTATTGCACTGGGTACCATAGACAAAGCCGAGTTGACGGCTGTCGGAAAGTATGGAGCTTCGAAAGTACTGACGGTATCAGATGAAAGATTGAATCAGGGAGTAATCCGAGCATATGCGGCTGTATTGGCTCAAGCGATACAAGCGGAAAGTGCCGACACATTGGTGCTGGCTAATTCTTCTCTTGGAACACCAGTAGCTGCAAGTGTTGCAGTGAAAATAGGAGCCAGTCTTGCTTCGAATGTGGTTGGTCTTCCGGATACTTCTTCCGGCTTTGTAGTGAAACAGAGTATATACACCGGAAAGGCATTTGCCATGGTGGAAATGAAAAACCAAAAGAAGGTGATTGGAATCAAGAAAAATGCAGTTGAACTCAAGGAAGTTGGTGGTGATGCGACTGTGAGTGATTTTACTGCCAACCTTACCGATGCTGATTTTGGAACGAAGATTACTGCTACTGAAAAAGCAACCGGGGACATCCTATTACCTGAGGCAGAGATTGTTGTATCGGGAGGAAGAGGGATGAAAGGACCAGAACACTGGGGCATATTAGAGGATTTAGCCAAGACATTGGGTGCTGCAACAGGATGCAGCAAGCCTGTATCGGACATTGGATGGCGTCCCCATCACGAGCACGTAGGGCAAACAGGCGTGAAGGTTGCGCCACAGCTTTATATTGCGGTAGGCATTTCAGGAGCTATTCAGCACCTGGCAGGTGTTAACTCATCCAAATACATCGTAGTAATTAACAAGGATCCAGAGGCACCTTTCTTTAAGGCTGCTGATTATGGTATAGTTGGAGATGCCTTTACCGTAGTTCCCAAGCTTACAGATGCAATAAAGGCTTCGAAGTGACATTAATACCAACTTAATTTTTTTAAAGTTGATGGGTTTATCAATATTTATTTAATTTCGGATCTAGAGCGCGGTGTTTTGAAGAAAATTAAACTGGAAATATTAGGTCTTTCCTCGAGTCAATCACAAACGGGATCCTTTGCATTAGTGCTGGGGGAAATTGAGGGGAACAGAAGATTGCCAATCATCATTGGTATGTTTGAAGCGCAGGCTATTGCAATTGAAATTGAGAAGATCATTCCCAATCGCCCGATGACGCATGACTTGTTCAAATCCTTTGCCAATAGTTTTAATTTTCATGTGGAGGAAATTATAATTTCTGACCTGAAGGAAGGTGTGTTCTTTGCCAAGATTGTATGCACAGACGGACTTAAGAAGCATGAAATTGATGCCAGACCTTCTGACGCAATAGCCATTGGGCTGCGCTTTGATGCCCCCATATTTACTTTTGAAAACATACTTGCGGAAGCGGGTATAGTTTTAACCGATGAAGAAGACGAGGAAGAGAAAATGGAAACCCGGGAAGAGGCTAAAGTAAAAGTGAAGAAGGAAAAGACCGGAGATGATTTTAAAAACTATTCCGTTGATAAATTGAATGAGTTGTTGAAGGAAGCCATAGAGAAGGAAGACTATGAGCGTGCAGCCAAAATCAGGGATGAGTTAAGCAAGCGCAATTAGCTCACCAACCCCTTTCATTCATGGACTACTTACGAGGTCTCGCTGGATTAACTTTCATCGTGACCTTGGCATATCTTTTTTCCAACAATAGAAAAAGTGTTGACTGGCGTTTGGTGGGAGTTGGTATTCTTCTCCAATTACTTATTGGTTTAATTATTGGCAAAGTAGAGCTTGCGCAACAGGCGTTTTTATATCTCAGTAGTAAGTTTGTAACGTTTTTAAGCTTTGCACAAAAAGGGGCTGAGTTTCTTTACGGAGACTTGGCTAAGAACAGTGCCGATGATCCTGAGGCGAAACATAGCCTGGGATTTCTCTTTGCCTTTCAAGCACTTCCCACGGTTATATTTTTTTCTGCCATTTCTGCCGGCCTTTATTATCTGGGCATTCTTCAGAAAATTGTTTTTGGTTTTGCATGGTTGATGGCAAAGACCATGCGTTTATCTGGCTCCGAAAGTTTGTCTGCTGCCGCCAATATTTTTATGGGACAAACAGAAGCACCACTTTTGGTAAAACCATTTATCTCCGCGATGACAAGGTCGGAATTACATTGTCTCATGGTTGGTGGAATGGCCACTATTGCAGGCAGTGTATTGGGGGCTTATGTGTCATTTCTGGGAGGGGGAGATGCGGGGCAGCAAGCGGTTTTTGCCAGCTACCTGTTAAGTGCCTCTATCATGAATGCACCGGCAGCTATTGTGCTGGCCAAATTGTTTATGCCAGAAGATGAAAGGGAAAGCATTGATAGGCAGCTTAAAGTCAACAAAGACCTCATTGGGGTAAACTTCATTGATTCGTTAGCTACAGGTGCTGCTGACGGGCTAAAGTTAGCATTGAATATTGGTGCCATGCTTTTGGCTTTCATTGCTGTTATTTACGCCATCAACTGGATATTGGTAGATGGGATTGGTGATGCAACGGGGCTCAATCAGTTTGTGGCAACGTCTACAAATGGTGCATTTGATGGCTTCTCATTGCAGTATATCCTTGGGCAGGTATTTCGGGTTTTTGCATTTGCCATGGGGGTTGAATGGAGTGAAACACTACAGGTGGGTAGTTTACTAGGGCAAAAGGTGGTAATTAATGAGTTTGTTGCCTATATCGATTTGGCAGAAATGAAACGGGCGGGTCTTCTTAGTGAAAAGTCTATTCGAATAGCAACTTATGCACTGTGCGGTTTCGCAAATTTCAGCTCCATTGCTATACAAATTGGAGGTATTGGGGGCATGGCACCTAACCGACAAGGAGATATTTCGAGAATGGGATTTCGTGCAATGGTAGCTGCCACTCTGGCTACAATGATGACTGCCACCATTGCAGGAGCAATATTCTAATGATTTAGGGAGAAGATGCAGTAATCTATATAGCCATCCATCATATTTTTTTCTAAGACCATTCTAATTTTTTTGTAACTACGCGGAAATTTTGCCCTATTATTATAACATGTCGCGTTTCTATCTGCTTTGCTTCTTGATCTTATTCAGTTTCCACCCTGCTTTTTCTAAAGGGACAGATCCAAGACCAAGTTTTGTGATTTATAAAACGACAGAAAAGATCACACTGGATGGTGTATTGGATGAAGCGGCCTGGGAAAAGGCAGAGTTGATGGACAAATTGATGCAACAGTTTCCTTATGATACATCCGTATCTCGATTAAGAACTGAATTTAGACTCACCTATGACGATGAGTTCCTTTATGTTTCCGCTATTGCTTACGATAATAATCCAGGTGAATATGTAATATCATCATTGCGAAGAGATTTCCGAGGACCAGGATTAGATGGACTTGCTATTATTGTGGATCCATTTCAGGATTTAACAAATGGTTTCTTTTTTGGTTTGAGTCCGGCAGGCGTACAGCGTGAAGGACTTATTTCAAACGGTTATTTACGAGGTGATGACCTTGATCTTTCATGGGACAACAAGTGGTATGGTGAGGCAAAAATAGAACAAGGACGCTGGACAGCGGAGATAGCAATTCCATTTAAAACATTGAGATTCAAATCAGGAGCAAAAAAATGGAATGTAAAATTATATAGGCAGGACAGTAAGGAGAATGAAAGAGCTGTATGGCCTTGGACCCCTCGAAATTTTGAATTGGGCAACCTAAACTACGCAGGTGAGATGATATGGGATGTTCCTCCCGTTTCACCAAAAGCCAATATTTCGCTGATTCCATATATAGCCACGAAAGGAAGTAAGGATTTTATCAATGAAACACCTACCTCCAGGGATTTTCAAGTGGGAGGTGATGCTAAAATAGCGGTTACTTCATCACTCAACCTTGACCTTACCATTAATCCAGATTTTTCGCAGGTTGAGGTGGATCAGCAGGTAACCAATCTGGATCGATTCGAAATATTTTTTCCGGAAAGAAGGCAGTTTTTTTTGGAGAATGCAGATTTGTTTTCGTCTTATGGTCACCCTTTTGGAAGACCGTTTTTTACCAGACGCATTGGTGTGGCAAGAGACCCTAATACTGGATCCAACGTACAAAACAGAATTAATTTTGGCGCCCGCTTAAGTGGTAACTTAAACAAGTTTTATCGGGTAGGGTTTTTACATATGCAAACCGAAGCGGTTTCAGAAATCAATGTGCCAAAGTATGATTACACAGTAGCAACGGCCCAAAGAAGAATTGGATCCAATTCCAACATAAGAGCGATTTTTGTAAATCGTCAAAGATTCTCAACAGACTCATCTGATTTTAGATTTGAAGGGTACGATTACAATAGAGTTTTAGGACTTGATTATAACTATAGTTTTTTAAATAATAAGTTAACCGGGACTACCTTTTACCACAGACAATTTACTCCCACCAAGGTGGATGCTCCATTTTCATATGGTTCTTCTATCGTGTACAATTCGAGGCAACTAAGTTTGAGTTGGTGGCAACAGATCTTTGGGTCAGGTTATGCTCCAGCTGTTGGCTATTTGCCGCGAACAGGGTATAAGCGGTTTTCACCTTCTGGTGAACTTCGATTGTTCCCCAATTCAAACCTAATTATCAACCATGGACCAACATTTGACCTCGCCTATATATGGGATGACGTTTATGGTTATACAGATAACGAGCAAACAGTGGGGTACTCAGTTAATTTTCAGAATAACGCCACATTGAGCGCCAATCTCAAAAAAACGTATGTCTATTTATTCAACGAGTTTGATCCTACACGATCACCCTCGGAGGACATGGCGGTGCCTTTGCCGGACTCCACCAACTACCGTTACTCCAATGCTCAGCTAAGTTTCAGGTCCGATCCAAGAAAATTATTTAATTATGAAATAAATTTAGCTTCTGGAAATTATTTTAACGGAACTCGAACAGGCATACAAGGAAAGATCAACTATAGGATACAACCCTATGGTGTATTTTCGTTGGATATGAATTATAATAAAATTGAATTACCATCCCCTTACCAATCTGCCGATATATATCTAGTAAGTCCCAGGGTTGATCTTACCTTATCCAGAACAGTATTTTTTACAACTTTCTTTCAGTACAATAGTCAATTCAACAACGTCAATATCAATTCAAGATTTCAATGGCGATTTAAACCAGTATCAGATTTGTTTATTGTTTATACTGACAATTATTATTACGCATTTGATACACCTCAACAGAATTTCAATCCAAAGTCTAGATCTATTGTTATAAAGCTTACTTATTGGCTAAACATGTAAGTATGACCACGCCCAGAAAAATTCATGATGATCGTTTTTTCTTAGAAGGACCTGCTCGAAGGGATATAGAATTTTTGTATGTCTTTCGGGTGGCTGCCCAATTCATCAGGGGTTTTAGAAAACTACATTTTGTGGGTCCATGTGTTACGGTATTTGGGTCAGCAAGATTCGGAGAGGATCACATCTACTACAGAAAGGGAATGGAAATGGGGGCGGCACTTTCTAAAATGGGTTTTACAATAATGACTGGAGGGGGGCCTGGAATTATGGAGGCAGCGCCAAGAGGGGCGAAGTCAGTAGGAGGGAAAACAATTGGATGTAATATCATATTGCCAGAGGAGCAAGCCTCAAATCCCTACCTGGATGTGGTAGTTACCTTCCGCCACTTTTTCGTAAGGAAAGTTTTGCTAGTGAAATACTCTTATGCATTTGTAGTGATGCCAGGTGGAGCGGGTACGATGGATGAACTTTTTGAAACCATGACACTTATTCAAACCGGAAAAATTAAAGAGTTTCCGATTGTGGTGTTTGGAACAGATTACTGGCACGAGCTCCGTGACATGTTGGTTGTTATGGCCAGAGAAAAGACTATTTCGGAAGGTGATTTAGACCTTATTCTATTTACCGATTCTGTGGATGAGGCTGCCAGTCACATTGAAAAGATAACAAGGCAAAAATTTGGCCTTGTGCGCAAACCGTTGAAGCCATCATGGATATTTGGGGAGCGTTAGCCGCCAACAACTTTTCGTAATTGATCCACCAGGCTATCCCAGAGGTCCCTCAGTTCATCGAGGTCATCAAAATCTGAATAGTCGCTGACCTTTAAAAAGGTAGTTTGAGTTAGTTCGTTGAGTTCAATTCTTAGCTCGAAATAAGACCTGTCTTTTTCATCTTCTTCGGTTTCTGGAAGAAACTCAAATTTGGTAAAATGATTGGTACGATGAGATGCGACCACAGCCTTGTGTTGCTCATTGTCCCACTCAAAGGTATACACCTTTTCGGGGTTAATATTCACATCATCTGCAAACCATTCGGCCAGGCCGCTCGCTGTACTAATGTACGGATACAACATTTTTGCAGATGCATGTATTTCGTAGTCCTCCGTAAAAAGATTTTTGGCCATTACCATTGATTTATTTTTAAGTTATGCCATTTTTCAATGATCGACAAATTAAAAAAAAATGGATAGTGAAAATCTCAAAAGTTTGTAAGTTTGCGCTCCCAATAAGGGGTAGTCGAATTGGAGTAACAATTGGACACAAAACCGTGGTAGCCGGGTGGTTACCTGCCTACGGAAGGCAGCAAGCGCAGGATTCATATCCGCCAGTTGGTGGACGGGAGTTCAACGGAATTGGGAAGTTTTTATGTATTGTAATAAAATGGCGCGGTAGCTCAGGCGGTTAGAGCGCAGGATTCATAACCCTGAGGTCGGGAGTTCAACTCTCCCCCGCGCTACAAAAGGCTGCCCCGGCAGCCTTTTTTTATGTTTTCCGTCTACGTACTGTACAGCAAAAGTCTCAAGATGCTCATTCTGCCTAGTAAAGTCCATCATGAAATCAATGTGAGCTATATCTCAGATCAGCGTTCGATTTCGCAATTCGGCAATTAAAAAAGGTATTTTCGGTCTAAGATTTGTTAGATTTTCAATCTGACTGATCATTGCCCTAGTAATAGAGGTGTTACATTTGCATTCGCTGATGAAGAAGATTGATAAATTAATAATATCCTCCTTTTTGGGGCCTTTTGTGCTCACATTTCTAGTGGTGGTATTTATTCTCCTTACTCAGCACATGCTGAAGTACTTTGACGACATCATCGGTAAGGATTTAGGTTGGGATGTACTAGGCACTTTACTGTTCTACTTTGCTATATTCATGACTCCTGTAGCCTTGCCATTGGCAGTGCTTCTTTCATCACTCATTGCATTTGGAAATCTTGGAGAACATTTTGAATTGACAGCAGTTAAAAGTCTGGGCATTTCTCTAGTCCGTAGCCTATTTCCGATATTTATTTTTGTACTTCTACTGACCGGTGCAGCTTTTTATGCCAACAACTACCTAGTGCCCAAAGCGGCATTGGAGGCCTATAGCCTACTTTATGACATCAAACAAAAGAAACCAGCACTCGATTTAAGAGAAGGAGCATTCTATAGTTCAATTCCCGATATCAGTATTAAAGTCAATGAAAAGTTACCTGACGGTCAATCTTTGAAAGGCATTATTATCTACGATCACCGCAACAGGGTTGGAAACAGGGAGGTAACTATTGCTGACTCGGGTAAAATGTATACCATTCTCAATGACCAGTACCTTAAGCTCGAATTATTCAACGGATATAATTACAATGAAGGGTCACCTACAGGAAACAATGCGGCAGGTAGGACAGATGCCGGGCAGACATTAAGTAAGACTAAGTTTGATAAGACTCAAATTGTATTCGATTTGTCTTCCTTTGGTTTAAATCGAACCGATAAAAAGTGGTTTCAAGGGAATCGCATTATGCGCAACATGAATGAGCTTGAAAGGGACATGGATTCGATTGGACATAACATGAAGAATCAGGAATTGAATCGATTCATCAACACGCGCAATCAAATTTTCATCCATCATTTTAAACAGGATACCCTACCACTACCCAAGGAACTTGCGGCACATAAAGCCAAGAACGATTCAATAGCATTGAGCAAATTAACTATCCCTGCCGACAAGCTTTCTCAGGGAATGGGTAAGGTGGAGCTTACCAAACTTTCAAAATTTGAATTTGCGGATGACTCAGTAAGTAAGGTACTGGCTTCCCGGTCAGACAGTCTTTTCAAAGATCGGGCAACTAAAATTGAAATAGGTGCTGCTTTGAACCATGCAAGGATGGTTAAAAGTCAGGTGTTTAACTACACCAATCAGATCAATGCTTATGACAGTGAGTACAAGGTGTTTCAGGTGCAATGGCACAAAATATTAGCTAATTCGTTAGCGTGTATTGCTATGTTTTTGATCGGGGCCCCACTTGGTGCCATCATAAAACGCGGTGGACTGGGAGTGCCTGTACTGGCCTCCATCATTTTCTTTATTTTTTATTATATCCTCTCCATGATGGGCGACAAATGGGCTCGTCAGGGTGTTATTCCTGTGCCAATTGGTATTTGGATGGCTGATGCTATTCTTTTCGTAATAGGCCTACTATTCTTAAGACAAGCAAGGGTAGATGCCAGATTATTTGAGGCAGACTTTTATCGTGTAGTCTGGGACAAGTTGAAAACATGGTTACAGGCTAAAAAACTCCTTTCGAAGCCGATTACCTGAATTTGCTTTTTTGACCCTACTAGTATACTTTTGCGCTTTAAATAGAAGAGAAAAAATATTTTTACCGATGTATCTGAATTCAGAAAAAAAGCAAGAGCTGTTCAACGCACACGGAATTAGCAAATCTAAGACCGATACTGGCTCTCCAGAGTCTCAAATTGCCCTTTTTACATACCGAATTAAGCACCTGACTGAACACTTAAAAGGTCAGAAAAAGGACTTTTCAACACAAACTGGCCTTTTAAAGCTGGTTGGTAAGCGCAAAAAACTCCTTAACTACCTTCAAAAAGTGAATATTGACAGGTACAGGGCAGTTTTAACTGACCTTGACTTAAGGAAATAAGAAACTAATGAATAGCACAGGGAACCGTTAAGGTTCCCTTTTCGCTTTATTTACACCCGGATAATGCTATCCTGTATTATCCCCTAACAATTGTTAACAATGAATAATATTATAACCAAGACCTGCAAGCTACCAGATGGTCGTGAAATTAGTATCGAGACTGGTAAACTAGCTCGTCAGGCAGATGGTGCCGTAGTGGTACGTATGGGCAACACCATGTTGCTTGCCACTGCTGTAGCCTCGCATACCGCCAAAGAAGGGGTGGATTTTTTACCACTTTCGGTGGATTACCAGGAGAAGTTTGCCTCAACAGGTAAAATTCCAGGTGGATTTTTGAAAAGGGAAGGAAGGCTTTCTGATTATGAGATTCTGATCAGTAGATTAGTGGATCGCGCTATCCGTCCATTATTTCCAGATGATTACCATGCAGAAACACAGGTAAGCATTTCGTTAATTTCGGGTGATGCCAATTCTTTGCCAGATTCATTGGCAGCTTTTGCAGCATCCAGTGCATTGGCTGTATCTGATATTCCCATCCAGGAACCCATTTCAGAAGTGAGGGTGGTACGTGTTGATGGTCAGTTTGTGATCAACCCCACATTAGAACAAAAAGAAAGGTCTGATCTCGATCTTATCGTTGCAGCATCAAAAGATAACATCCTGATGGTGGAAGGGGAGATGAAAGAGGTGAGCGAAAAGGATATGCTTGAAGCCATGAAATATGCACATGATGCCATCAAAGTGCAATGTGCTGTTCAGGTGGAATTAGCCGCTGCTGCTGGCAAAACCGAGAAGAGAACCTTTGATCATGAAGAGAAGGACGAGGCACTGAAAGAAGAGGTATATAAGATGTTTTACGACAAGCTGTATGAAATAGCGCGTCAGCAAAACAAGAATAAAAAGGAAAGGTCTGAAAACTTCAGCAAACCTTTAGAAGAATACATGGAATCACTTCCGGAAGATACCACGGTAAATAAGGACCTGGTAAAAAAGTATTACAAGTCTGCGCACAAGAAAGCGTGCCGCGATTTGGTTTTGAATGAGAAGGTTCGACTTGATGGAAGGAAACTGAACGAAGTAAGGCAAATCTGGACAGAGGTAAATTACTTACCTATGGCACATGGTTCAAGTATATTCACCCGCGGAGAAACACAGTCTTTGAGTACAGTTACCTTGGGTACTAAATTGGACGAGCAGCTCATTGATGGCGCCATGTTCTCCGGTTCCAATAAGTTTATCCTGCACTACAACTTCCCTGGTTTTTCTACAGGCGAGGTGAAGCCTAATCGTGGTCCTGGCAGAAGAGAGGTGGGTCATGGTAATCTTGCCATGAGAGCCCTAAAGCAAGTAATCCCAGCTGACGATAAGAACCCTTATACCATTCGTTTGGTTTCTGATATTTTGGAATCAAATGGTTCTTCATCAATGGCAACAGTTTGTGCTGGTTCTCTGGCACTTATGGATGCTGGTGTGCCTATTTCGGCCCCGGTTTCAGGAATTGCCATGGGAATGATCAGTGACAGTGCAACCGGTAAGTACGCAATCTTGTCTGATATATTAGGGGATGAAGATCACCTGGGCGATATGGACTTTAAAGTGACTGGTACTGAAAAAGGTATCACTGCATGTCAGATGGACCTGAAAGTGGATGGTCTGACCTATGAAGTTCTGGAAGAAGCACTTAACCAGGCGAAGGAAGGAAGGATGCACATCTTGAATGAGATGAAGAAGACCTTGTCTAAGTCTAATCCTGATTTGAAACCTCACGCTCCACGTGCTTACAGCATCACCATTGACAAGGAAATGATTGGTGCGGTAATCGGTCCTGGCGGAAAAGTGGTGCAGGATATACAGAAAACGACCGGTGCTACCGTAGTAATTGAAGAAGTAAATAATAAAGGCGTTGTCAACATTTTCTCCAGCAATCAGGAGGTTATGGATGCAGCCATTGCACGTGTGAAAGCCATTGTAAGCGTACCTGAGGTAGGGGAAGTTTATGATGGGGTAGTGAAGTCTATAATGCCTTTCGGTGCTTTTGTTGAAATCATGCCCGGAAAAGATGGGTTGTTACACATTTCAGAAGTGAAATGGGAGCGATTGGAAAGCATGGATGGTGTGATGGAAGTAGGGGAGCAAGTGAAAGTTAAGCTGGTTGAAATAGATAAGAAAACTGGTAAATACAGACTGTCAAGAAAAGTTTTATTGCCACGTCCACCAAAGAAGGAGGAGACTACTCAGGCATAACTTTTGAGATAGCAGTATTAGGAACTATTTTTTGGAATTTACGTGTTCAAGATTTAGTATTATTGCTCGATGAGACAGCTTAAGATCAGCAAACAAATTACCAACCGCGAGAGCCAATCTCTTGATAAGTATTTGCAGGAGATTGGTAAGGTTGATCTTCTTACTCCTGATGAGGAAGTAGAACTTGCCAAACGGATTAAGGCGGGTGATCAAATCGCCCTTGAAAAGCTAACAAAGGCAAATTTGCGTTTTGTTGTTTCCGTTGCCAAGCAGTATCAAAACCAGGGCCTTTCTCTGGGTGATCTGATCAATGAAGGTAATTTGGGCTTAATCAAAGCCGCCCAGCGCTTTGATGAGACACGAGGCTTTAAGTTCATATCCTACGCTGTATGGTGGATTCGTCAATCTATCCTGCAGGCATTGGCGGAGCAGTCCCGAATTGTGAGGTTGCCCTTAAACAGGGTAGGATCACTCAATAAGATATCGAAAACCTTTTCTGAATTAGAGCAGAAATACGAGCGCGAACCCTCTCCGGATGAGCTTGCGGATGTATTGGAGGTGACTACTGCTGAAGTGGTAGATACCATGAAGATATCTGGACGTCATGTTTCTATGGATGCTCCCTTTGTTCAGGGGGAAGAAAATAGTCTATTGGATGTCTTGGAAAATGAAAGTCAGGAGACACCGGATTCAGGGCTCATGACAGATTCATTAAGACGAGAGGTACAACGAGCGCTTTCAACACTTACTCAGCGCGAATCAGATGTTATAGCGCTTTATTTTGGACTTAATGGTGAGCATGCCATGACGTTGGAAGAAATTGGCGAAAAATTCAATTTGACGCGCGAGCGTGTTCGTCAGATCAAGGAAAAGGCGATCCGAAGACTTAGGCATACATCAAGAAGCAAGGCTTTGAAACCTTATTTGGGATAGTATTGTTGAATTGAAAACTTATTGAAGTCTCAATTAAAATTGGGACTTTTTTTTTCAGGATTAAGATAAAAAACATGTCAAAAGAACCATTAAAAGTACTCATCATTGGGTCTGGCCCTGCCGGATATACTGCAGCCATTTATGCCGCGCGCGCAGGACTTAAGCCAGTATTACTAACAGGGGGTGAACCTGGTGGCCAGCTTACTACTACCAATGATGTTGAGAATTTCCCTGGCTATCCTGACGGAATCAACGGACCACAAATGATGGTAGATCTGCAAAAGCAGGCAGAGCGATTTGGTACTGAAATTCATTATAAGTTGGTAACTGCTGCTGACTTTTCAGTTTATCCTTTCAAACTCACTGTGGATGGAAAAGAAGAAATCTATGCTGAATCAGTAATCATAGCGACAGGGGCAAGTGCCAAGTACCTGGGTATTCCTTCAGAAAAAACCTATGCCAATAAAGGGGTATCGGCATGTGCCGTATGTGATGGTTATTTCTATCGTGGAAAAGATGTTGCCGTAGTTGGAGCAGGAGATTCAGCGGCAGAGGAAGCAACCTATCTCTCTAAACTTTGCCCTAAGGTTCACTTAATTGTGAGAAGGGATGAAATGAGGGCATCAAAGATAATGCAGCAGCGGGTACTCAATACCCCCAATATTGAAGTGCACTGGAATACCGAGACTGAGGAAGTACTTGGTGATGAGAGTGGCGTGAAGGGTGTTCGTGTTGTCAACAATAAAACTGGAGAGAAGCAAGTACTGCCGATAGAAGGATTCTTTTTGGCCATCGGCCACAAGCCCAATACAGATATATTCAAAGGACAGGTGGATATGGACGAGAGCGGTTATATTAAGGTAAAACCTGGAACAGCGAAGACAAACATTGAAGGCGTATTCGCAGTAGGAGATGCTGCTGATAAAGTGTATCGACAGGCGATTACAGCAGCGGGAACAGGATGTATGGGTGCACTGGATGCAGAAAAATTCCTGGCTGCCAAGGAGGCCGAGGTTGCTCATTAGTTTACCTGATCAATATGAAGCTCGACATACTTGTTTTAGCGGCTCATCCGGATGATGCAGAGCTAGGTTGCGGTGGCACTATCGCCAAGCATATCGCCATGAATCAAAAGGTGGGGATTGTAGATTTTACAAGAGGTGAATTAGGTACTCGAGGAACACCGGAAACACGAGATCAGGAAGCAGCAGCCTCTTCTAAAATTTTAGGACTTTCAATACGCGAAAACCTGGGCTTCAGGGATGGGTTTTTCGCAATTGATGAGCAACATCAACTGGAAGTAATCCGAGTGATTCGCAAGTACAAACCTGAAATTGTATTGGCCAATGCGATTATGGATAGGCACCCTGATCACGGAAAGGGAGCTGAACTGGCCTTCAAAGCCTGTTTCATGGCTGGTTTGAATAAAATTGAAACCATTGATGCTGATCTTAAGCAAGCACCATGGAGGCCAAAAGTGCTTTATCACTACATACAAAGCCAGATGATCAAGCCCGATTTTGTGGTAGACGTATCAGATTTTTGGAAGAAAAAAATGGAGTCGGTGATGGCTTATAAATCTCAATTCCATGACCCCAATAGTTCGGAACCAGAAACCTACATTTCCAGTCAGGGCTTTTTAAATATGCTTGAATCCAGAGGGGTGGAGTTGGGCCACGCCATAGGCGCCAGCTATGGAGAAGGATTCACGATCAGAAGAACAATTGGCCTTAATGCATTGACTGATATTCGTTAGGGAGCAAGTCGCTGGATTTTCCATTTATTGTCAGTCAGGATGTATACGATTCTGTCGTGGAGGCGACTGGGTCTCCCTTGCCAGAATTCAATTTCCATTGGAGTTACGCCATATCCTCCCCATTGCTTAGGCCTGGGTAATACTTTCAGGTCCTTATACTTTTCCTCCATTTGCTTTACCCGCTCCTCCAATATGGTTCTGTCTTTAATAAAAGTGCTCTGAGGAGATGACCACGCCCCAATCTGACTTTCCCTGGGTCTGCTTTGAAAATAGGCGTCAGAGGCTTCTGGAGACACCCTGCTCACCACGCCTTCAATGCGCACTTGTCTCTCCAATTCGGGCCAGAAAAAATTGAGTGCACAGGAGGGGTTAGCTTCCAACTCTCTTCCTTTCTGACTCTGATAATTGGTGTAAAAAACAAATTGTTGGTTTTCAATTCCTTTGAGCAATACGATACGAGAGGTAGGTCTTCCGCCTTCTGCCAGAGTAGCAAGATTCATGGCGTTAGGTTCCAAGACTTGTGATTCGAGTGCTTCTTTAAACCACTTTTCAAATTGGGTAAACGGATTTTGGTCCACTGAAGTGGTGTCAAGAGAAGCCTTGCTGTAGTCGGTACGTATCTCAGAGAGTCCTTTCATTTTTAGAACTGTATTTTTCTTGAAATTAATAAAAGCATAGGTTGCATCTCTCATGCAAGCGCACTTTATTCGTGTGAACGAACGGATAACTAAATCAAGGCGAATTCCGTTTTATTGTATACAGGTCATGGATTTTTTTAAGTACAGAAATAAGCTAAAACCAGCAAAAGGAAATATCCTTGTATCAGAACCCTATTTACCGGATCCCAATTTTGAGAGAAGTATTGTATTACTTTGCGAACACAATGAGGTGGGGTCGTTTGGATTTGTATTGAACAAACCATCGTTGGCGGCATTAGGGGATGTGATGGAGGGGCTTGAGAATTTTAACTCCACCTTGTTTGTTGGAGGGCCTGTGCAACAGGATACATTACATTATTTGCACCGTTGTGAAGAACTGGCGGGTGCCACTCAAATAACTGATGACGTTTATTGGGGGGGTGATTTCGATAATCTGAAGTTTCTCATTGGCACCAAGCAGATTGAACCCAAAGACATTAAATTTTTTCTGGGTTATAGCGGGTGGTCTGAGGGTCAATTGGATGCAGAATTGGAAGCTGATAGTTGGATAGTGAGTAATAGATTTAACAGTGAACTGGTATTTGAGACCAACCCCAAGGAGATGTGGAAGAAGTCGCTGGAAAGTATGGGAGGGCGATTCTCGATTTATTCCAATTATCCTGAGGATCCAAGGATGAATTGATTCATTCAATTCAATTATTTTTACGTTATTGTAGAGGATTGACAGAAATTCATGAAAAACGAATTGGAATTGGATACGGAGCAGAAAAATACTTCTGAAGAGATAACTCAAACGCAGCTGAGTGCGGAGGATACATCCCGTAAAGGACGTGATTCTTTATTAAATTCTGAAAATAATACAGAGGACGATCATGATGATTCCAGCGAGGAGGACAATATCGACTACTCTAATTGTTCGAAAGAGGAGCTGGCTAAAGTAATTAAGGAGCTTTCGGGAGAATCAAGTTTTAGTAGAATTGACTCTGTGATAAGGGAGATAAAGCCTTTGTTCAATGAGATAAGGAACGGAGAGAAAGCCAAAGCCCTGGACAAATTTATTGCCGAAGGTGGTGTCAAGGATGACTTTGATTACAAAGGTGATGACATAGATCACGAGTTTGATGCTACTGTGAAATTGCTATTAGATAAAAAGAATAAATACTTCAAAGATCAGGAGCAGCAAAAGAACGAAAACCTTTTCAAGAAAAACGAAATACTTGAAAAGTTGAGGTCATTGGCAGATGGGGAGGATACGGAGAATAGTTTTTCAGTGTTCAAGCAATTGCAGAACGAATGGAAAAAAATTGGTCCGGTACCCAATACTCATTCACGCACTTTGTGGGCCAACTACAGCGCACTTTTAGATTTATACTATGACCAGCGCAGTATTTATTTTGAACTCAAAGAACTGGACAGGAAGAAAAACCTCGAGTATAAGATAGAGCTATGCGAAAGGGCAGAAAAGCTAGTTGGTGAAGAGGTCATTAAAGTGGCAGTGAAAGAATTGAATGAGCTGCACGAAGAGTTCAAACACATAGGACCTGTACCACGCGAAGAAAAGGATAATATTTGGAATCGTTTTAAAGCAGCCTCTGATGCCATCTATGCAAGGAGAGATGCTTTTATGTCATCGTTGCATGAATCCTTTAAAAAGAACCTGGAAGAAAAGAAGAAACTGATTGAAGAGCTGAGTGCTTTTTCTGATTTCAACAGCGACAGAATCAAAGAGTGGAATCAAAAGACAAAGGATATTCTGGCGATTCAGAAAAGGTGGGAGGCTGTAGGACCCGTGCCTCGTTCTCAAACCAAGGAGACAAACCGGATGTTCTGGTCAACTTTTAAAGCGTTTTTCAACAACAAGAATGCTTTTTTCAAAAAGTTGGATGGTGATAGGGAAAAAAATCTCGAGTTGAAAAAGGTGCTGATAGAGAAGGCCAATAGCATCAAGGACAGTACCGATTGGCTGAACGCATCTGAAGAACTAAAAAGATTGCAACAGGAATGGAAGGAGATAGGACCTGTACCTGAAAAACAGAGAGACAAGTTGTACAAGGAGTTTAAGGCTGCTTGTGATGTTTTCTTTGATAAGCGAAGGGAGCAATACGGCAAACAAGACAAAGAGCAGGAAGACAATCTAATGCAAAAGAAGGAATTGTGTGAGATGCTGGAGAAACACGCCTCAGATAAAACCGGAGATAGTGAAATGCTCACTGAAATTGTAGGCAAGTTTAATGCTATTGGGTTTGTTCCCAGAAAGGCAATCAAATCCATCAAATCCAGATTTGATAAAGCAGTGGAGGGCTTTGTTTCTTCATTGTCTGGGCTAACCGATGATGACCGCGATCGCCTTAGAACGGAAATTCAATTGGTAGGGCTTCGCAACGACCCCAACAGTGAACGCAAAATACATCATAAAGAGCAGGCCATTAAGACGCAGATTCATAAAGCAGAGAACGACATTGCCATACTTCAAAACAACCTCGAGTTTTTTGGCAGATCCAGGAATGCAGAGAAAATGAAGGGTGAGTTTACCGAAAAACTTGAAGCGGCTGCCAATCATTTAAAAGAGCTTAAAAAACAGCTCAAATTAATTAAAACTGTTTCTTAGAGGGTTTGGAATAGTCTTCACTTCCTTTATTTTTGCACATCATTTTTGATGCCATCATTACTCACGCTTTGTTTTGGGTTTTGAGCAGGTTTTAAAAGGGTAAGCCTCCATAGCTCAGCTGGTAGAGCAACTGACTTGTAATCAGTAGGTCGCTGGTTCGATCCCGGCTGGGGGCTCTTGATAAGAACAAAAAGCAGTCCCCTGGGGCTGCTTTTTTCATTTCTAACCTGCACGATCTTTTAAAGGGCGTTCAAAGCACAGGTCATATGTTCACACGGATTTGAGTAGCCCAGTATACTAAATAGGTAAAAACAATAATTAACATTGGGAGATCGTAACTTATCAGCTGCCTTTGAATAATATTAGGAGTCCCGTGGTTAATCTCTTCAATCAACGCGTCTTGCTTAAAAACCAATATTTTGGTTATCTCACCTTCTTCGCTAAACACTTTAAACTCGCCTTCTCTCAAATCATCTACAAAGCGCCCCAGGCTCATTAACTTACCACTGCGGTAATATGACGTGTATTTCCCATGTTTCTTACCCAGGTGATACTCCTCTTCAATGATCAACTCCCCTGTGTCATAATAAAACCTCCATATCCCATCTCTCAATCCCTCGTTATAGCACCCTTCACTAATCAGGATGGCGTGCTTATTAAATTCTTTCCATTTGCCATTTTTCCTTTCAATGGAATCTTCCTTTTCTTTTGCTTTGGGCTTAAAGTATTGATTGATTAATTTTTTTAGCATAACCTTCAGTTCAATGGTATTCCTCACAGTGCCAAACTCCTCCTTCTGCTTTTGGAAGTTGACAATAAGGGACGTTGGAGCAGTTGCCACACAAACCCTTCAATGAAGAAATTAATTTTTCGTTGTGACTACGTGATGCAATTGAAAGGAATGAAGTAGGTACAGACTCCTCAACCTCAAAGAGTTCACATTGTAATATGATTTTATTAGCGTTTAATTTGAAAACGCACGTGAACCTGTTTGCACAAGTTTCACATAATCCAGGAAGTTCTTCCTGTATTATTCTTCCGATAAAATTATTGGAGGTTACCGCATCTGCAATCATAACTTTTTTGATACCACACCCAAAATGTGTACCAAACAAAATGATTGATTCCAGTGAGTATTGTAACTAAGGAGGCGCTATTAGTGATTAAAAAATACTCAGTGAGGTGTTATTCCTCACTATGCATTTTTCTTAATGCGTTTTATTTTTTCGCGTAGTGTTTTCCTGTCTATACCAAGTATTCTGGCAGTGTGTGAAATATTGTTTCTATGTGAACCCAGCACCTTCATGATGTACTCCTGTTCAACTTCCACTAAAGGTCTATCCATGCCTTTGTCTTGGTAGGCTGAATAGCGAAATGTTTCTGGTAAATCCGGAACATCGATGAATTCATCTTCTACTAGAATGGTGAGTCGATGAATCAGATTCTGTAATTCTCTTACATTGCCAGGCCAGTTATAAGCGATTAGTGCATTCATGGCTTTATCACTTAATCGCATCTTATGCTTATTTAACTCCCGTGCATATTTAGAAAGGAAATATTCAGTGAGCAGTTCAATGTCATTTCCTCTCAGACGAAGTGGAGGAAGATCTATGGTAATTATAAATAACCTGTAATATAAATCTTCTCTGAATAAACCTTTTTTAACCAACTCCTTCAAATCAACATTAGTGGCTGCAACCACGCGCACATTTACTTTCTGAGGTTTTTTGGATCCTATCATATAGAACTCCTTTTCTTGCAATACACGAAGTAGCTTTGCCTGCATGGATAAGCTGGTGTTTCCGATCTCATCAAGAAAAATAGTTCCACCATCCGCGGTTTGAAAAAATCCGGCCCTGGTTTCATTGGCACCCGTAAATGCGCCTTTTACATAACCAAAAAGTTCACTTTCAAGCAGTGTATCGGGTATTCCACCACAATTCACTGGCACAAATGGCGTTTGAACACCAGTGCTGTAATGCAGTGCACGTGCAACAAGTTCTTTTCCGGTTCCACTTTCACCGGTGATTAGTACTGTTGCGTTGGTGGTTTTAACTTTTGCAATTGTTTTAAAAACATCTTGCATCGGTTCGGAGGCACCGATGATGCCGAAAGTACTATCCTCTGTAGTAATTTCTTTCTTTCTTTTGTAATTGCTGGCTTTAGACAATACGCGGTTTACTGCGTTGAATAACTCTTCTTCAGTAAATGGTTTTACCAGATATTCTTCAGCACCCACTTTTATTGAATTTACTGCTCCTTCTATAGATGGGAACCCTGTGATAACCAGTATGCCTACATGCTTGAAATTTTCAGACACATGGCGCACCAGTTGAATGCCATTTTGATCGGGCATTTTCAGGTCGGTAATCACCAAATCCATGGGTACTGAGCTGAGTATGGCAATAGCAGATTGAACCTGGTGTGCAACATACACCCTAAAGGAGGCTGCCTCTAGGTTTCGCTTAATCAACTCAACCGTTTCAACGGAATCATCTACAACTAATACATTGGTTACGCTCCTACTTTTACTCACTGAATTCATAATTAACTAATTGTATTTAACGGCAATTTTACCTCAAATCTGGTTCCTGAATCAACTTTACTTTGTACTGCTATCTTACCGTGATGAGCGGTGATTATTCCCTGTACCACAGCAAGTCCCAGTCCTGTTCCATGGCCCACAGGCTTTGTTGTGAAGAACGGTTCGAATATTTTTTTCTTTATTTCAGGTGTCATGCCATGTCCGGTATCTTTTACAACCAATAACACGGAATTAGATTTTACGTTCGTACTGATGAGAATTTCCCCACCCTTAGGCATAGCATGAATGGCATTAGTAATTAGGTTTACCAAGACCTGTGTCATTTGCACTGCATCCGCTTGAATAGCAGGCAAGTTTTTATGCAGTTTCTGAGTAATAGTAATTTTGTTTCCCTGGTAGCGTGCGTCAATGAAATATAAAATGTTTGAAATGACTTCATTCAAATCGACAGTTGTGATTTGTTGGGGCATTTGTCTGGAGAAGAACATCAATTTCTTAATGATCTCTCTGGTGTACAAGGAAGCTTTGATAATGCGCTCCAGGTCTTCATCTTGCTGTGGTTTTAGGGCTCCCGCTTTTTTTATAAGTTGTGAGAAACCAAGAATTCTCCCCAAGGGTTCGTTTAATTCATGCGCAATACCTGCTGTTAATTCGCCTATCAACGCCAATCTTTCAACATGTTGTAATTGAACCTCTAATTTTTTTCTTTCTTCCTCTATGGAGATGCGTTTGATAATAAGACTAAACCCTCTTGCTACGGCCTTTAATAAGCTTTTTTCTTCTGCAAGAAATGGCCGCTTGGCATTTATGTTCCGGTGGTTCCGATATCCTACTTCTATCTGACCCTTTAGTTTGCCATCTAATTTGATAGGTGTCTTGATGGAGTGTAGCGATAATTTAAATTTTGATGTTTTATACTCCTGATTACCAATGGTAATTTTTGCTTCTGCCACTTGAGGATGTTGCAATGCAGCCTTAAGGATAGAAAGTGTCTTTGTTGAAATACCAGCCAGGTCGTTGCCTGATTGAAGCGCAATCCGAGACAGTTCGTAAAGACATTTTAGCTCTTTAACGCGTTCTTGTAATTTGAAATTGATGTCATTCCTCGCCATAACTGTTTGCAAATTTAGTTGGGGTAAATTGAATCATCTACCAGCTTGCGCATAATAGTAAAATTGATGAGTAATTACTCCCCAACTGGGTAATATCACCTCAGTACGATTATTTGAAATCATCGCTCAGTTTCTTCCCTGGGCATTTTAATTTCTGGCACAGAATTGGGGATCGGGTAAGTAGAAATGGAAACAAGTAAAATCGTGACTATAACGGACTATAACCGTTTGATGGAGCTCATCACTCCGATCAGGGAGAAGCGTACAGTGCCCCCTATGGTTGAAATGCTATTTGACAAACTAAGCAGCGCGAAGCTAGTGCCCCAAGAGGAGATAAGCAGTAAAATAATCACGATGAATTCCCGGGCACTGTTAAAAAACCTTTCGAATGGGTGGTCAGCTGAAATTCTGCTTGCGTACCCAAAAGATTCAGATCAGAGGAAAACCAAAATATCCGTATTCACCAATATTGGTATTGCCTTATTGGGATGTAAAGAGGGGCAGATTACGACATGGCAAACACCAACGGGTTGGGGACAGTTTGTAGTTGAAGAGGTCATGTATCAGCCTGAAGCGGCAAAGGAGTTTCAACTTTAAAAAAACAGGTTTGAGTGAGGACGGGTTGTGTTAAGGTAGCCCTGGAGAGTGGGGACTTTCCAGGGCTTTTTTCTTGAACAGTCAGCCATTAATTAATTACAGTATTTGTCTGCGATAGCAATGGCTTCTGAAATAATTTCAAGTCCTTCGTCCACCTGTTCTTTGTTGATGATCAGGGGAGGGGCAATGAAAATATAATTCCATCGCACGAAAGTGAACATACCTAATTCCTTGATTCTGGCTGCCATTTTATTGGTCACCTCCATTTGATCGGGTTTGGCATTCCAGGGTGTAACAGGCTCTTTTGTTTTTCTGTTTTTTACCAATTCAATACATCCCAGCAAACCTGTATTTCGGAAATCGCCAATGCTTGGATGTTTGTCCTTCATTTTTTCAATTTGTTCTTCGATGTACTTTCCCATTTTCAGGGTATTCGCAAACAAGCCATCGCTTTCATAAATATTAATTACCGCCAGGGCTGCAGCACATGAGAGGGGGTGAGCGGAATAGGTCAATCCAAGAGGTAAAGCTTTTTCATCAAAGTGATGGGCTATTTTGTCGCTTACGATTACTCCACCTAATGGGAGGTATCCCGATGTCAAGCCTTTGGCCATGCAGATGATGTCCGGAGTAACGCCATGATTGTCAACACCAAACCAATTGCCAGTGCGACCGAATCCACTCATCACTTCATCTGAGATGGTGAGGATTCCATATTTGTCGGCAATGGCTTTTACTTTTTTCCAATATCCTGGAGGATATTTGATGCATCCGGATGACCCCGATTCGCCTTCCATGAGAACAGCTGCGATGCTTTCCGGATTTTCATATTTGATTATCTGTTCCATATGCGCAGCGGCACGTTCCCCGCATTCTTCAGGCGTTGTACTATACCAGGGGCAGCGGTAGAAGTAAGGATTTTCTACATGAATGAAGTTTGGAGCTTGATGACCATCTACCGGATGTTTTCGGGGATCACCTCCTGCAGAAAACGCACCATGCGTTGACCCATGGTAGGATCGGTAAAGTGAGATGATCTTGGCCCTGCCAGTATAGACACGCGCTATCTTGATGGCGTTTTCAATGGCTTCGGCTCCCCCCAATGTAAAGAAGGTTTTGTTTAAACCTTCAGGAGAAATTTCAGCAATTTTTTTTCCAAGCTTACCTCTGATTTCTGTTGCGGCTGCAGGTACGATGTAATTAACCTCATTCATTTGTTTTATGATGGCATCATTGACACGTTTGTCACCGTGACCGATATTTACATTCATTAACTGTGAGGAAAAGTCGATGATACGTTTCCCATTGGCTTCATGAAGGTAGACACCCTCTGTTTTAACAATATTTAGCGGACTAAGTCCGGCTTGTTTCGACCAGGCAAACAGGGTATGTTTTAAATTGTCCTGAAAGGCTGTTGAAGTTGCTGATGTAGCAGTTTGCATAGTAGTAGTTTAAAATCGTTATCAATTAACTCATCCAGTTGGTTCGCGCTTCCGGGTTCCACTTGATGGTGGTCTTTTTCATTTGTGTCCAGAATTCAATAGCACTTTTTCCGGTGATATCACCTGCGCCAAATCTGGATTCATTCCAACCTCCGAAAGAAAAAGGCTCCCGAGGTACAGGTACACCGATGTTTACACCGATCATACCGGCACTGGCTTTTTCGGCAACGTACTTGGCCAATCCGCCACTTTGAGTAAATACCGAGGCAGCGTTGCCATATGTTGAATTGTTTTCGATGGCAATGGCCTCATCCAATGTCTTGGTGCGCATGATGGCCAATACAGGGCCGAATACTTCATCCTTGGCAATGGCCATGTCGGGAGTAACATGGTCGATTACAGTAGGGCCAACATAAAACCCGCCTTCCATCCCGTCCACGACAGTGTTCCTTCCATCCACTAAAATTTTTGCTCCTGCTTTTTCTGCATCGGTTATGTATTTTTCAATTCGTTCTTTGGCCTCTTTTGAAATGACGGATCCAAGGTTTTTGCCGGGTACAATCTTTCGCGCTTCTTCGCACACTTTTTCTATGATGTGGTCAATCTCACCAACACCTACCATGGCGGAGGCTGCCATGCAACGTTGCCCTGCACATCCACTCATCGAAGCGGTAATGTTGGAGGCGGTCATTTCTACTTGTGCATCGGGCAACACGAGTAAATGATTTTTAGCTCCGCCTAGCGCCAGGCACCTTTTAAGGTTGTTTGTAGATCGTTGATAAACAATTTTTGCCACCTTGGTAGATCCCACAAACGATACCGCTTTGATTCCAGGATGGTCACAGATGCCTTCAACAATTTCTTTGGTGCCGTTCACTATATTAAAAACACCGTCAGGTAGTCCGGCCTCTTTCAAAATGGCTGCCAAACGATGAGCCGTAAGGGGAACACGCTCTGAAGGTTTTAGTATCATACAATTGCCCAGCGCCAGAATATTAGGAATAGTCCAATTGGGTACCATACAAGGAAAATTAAAAGGCGTGATACTCGCTACAACCCCCAATGGGATTTTTTCGGTTTTGCAATCAACGCCCTGACTTACCTCGAGAATTTCTCCCGGGATCAGCTGGGGCAGAGATACAGCAAACTCAGTTAGTTCAATGGCTTTGTCCACTTCAGCTTCTGCTTCACTTTTGATTTTGCCGTTTTCAAGATGAATGAGCTCTGTAAGCTCTGCTTTGTATTTTTGCAAAAGGGTTCTGTAGTTAAATAGAATTTGAACCCTCTCCTTTATCGGTGTAGCAGACCACGATGGGAAAGCTTGCTGTGCCGCAGCTACCGCGTTATTCAAAGCATCAATGTCTGAAACAGGTACTTTGGAAAGTAGTTCACCATTCAGCGGGCTGACAACATCCATCTTTTCTCCTGACGAATCAACAAAGTGCCCTTTGATATAGTTTTTTACTTCTGGAAATTTCAATGTAGCTGTTGCCATTCAATAGTTTGTTAATAAAAGTTGACTTTTATGAGAATTTAAAAGAACAAGTTAATAATTACGATTCGTATACCCATTGACCACCTGCCATTGTTCTTTCAATTTTTAATTGCATGATAGTGCCTGGATCTACCTTGGTAGGGTCTTTATTGAATACTACCATATCTGCATACTTGCCTGCGGTGATCGATCCTTTTTTATTTTCTTCGTAGGAAGCATAAGCACCGTGCATGGTGCCAATTTTAATGGCTTCCTCTACGGATACCCTTTGGTTGGTTCCCCAGCTTTTTCCTGTATAGTCAATTCTGGTAACGGAAGATTGAATGGCCATGAGCGGTTCGTAGGGCCCGGGCGGGTAGTCGGATGTTTGTGTAACTTTTATCCCCGCATCTAAAAAACTACGCAAGGCAAACATGTTTTTAAGCCGGTCTTCACCATAGTATTTCATTTTTTCCCCATGCCAATACACATACGTTGAAAAAGGACACGGAATGGCACCAAGCGCTTGTATTCTTTTTACCAAATCCTCGTTGATGACTGTACAATGTTCCAACCTGAACCGGGGGTCTTTTCTGGGAAATTCTTTTTGCAATCGTTCGTACACTGAAAGCGTAATGTCGATACCCACATCACCATTGGAGTGCACCCCAATTTGCCAACCATTGACATGTGCTTTTTTACAAACCTGATAGAGCTCTTCAGGTGTGCTGGTAAGCAAACCATAATCATTGTTGCTGCCAATATAGGGTGTTGATAATCTGGCAGTGCGCTCCGAGATGGATCCATCGATCGCTGTTTTCATTGGACCAACCTTTACCCATTCGTTTCCCAGCCCAGTCTTTACTCCAGCTTCTATCATTCGGTCAATCCAGCCGTCTCGGATGAGCGCATATACTCTGGTCTTAAGCTCTCCTCTGCCATATGCATCTTGATAGGCTTTCATATCCAGTGTGGAGGCGCCAGCATCATGAGCAGAGGTAATGCCAGATTTGGCCAACAGGGAAGACATGAGTGCCACCCCTTCAACAAAATTCTCTTGTGTAGGTTTGGGTCTGTCAGGAAATACATCAGACGCATTCTCCAATAGCCTGCCGCTTAATTTTCCATTTTCTCTTTCAAACTTACCACCGGGCGGATCAACGACATCTTCAGTTACACCTGCTTTTACAAAGGCCATGGAATTAACAAAATTGGTGTGACCGCCACGGTGATTAATTATTACAGGATGATTGGGAGCCGCCTCATCCAAATCTTTTCGGCTCAGGTACCTTCCTTCCTTGGTTTTGGTATCGTCATACTTAAAGCCATACACCCATTCACCAGGAGGTGTCTTTGCGGCTCTTTTTTTCACCGCCATTTTTATTTTTTCAATGGAGTCTAATCCACAATCGATGTCAGTAAGGTGCCTTCGGCCAGAAGAGGCAAAATGACAATGGGCATCGATAAAACCTGGCACAACGGTACGTCCTTGTAAATCGATAGATTTGGTAAACGGTCCACTCAAAGGCTTTATTTCATCATTGGACCCCACCGCAATCAATCGGTCATTGGCGATGGCAACAGCCTGTGCCTTTGGCATGCTTGGATCTACAGTAAGGAAGTTACCGTTGTAAAGAATGAGTTGGGGTTTTTCCCAGAGAAATGGAATGGTGGCAATTCCACTGGCTTTGAAAAGGAAGCTGCGCCTAGAAATGTTTTCCATAGTAATTAGGTTAGTGCGAGAAGATACTCAATAATATCGGAGCTTTCAATGGATTTTTGAGTAGGGATCTTTGAAGGTGAACGGAGTCAATTTATTGATTTTTACTTTTATGTAAGTTCACGAATGGGAATATTTGTCAATGAATGACCAGGAGTAAAAAATACAATTTTGAAACACGGCTGAAGACCGTCCATGGAAGCTTTACCCATACCATCGTTGTAGTTCCCGATGAAATAATTGATCAATTGCCTAAAGGAAGAATCAGAACGAAAGGAACGTTCAACAAAACTCCATTTGCTTTAGCCATTCAACATAAGAAAGATGGTTCGCGTTACTTTATGGTGAGTGCACAGTTGCGCAAAGAGGCAAAAATTGGGTCCGGGGATTCTGTAAAAGTAACTTTTTGGATAGTAGATCCAGATACTGTGGATGTACCTGAAGAATTACAAGCGGTGTTGGATCAGGATGAAATAGCAAAGAAGAAGTGGGACTCGTTTACGCCTGGCATTCAGCGAGGCTTATCCCATTATGTCAATTCTGTTAAGAATGTGGACAGCCGAATAAAACGGGCCGTAGAGATTATGGAAAAGGCTAAATACGGGCAGCTGCACGTACAAAAAAATGCACCAAAAAAGAAGGAGGATTGACGTCCTCGTTTAAATCCATTCATGTACTTTTTGGTTAAATCGCTTGAAAGAAAATCTAAATTGACCCCAAACTACTTAAGCATGAAAAATCTATTGCTCCTTATCCTTTGTGTTGGCTTGTTTTCACATGCTGAAGCGCAGAGAAGGAAAAGTCAACCCGCTACTCCGGTAGCTACAACGGTTTCTAATCTTGACGACCATTTTGGTCCATTGGTTTGGAGAAGTATTGGACCCTATCGGGGAGGGCGTTCGGTAACGGCAACAGGAGTAATAGGTGATCCATTGACCTATTACATGGGCAATACCGGAGGAGGTGTGTGGAAGACCACTGATGCTGGTGTGTCCTGGAGAAACATTTCGGATGGATACTTCAAAACAGGCTCTGTGGGTGCCGTTGCAGTTTCGGATAGTGACCCCAATGTAATTTATGTGGGGATGGGAGAGCATGCCCCTAGAGGAGTAACTACTTCCCATGGAGATGGGGTATATAAATCGACAGATGCAGGAAAGACCTGGAAAAATATGGGCCTGGAGCTTACCCGCCACATCGCCAATATCAGAATTCACCCAAAAAATTCAGACATCGTTTATGTTGCGGCACAAGGCGCATTGCATGGTGCTGCACCGGATAGAGGTGTTTATAAATCAACAGATGGAGGGGCAACCTGGAAAAAGACCTTATACGTAGATGAAAATACAGGATGCGCTGATTTGAGCATGGACATGACCAATCCACGAATTTTGTATGCCGCCATGTGGGATCACAGAAGATTGCCCTGGCAGGTTATCAGCGGAGGAAAGGGAAGTGGCTTGTATAAATCAACAGACGGTGGCGAAACCTGGACTAAAATTCAGAAAGGCTTGCCTAATGAATTAGGTAAAATAAGTGTTTCTGTCAGCAAATCTAATCCTGACAAAGTTTACGCCCTTGTGGAAAGTGACACACAAAAGGAGCAGGGAGGGTTGTTTGTCTCCCATGATGGTGGAAAAAATTGGGATCGCATTAGCAAGGATCACAGGCTAACACAGCGCGCCTGGTATTACATTGAAGTGATTGCAGATCCACAAAATGAAAATATTGTTTATGTACTCAATTCTCCCGGATTAAAATCAATAGATGGAGGAAAAACATGGACACGATTATCAGGAACACACGGTGATTACCACCAATTGTGGATCAACCCTGACAATAATAAAAACATGGTGATCTCCAATGATGGTGGAGCTGCAATTACTGTAAATGGAGGTGCAACCTGGTCTACGCAAAGCAATATGCCTACCGCACAGTTTTACCGCGTGAATGTAGACAACCTTTTTCCGTATAACGTGTATGCCGGGCAGCAAGACAATTCTTCTGTAAAGATTCAAAGTCGCAATGTAGGCGGATATGCAATTGATGAGCACAACTGGGAATCTTCAGCAGGGGGAGAAAGTGCATTTCTTGCCTTTGATCCGGAAAATCCTCGTTATGTAATGGGGGGAAGTTACCAGGGTACCGTAGAGGTACTTGACACAAAAACAGGTGAAGGAAAAGGGGTGATGATTGCGCCAATCCAATACCAGGCACTTCAGCCCAAGAACATGAAATATCGCTTCAACTGGAATGCTCCTATTGTGTGGTCAAAGCATGAAAATGCTTTTTATCATGGAGGCAATCACTTGTTGAAGACCAAGGACATGGGAAGGTCGTGGGAGGAGATTTCTCCTGATCTTACCCGTAATGATGAAAGTAAGCTGGGAATCAGTGGAGTGCCTTATACCAATGAAGGAGCGGGTGGAGAGAATTATGGAACGCTCGCTTATGTAAAAATTCATCCCAAAGAAAAAGGAACGATATGGACCGGAAGCGATGATGGATTGGTTTATCTCACCAGGGATGAAGGGAAAACCTGGACCAATGTTACTCCATCCGGATTACAGGAGTGCTTGATCAATAGTATAGAGGTATCACCTCACGATAATGCAACCGCGTACGTTGCTACTACTCGCTACAAATTCAATGACTTTACGCCCGCTATTTATAAAACAACTGATTATGGAAAGACATGGGTTAAAATCACTAATGGAATTCCATATGGAGCATTCACACGCGTAGTGCGCGAAGATGATGTGCGTAAAGATTTGCTGTATGCAGGTACAGAAACTGGATTTTATATTTCTTATGATGGAGGAAAGAACTGGAGTGCACTTCAACTGAATTTGCCTGTGGTTGCAATCACAGACATGATCATCAGTCAGGGAGACCTGGTGGTTTCAACGCAAGGACGTTCCTTTTGGATATTGGATGACCTGGGATTGTTGCGACAATATAACCCGGAATTAACAGGATTGCAGTTGTACCAACCTGACGATGCTGTTCGTGTTTCCGGAAGGAGTGCCTTTGATGGTGTGCTCTCAGAAGACGACATGGAGCAAAGTGATGCCGTAGGTACCAATGCGCCAACAGGTGTGGTGTTGTATTACAACTTACCGGCTGGTCTAAAGGAAGACGAGGAAATCTCATTGCGGATTACAGATGCCAATGGACAGCTAGTCAGAAGTTATTCCTCTGCTAAAGACAAGGATTTCATCAGTTATCCCGGAGGCCCAACTGCAGATCCTCAATTACCTGTAAAGTCTGGCATGAATCGCTTTGTTTGGGATATGCGTTATCCAACAGTGCTGGGGGCACCTCGAGTATTCATTGAGGGTAGCTACAGAGGACATAAGGCATCCCCTGGTAAATACCAGGCAACATTAAAGATGGGAAGCCAGGAAAGGACTGTAGCCTTCAATGTACTTCCACACCCTGGAATTGAAGCTACTGCAGCCGAGTATCAAGACCAGCATGTAACCATGCTGGCCATTGAAAAAGGACTTAACGATATTCACGGAGCCGTTAATCGCATTGCATCTGCAAAAGATCAAATCAATAGCTTAATTAAGATATTACAAAACAAAGCTGACTCCAAAGCAATTGTAGATGCAGGAAAACAGTTAGTTAAAGAGATGGAAGATTGGGATGCACAGTTGGTGCAACGCAAAGCAGAGAGCAATGATGACATCATCAATTTTGTCAATATGTTGAGTGCTGATTATATTTTTCTGAAAGGAGAACTGGACACCAACATCCCTTATGTGACGCAAGGTGTAAAGGACCAATTGGCTGCATTAGATGCCCGTTGGAAACCACTCAAAGCCCAGTACGATGACTTTGTACAGAATAAAATTGCAGCATTTAACAATCAATGTCACGCTGCCAATATTGGCAAAGTGACACTACCTGAGTAATTGTTGTAAGGTTAATTAATAGTAGGTTAAATTCGCAAAGGCCATCCAGGAGCAATCCGGATGGCTTTTTGTATTTATGACGAATTGGGATTACCTTCTCATGGTTTTGGTAAAATGATATAGAGTTATGTGGTCCACCTTTTCTTCTGTTACCAAGTTTTCCATTGTTGCATTTGTCGTTAGCGGTGTGTTGGGGTTATTTAGTATGGGGTTGCTTGGTTATGGCCTCTACTATTTGATAAAACCAATTATGAGTAATCGCATTGATGAGCTGCAAGGAGATACAATGTGGCCATCTGTGATACTTGCAGGTATTGCATGGTCGGTTTCCTTTCTTATGGCTGGCTGGGTTTATTCGGTGTTGGTGAAGTACAATTGGCCATCCATCTTATCTTATTTTGTTTATGTATTCATTTTGTGGGCCTGGGTTTTGGTTGTATGGTTTACAATTATTCATTTTAAAATAGTTAGTTAGCATTCTCCAATTAATTAAAAGGGGAAAACTTTCTTTTCCAAACTATTGTTACGTCTTCATCCATTGATCCAAAAGGATCATTTAGCTCATACCAATATGTCAGATTCGGTAAAATTCATATGGTGGGACATGCGCGATGAGCTGTACAAGTTCATCTATTCCAAGTTAAGAGATGATACGATAACAGAAGATGTTTTGCAGGATGTGTTTATCAAGGTACACATGAGTTTGTGCCAGCTTAAAGATCCATCCAAACTTACCTCATGGGTGTATCAAATAGCCAGAAATACTATTACGGATTATTTAAAACAACCAAAGTTTGAAAATGAGGTAATTGAGTTGGCAGAAGAAGAGGACAATGAGCAGGTTTACAAATCCTTGAGTAATTGCATCAACTCAAAAATAAATTTACTTTCTTCCGTTGATCGAGAAGCGGTACTTCTAACTTACTTCAAAAACTATTCACAGAAAGAGTTGGCTGCATTTTTGGGCATTTCCTATTCTGGGGCTAAAAACAGGATACAGCGAGTAAGAGAGAAACTACGATTATCGATTTTAGATTGCGAAAATGTTCAATCGGATACCAGTGGTCGCATTATCGATTATGATAAAAATATAGAGTAATTGATGGGTCTTTTTTGTCGCTTCCTCGTCTATAGGTTAAATTAACCTAACCGGATAGATAAATGAAGACAATTAAAGTACAAATCGTTCAAGCCTTTGCTGATGCCAACAATGGTGGAAATCCAGCAGGGGTGGTGCTGGAGGCAGATCAGTTGACCTCCAATGAAAAGCTCGAGGTGGCCCGACAAGTGGGGCTCTCAGAGACTGCATTTGTAAGCTCATCTCAAGTGGCGGATTTTAGATTGGATTTTTTTACGCCCAACAAACAAATTCCACATTGCGGGCATGCCACCATTGCGACTTTTTCACATCTCAGGAGACTGAATAAGATTACGGGCCCTTCCTCGTCAAAGGAAACCATAGATGGCAATCGGAATATTTATTTTGAGGGAGAAGTGGCTTATATGGAACAAAGTAAACCAATTTACATTCCATTGGGTACACAAGACAGGATCAATACGCTTGCCGCCCTTCACCTTCAAGAAAGTGATTTACTATCTGGTCTCGAACCTATCATTGTAAATACCGGCAATAATTTTTTAATTATTCCATTGAGGGATGAATCACTGCTCCAGCATCTTGACCCTGATATGAAGTTGATTGAAGAGGTATCTGCCAAATACAACCTCATTGCTTTTTATCCTTATTCACCTACCCTTGAGGCAGGCGTGGCTGCCACAACGCGAATGTTTGGTCCGTACTATGGCATACCCGAAGAAGCGGCTACCGGTATGGCTGCAGGTCCACTGGCTTGTTATCTTGATAAATATAAGTCTATCAATGAAGATGAGATTATTATTACTCAGGGAAGATTCATGAGTCCACCGTCACCAAGTCGGATTAAGGTAAGGTTGGAGAAAAAAGAGGGTGTCATTCAAAAGTTGTATGCAGGAGGTACTGCCTATGTTGCGAGGGAAGTAGCGATCCATCTTTCTTGATTGCGTTCATGTCTTCTATGTAATTTTAAGGTGGAAAGTCCTTGTATTTGGTGAAATATGATCTAGCTCATTTCTTATTCTGCCATAATATGCGTATTTTATAGAAATAGAGTATTACATACATAAATCGTAAAAAAACATGGCAACTAAGAAAGTACAAGGTAAAGCGGAGACGCCCCAAAAAAAGAAGAAATCAAGTAACACAGGGTTAAAGGTAGCTGGTGGCATGCTCGCAGGGGCAGCGGCAGGAGCAATTGCAGGTATGCTTTTGGCACCCGATAGTGGGAAAAACACAAGGAAGAAAATTGCTGATAAGACTAAAAAGGCAGCAGCTAATGTAAAAGGAAAGGTTACCAGTAAGGTGAAAGAGGTAGCCGGAAAAGTAAAGGCTAAAGCTTCAAAGGGAAAAGAAAAAGGTAAGGCTAAGTAAGGTGTTGATTCTGAACGCGCATACGTGATTTCTACCTGAGCAGGTCATACATTGGCCTCGCAACATTTTATCAAAAAATATTATTGTAACATTTCCAATCTCAATCCGTAATAGCGTGTATTACGGATACGAGGTTTTTATGCTTAATATTTCCTGAAAGGAATTATTAGGATTTTCATGGATTTAATCAGTTTATCTTTTTTGCAAAATGTTGAATGTAGAAAATGAACTAAATAAGTTGGGTTTGACTTTGCCGGAGGTTTCCACTCCAGGTGGGAACTATGTATCTGTGAATATCAGAAATCAAATTGTCTATGTGGCCATTCAATTTCCTATTCTCAACGAAAAGTATTTGTATCAAGGCAGGCTTGGAGTTGACTTATCCACAGAAGACGGCTACAAGGCCATGGAAATTTGTGCGCTCAATGTGATTGCGCAGGTCAATGCCAAAGTTGGGTTCAACAAAATTGATGGATTAAATCACATGGATGCCTACTTTCAGGCAGGTGGTGATTGGGATGAATCGCCCAAAGTAGTCAACGGTGCATCAGACCTGTTTGTAAAGGTATTAGGAGATGCGGGCAGGCATTCCCGTGCTATATTTGGTGTGGATAAATTGCCTCGTAATTTTAGCGTAGGACTTACTACTTCCTTTACCTTGAAATAAAAAATCCAATGGGCATCCATTGGATTTTTTATTTTGGAGATTCCTTAAATCTTATGCGTTGAGTGTAGCTTGTACACTAATGGCCGTGTTCAATGATTTTGAAATAGGACATTCTTTTTCAGCCGCAGCAACCAGCTCATCAAATTTTTCTTTCGAAATGCCATCGATGTGGGCTGAGAGAATAAGGTGTGATTGTGTTATTTTACCACCATCCAGTGTAATCTCACATTTGGTTTCCAATTTTTTGGCAACAAAGCCTGCTGCATCAATATTAAAGGATAATTTCATACTAAAACATCCTGCATGAGCTGCTGCAATGAGCTCCTCGGGATTGGTTCCAGTTCCTTCTTCAAATCTTGACTTGTAAGAATATTGTGTTTTACTTAATGTAGTACTTTGTGTAGTCAGGGTTCCCTTACCTTCTTTACCAGTTCCTTCCCAAACAGCTGTTGCATGTCGTTTTATAGCCATAATGTGTCTATTTTAAATTAATGTTTATTTTTCTTGATTGAGTTTCAATGATACTCAATTTTTGTCGCTTTGGATAATTATTTAGGGAGTAGAAATGCCAGACAATTTTATTTACTTCTCTAAAATAATGCTTATCGTCCCTTTGCTCCCGGCAATGAGTGCAACTGCTCCGTTTCTTGCTTTTCTCAATACGTGATAACCAGTTTCATCGGACAGTGAACTCCAAGTTTTGCCGCCATCAGTAGAGATATCCGTACCTGTTGGTCCTGTAGCAATCACTGTAATTCTGTCAAGAAATTCTACGCACTCACGATAACCCCGACTAGGTTGATTGGGAGTTTTCCAGGACGCACCACTGTCCGTTGAATAGAGATGGTGCTGGGTTGTTAAATTGGGACGGGTGTAATCACCGCCTACCAGAACGATAGACGAGTCTAAAATGCTAAAGCTATAAATGCCTGTAGTGGGCTCTCCCTGAAGGATAGGAGGGGTAATTGAAGTCCAAGTATTTCCACGGTCTTCAGTAGTCCAGAGTCTTGAGGCTACACCCCCAGTAACGATCATGGCTTTGTTTTTCCCTATGCATCGAATGCCCGTTCCGCTGGCTGCGAAGGAAGCTTCACCTGACTTTAAAAAGGGTGCATTGGGTAAAGATTCCCAGTGATTACCCCCGTCATTGGTTTTGAGCAAAAGCATCTGTCCTTGTATTGGATCACCGTAAATCAGGCCATCCTGATCATTCCAAAAATCAATACCATCAAAAAAAGCTGCTTCGTGTGTATTGGTATACACCACTTCCCATGATTTACCTCCATCGCTTGTTACCAGAATATTGGCTGGGGCACCTGCATTGGCAATGATGGCCCTTTGATCATCAAAGGCATAGAGTGAGCGAAAGTCAGCATTTTCAAAACCTTTCACCTGAGTGAATGTCCACGTTTTGCCTCCATCCGTGGATAAACCTATCCATCCATGACTGCCGGAAACCCAGGCTACAAGGTTGTCCACTACAGACATTCCACGAAATGATGAGTTGACGTTGGTTGTTATGTTTTTTAATTCGAAGGATTGAGCGCAAGCGAAATGGACTAAAAGCACGATTGTTATGGAAAAGAGAATTCGCATACTTTACTTTTAATGATAGACTAAATTTATAGACTGGACAGACATTATCCAATCGGTTTGTCAATTAGAACTGGCAGTGTTTAAGTTATTTTATAATTCTTAGTTTATAAATCAGATTGCAGTCATTCACCCTATACAGGGTAAAAGAAATTATCCACAGGTTGGTTTCGAAATTGTTAATATTTGGAACTCATCTGATTTAGTCCAATATTTGATTTGAATCGATTTGTATTTTGGAAGATCGGATAATTGAAATAGAACATCTCATTGGGCAAGGCCGCTATCTCGAAGCCAGAACATTGACACAGGCTGCCATTGAAAATAGCAGTAACATCCGACTACAACAATTGCATGCGCTTGCTTTATCCAAGGGTGGAATGCCAGGTCAGGCAAAAGAGTTTCTGGAAAAAGTATACAAGGACCATCCAGAGGATGCTGAAACAGCAGGTATTTTGGGAGGAATTTATAAAACCTTGTTTAAGCAAACAGAGAATTCGGATTTTGCCATTCAATCCCGCGATACTTATTTAAAAAATTTCACGTCAACCAGAAATTACTATACTGGAATAAATGCCGCTACCATGTCTTCAATTGCTGGACAGGCCCGCAAAGGAAGAGAAATTGCTCAGGAGGTGATAGCCACAATTGGCGAAGCAAATTCTTTTTGGGAGATAGCGACATTGGGTGAAGCTTATTTATTATCAAAAGATCCTCAGAAGTCGCTTGAACATTATCAGAAGGCAAGACAATTGGCTGGGACAGACTGGGGCAAGGTCAGTTCTGTTCACAATCAGCTTTGGCTGATTAGTCACTATATGAATGTGCCTTCCGACATTCTAAAGATATTTAATCCACCGGCCGTAGCAGCGTTTGTCGGACATATGATTGATAGGCCTGATCGTTCAAGTCCACGGTTTCCTTCATCGATAGAGCCGGCAATAAAGGCTGCCATTAAAGCAGCTATCCGATCCAATAAAATCGCGATCGGTTATTGTTCGCTAGCATGTGGCGGTGATATATTATTTGCCGAGGCAATGGAAGAGGAGGGGGGAGAGGTGAATATATTTTTGCCTTTTAACAAAGCCGATTTTATCAGAGAGAGTGTTGCTTTTGCCGGTGAGCATTGGGTGGCACGATTTGAGGATTTGATGAATCGGCATGCTGTGCATTTTGTTACGCAGGAAAATTATGATAATCACTCCGATTTATTTTCAATGCAAAGCAAAGTAGTTTTGGGATCAACCATATTGCGCAGAAGTTTGATTCATAGCGATGCATATCTTCTTTCCGTATTATCTGATTTAGACTTTAGCAGGTTGGAAGGAGGTACACGAGACAATATGTCGCTGTGGCCATTTCAGGATAAAATCATTAACATTAGCCCTAATAACTATTTGGCTGCTTCCGGTGGAGAAGCGAGCGGATCTTCGGGAAATAAATTAATCACACCATCCTCCAGTCGACCTGCTCTGTATACTTTGGTGATTGATACTGAAAAAACGGATGAATGGGAGAAAGTAGAAAAGATCATTCGTGGCGCATTTGAAGCAGCTGTGGTGCCCCCCTTGGCCTGTAGCACCATAGAAGCCCGATTAATAATTGGATTTTCAACATTGAGGGCTTTGTGGGATTTTGTTCTCTTATTAGGGAAAACCAAGGGAATAAATCCCTCGGAACTGCGATTAAGCATAAATGGAGGTCCGATTTTGTTGGACGATTTTCATGAAAAGGAAATTGTTAAATACAAAGTAATGAGTGGGGGGCATGTTGACGCTGCCTTGAATGAGCATCAATTCAGTATGCCTGGGATTTGTATTGCGCTGAGTCCCATTGCTTATGAGTTACCATTGTACAAGGTGGAGATTGAACTTTTGAGTAGGGTGCACATGGAAAAGGGAGAAGTGGTGGAGGTGTACAAGATTTTGACATAGAATACCAGAAATACATTAAAGGCTGTACAACCAATAATCCCATATTTTACAGGTTTTAGGTCTTTTTTTTGAATTGACCATTTTATTTCCTCCTGGGGTGGAGCTATAAAATATTCATTTTTATCTCTTACCTTACACCAATCTTACTTATATTAAGAGTTAGTTATGACCTTAAAGGCAAGTAAAATTGCTTTTTGCTTTCTGTGATTTAGTTTCTTCTAGTTAAATTTCTAAAGGTGGGGTGATGTCTATGGATTGTCAATTAGAATAAATAGTTATTCATATGGTAATTAAATGGTTTCAATCGATCTATCATTTCATTGCATGTTGCAGCATTTTACTCCTGATTATTTCGGCTCCGCAGTACTTGCATGCGCAGAATGTAAAGTTGGAACAAGGGCAAAACGGTGGAGTAGGCCTTACCCCAATTGATCCTATTGAATGGATTACAGGTAATGCCAACAGTGGCAAAGCCCATTACTCTGAGGGGCAATCTATTCCATACCGTGTAGTCCTCACTGGTGTATCGCCAGGAAACCACAGTCTGGTAGTAGAATGGGATATCCGCAAAGACAATAAAAGCGCTATTGATTTTATTACCTCCTATCAACAGATTGATGAAGTGGTGAACCCTACTGCAGGTTTATCAGGGTCATTTAGTTCTCCTTCATATTTCGCGATCCCGACTCCTCAGAGCAACGTTTTAACCCCTGGGCTATATGGGGACCAAATGCAACCATTCTACAGTTTTAATCAATTACCATCAGCTCAAAGGCGCATGGCAGCCTTTAATGGCACTATTAATAATGTTTCATATGTCCCTGAGGGAGATCCTTCAACATCTAATTCAAGTTCACGCATTAAAATTGATTTTAGTGTTACTGGGCCCACCAGCAAAACTGTGGTCATTGCATGGGGTGGGCATATTGCATCGCGTATTGACTGGGGAGCACCTAATGCCGCATCGGATATCAGTGGCTCTCCCTATCACACAAGGCTTATCAGTTTTGATGGGAAGACTGCTGGAAACCAGGATCGCTCCGTTCAATCTCAGGCTATTTTATTCTTACCTTCTTGTAATCTGACGGGTGGCGTTACTTTCTGTGATGAGATTGCTTATACCTACTCAGTGAGTACGAACTCACCAACACCGGTATACAACTGGGTGATAACGGGTGGGGTAATTACGGCAGGGCACGGAACCAACACTATAAAAGTGAAATGGGATGCTGTAAATAATGGAAATGTTTCTGTTTCCATCACCGACCAAAGTGGAGTTGTTCCCTCAGCAACCAGCACATGTTCGCTTGCATTGACACGGGATGTAATTTGTCCTTATTATACTCCCAACTCAGGTGGCAAGACAAATGACTTGATTGGTTCTGAACTAAGTTCATTGTATGAATCATCCAGTTCTGGCAATACAGTTAGTAGCAACTTTATTTACACGATTGAGTCAGGATTGGTATTGATAGAAGTAATTGCAAGAGCAGGTGAGTACAATAATCTGTTGTCGCTTCTTCGTACAAGTACTTATGGATTGACAGGAGAAATAGACAATGGAGACAACACGTTGATCATCACCGGTTTTTTTCCCATTGCCAATCTTCCATTACTCAATGCATTGACCGATCTAATTAATTACGTGCGCCCTGTTTATCCAGCAATTGGTAATGTGGGTACGATTACTACAAAAGGAGATCAAGCCATGCGATCTGAACTTGCACGACTTGGTTATGGCATAACGGGTAAGGACATTAAAGTAGGCGTACTTTCAGATAGTTATAATAAGCAACCGGGTAACCCGGCATTGGCCAATGTATTGAATAATGATTTACCTGCTGATGTACGTGTGCTTAAAGATTCTCCATTTGGTGGGTTGGATGAAGGAAGGGCTATGCTCCAAATCGTTCATGACATTGCACCAGAAGCAAAGCTGGCCTTCCGAACGGGATTTATAAGTGCGGGTGATTTTGCCAAGGGCATCAAAGAACTTCAAAAGGATACATGTGATATAATCGTAGACGATATTACTTACATCACAGAACCCTTTTTGAAAGATGGAAAGGTGGCACAGGCGGTCGATGAAGTAACCGCCCTTGGTGTTTCCTACTTTACGGCTGCAGGAAATTTTGGAAATAAATCCTATGAGGGAATTTTTTCAGGAAGCCCAGCGCCACAAGGTGTTGTGGGTCAGGCTCACAACTATGGAGGAGGTGATATATATCAAAATATTTCTGTAGGACCTGGCACTTATACGATTGTGCTGCAGTGGGAAGATCCTATCTATTCTTTGGGTGAGACTGCCACGGGTACTAACAATGATCTCGATATTTATCTAACGAACGATTCAGGAGTGACGCTATTTGGGTTCAACCGCAATAATTTAGGAGGAGACCCCATTGAAGTTTTGCCTTTTACTGTGCGTGAAAATGCATCGACTAATATTATGGTGATCCGTGCTGCAGGTAGCGAAAATGTCAGATTCAAATACATCGTTTTTAGAGGTGATAAAATTGTATTTAACGAGCACCATGTAGGCAGTTCCACTATTGTAGGTCAGGCCAATGCTTTGGGAGCTATGTCAGTGGGAGCGGTGCTGTACAGCAATACAGCAGCTTTTGATTTTAAGCGACCTGAAGGTGATGCACCTTTTACAGTAGCCTCCTTTTCATCAGTAGGAGGAACTTTGATCAATGGAGTGAACAGGAACAAACCGGACTTTGTTGCTGCTAATGGTGCCAACACGACAGTACAACTGGGAGGTATTGATGTAGATTTGGATTTGCCAGACGGCAGAGATGGTTTTTTCAATTTCTATGGTACTTCGGCTGCAGCCCCTCATGCAGCAGGAGTTGCCGCCTTATTGATGGAGGCGAGGTCAAAATATTACAATGGAGATCAATTTAGCCCAGAGGATATCCGACAAGTATTAAAGGTGGGTGCCCTGGATATGCAACAACCAGGTTTTGATAATTTGTCTGGTTCAGGGTTTATACAAGCGGATGCTTCATTGCTCACAATTGCCACTCCAAAACCATTGATCAATGCTTTGGTGTATGATGAGCAAACTGTAACTCCTGGTGAAACAGAGTTTTTGGCAAAAGTCAATGGGCAAAATCTTACTACCACCTCTCAGGTATTATTCAGGGGAACACCATTGGAGACAACATTTGTGAATTCGAATGAGCTCGAAGCAACTATTCCTGCCTTTCAAGGGAACCCACCCATACAGGTTTTAACTTCTTCCATTTCACCAAGCGGACTTGACGGGGGAACTTCCGATTCTTTATTTTTCTATGGCATTGTAAAAAAAGACATATCTGTAATCGCAGATAATAAGAAGAAGAAGTACGGTGAACAATTGCCTGATTTTACGGCTACCATTCTGGTGGATGGAGATACGCTTACTGCTTCGATGGGCTTATCCTTAGAGACGCTGGGACTCAGCAATCTTATCTTTTCCACTCCGGCAGATGATCTTAGCAATGCGGATAAGTATATAATCACAGTAGGTACGGAACTGGATGTTTCGTTTAAAGAACTGTATAACTATAGCTTTATCAATGGGCTGTTGACTATAGATAAAATGCCATTAAAAATTGTCCCTAACGATTTGGAAGCAATCTATGGCGATAAGTTTGATGATAAAATAACTTATCGTTACGAATATGACAGTAGCCTTGTAACGTCTGGAGCGAGTTTTTTAAGTACCCTGCGGTTGGATCATCAATCCATTATTGCAGAAAACGCCATTGCTCTGGTAGACTCAAGAGCGCTGGTCAATTCACGTGCACTGGTTAATTCCGATCTTCAAAATTTAAGCTTTTTAGCCAGTTCCAGAGCATTGGTCAATAGCAGGCCGTTGGTGAATTATTCTCGTGCTTTAGTGAATGGTGTGTATGAAATTGTAGACTCTACTTTTGTGATTGATTTTGACAAACAATCCTTGTTCGAGTATCAGGTGAATCCTGATACAGCAAATCTGATCACTCCAATTTCTAATTCAAGGGCTTTGGTCAATTATTCGCGTGCTCTTGTTAACTCGCGTGCTTTGGTGAATTCCAGAGCCCTAGTGAACTACTCGCGAGCGCTTGTGAATTATTCTCGTGCGCTTGTGAATTCCAGAGCATTGGTGAATTCACGTGCTTTGGTTAACAGTACTACAGTGGGGGCGGACAGCGTGTCGAGCAACAGCGATGCGATTGTCATTATTGACTCACTGGATGTATTCAATGATGAACCACCAATTATTGAGGATGGTGTGGAGTACTATGAATTACCGGAACTCTTCTCAATCAACCTGGTAACTGGTATAACAGCGGGGACTCACTTTATTGTTCCTGGTGCCTTCTTAACCGAATTGTCTTCCAACTTTGATATTTCATACGGAACAGGTACACTCACAATTCATAAGGATACACTGACAGTTACCAGCAGTAATGCGGAATTTGTTTACGGAGCGCCTCAGCCAGATTATGAGTCATCGGTTGAAGGCTTTAAATATGATGATGGTTATACTTCGGTAGTAGAATCAATTGTTTACCAGCTAAAAGATAGTGCTGGTGTACTTCATGAAAGTAATGGTTTGATTGCAGCGGGACAATATCAGGTAGTTCCGAATATAAAATTGATTGAATCAATGCTTGCACCTGGAGATTCAGTTAATTATGCAGTTCGATATGTCTTAGGAAATGCAATTGTAAATAAAGCCAATTCTGAAATAAGTATAGTAGGAGGGGAATTCACCTATGATGGAACGCCCAAAACGGCCACAGGATTTGCTTACGGAGTTCATGGAATAGGGGATGTATTGAGTCCGGCTGTAACGTTCACTTATCTTCCGGGAGTTAATGCACCTATTGAGATTGGAACTTACGAGGTTACGGCTCATTATGCTGGGAATAACAACTATAAACCTTCCACTGGTACGGCATATATTACTATTGTTTGTCCGAGTGCGCCCATTATCCAATCTTTTGAAACTGCCAATGGATCGGGTTCAAGCAGCCCTGCTATTATCAGTCAACCATCTGGAACAACTGCCGGGGATTTGCTGATCGTTGGGTTAGTCTATGAAAAAGGGACAGGTACTGCTATTACCCCTCCTGCAGGATGGAAACTGATTCGGGCAACGAATAAGAACAACCAGGTGGGCTTGGCTACTTATTTCAAAGTGGCAGGTGTGGGTGAGCCTTCAAGTTATGTTTTCGATTTGAGCAGCAGTCCAAAATGGTCGATTGGAATTACACGTGTGCAAGGTGCGGATACTGACAACCCCATCGATTCGCACAATGGTAATGACGGTAATAAATCCTACACGGCTGATGCACCCTCTATTACTACTAATTCGTGTAATGCATTGGTGATGACATTTTATGCCAATAAGAGAGATGCTAGCTGGAGTCCGGCACCAGGCACTTTAGAGGTTTATGATGCGCCTAACTATCAAAATGGACTGACCTCTAACATGATGGCCTATTTTATCCAATCGGATAAGGGTGCAACCGGTGTGAAAACAGCTACGGCAACTATCAATGAAGTTTGGGTTGCACAACAGATTTCGATCCGACCAAAACAAAGTAGTACGGGTGCCACTGCTGGCAGGTCTCGTACTGCTGATAATAACGCTACCGTTGAAGTTAAACCAACGGAATCTCAGGCTGGGGAGGTTCATGCTTACCCGAGTCCTGTGAGCAATTACCTTTATGTAACGATAGATGGAATCACCGCCCAATCTCCACAAACAAATGTTCAAGTATTTGATCAGGTGGGTAAGTCATATCAGATAAGAAGTCAGTGGTATGATGAAAACCAAATTGAAATTGATTTCACCACCATGGATAGAGGGTTATACTTTATTGTGGTCACCCATCAATATGGAATGAAGGTAATTAAGGTGAATAAAAATTAGCAGACCAGAAAGCAATGCTCAACAAAAATGGGGATCCTTGGATTCCCATTTTTGTTAGTGGCATGAACTTCCTAATTACTAAAATCATCACTAACTTTAACGTCTTCTGAAAATTAAATGCAGCCACTAAAGTATACTACCTTTTTTGTTTTTTTTCTCGCATCAATTTTTTTGTATGCTCAAAATGATGAGTTGGATAAACTCAAAGAGGAAATCCAAACTCAATCCAACGATTCCTTAAAGGTCAGTAGCCTGATTGCGCTTAGTAATCAGTACCTGGGAACCGATTTGGTTCAGGCCACCCGATATGGCAACGAAGCATTGGAGTTGGCCAAAAGCATTGATTTTGGAAGTGGAATAGCATACGCCTATAAAGCCATTGCGCTGAGTTATTATTTTCAGGCCAACTATCCGGAGGCTGCCATTCAATTTCAGAATTCACTGGCAGTATTTACTGACTTAAACGATAAGGTGGGAATAGCGAATATATTAAGCAATCTTGGTTCGACCTATTTTAATGCAGGTGACGACACGAAAGCGATCGATTTTTATTTGCGTTCATTGAAGATATCGGAGGAGGTGAATGATCGGCTTCGCATTGGTACAGCCCTTAATGGAGTAGGAAGTGTGTATAACAATAATCCAAGTTCTGTAGACAAAGCGCTTGAATATTTTATGCGGGCATTACCGATTTTTAAAGAGATTGATTATCAGGATGGTGCGGCCACGGTGTCGATGAATGTGGGGGAAATATACAAAAAGAAAAAAAAGTATGACTCTGCTATTCATTATTTTGATTTATCTCTGGAAGTATACAGAGGAACCGTTGATGCCACTTTTCCACTTAATTACATAGGAGAGATATATGCTGATCAGGGGAATTTTGAAGAGGCATTAGGGTACCAGAATAAGGCACTCGAAATCGCAAGAAACCTTGATGCAAAACTGGAAATAACACAGAGTTTGTTAGGGATAGGAAAAACATATACTAAAAAGGGAGACCACAAACTGGCTATTACCTACTATCAGCAGACCGAAAAACTGGCCCGGGAAATTGGCGCCAAAATGCAATTGAAGGATGCTTATTCTGGATTGGCCATGGCTTATGCTAAAACAGGAAATTACAAGAAAGCCTATACTTATGATACCATGTTTGGTAGCATAAAAGACACCTTATACAATACGGCCAACGATAAGAAAGTACAACAACTTCAATTCAATTTTGACATCGGCAAGAAGGAGGCTGAGATAGATTTATTAACAAAAGATCAAGCCTTAAAGGAAGCGACTATACAACGTCAGCGGATTGTGAACTACGCTGCTGGTACCACTGGATTCCTGTTAATATTAGTGATTATCGGGTTCTATAATCGATACAAGTATGTTCGTAAAACGAATAAAATAATCAAGAACGAAAGAGATCGTTCGCAGGAGTTATTGTTGAATATTTTGCCTGAGGAAACGGCACGAGAACTAGAAGCAGATGGAGTAGCTCAAACAAGGTATTATGAAAGTGTGACCGTTTTATTCACGGACTTTAAAGGATTTTCTACAATAGCAGGTCAGCTTTCCCCGCAAGATTTGGTGGCTGAATTGAACGATTATTTTATTGCCTTTGATGAAATAGTAGAAAAGCATAACCTTGAAAAAATCAAAACCATAGGTGATGCCTACATGTGTGCGGGAGGAATTCCAACAACAAATGATACACATGCCATTGATGCCGTAAGAGCTGCTCTAGCCATGCAGGATTTTATGCAAAAGAGAATTGAAGAACGTAATCAAAAAGGTTTGGTGGCTTGGGAGTTACGAATTGGGATACACACTGGGCCTATTGTAGCAGGTGTTGTGGGCAAAAAGAAATATGCTTACGATATCTGGGGTGATACAGTGAATGTGGCCAGTAGAATGGAATCAAATGGAGCGCCTGGTAAAGTAAATATATCGTCTGCGACATACCAAGAAATCAAAGAGCACTACGAGTGTGTTCATCGTGGGAAGGTATCGGCCAAAAATATTGGTGAAGTAGATATGTACTTCGTTGGCGAGGAGGTAAAGGTTCAGTTAGTTTAGGACTCTTTTTTTTTCTGTAGTTTATTGATTACTCCAGCGAGGTTTTCCTGTTTTTTTTCTTCTCTTTTTGTTTTTCCAAAATCGGTATGATACCGATGGTTTTCCAGAAATACCTTTTGCGTTAGGTTCCATTCTCTTTCGGTTTCAATAAAACCTTGTGCTTTCATTTCGTTGTAGAGCCTGTTACCGATCTCATAAAAATCATCGCGGCCCAGATAATCAAGGTCGGCATCACATAAAATTTTGTCCAGCTTGCTTTTAGGTGTTTGAGGAATTTTGGTGGCCATAATCATTGAACAGATCATTTCAAGTTGCGCTGCAG
>DDTF01000048.1 GCA_002345965.1 Flammeovirgaceae bacterium UBA2371
AATTCCATCTATTCAAAGAACGTTCAAGCCGGTCATTACCAGCTTATTTTGAGGCTCAAAAAACCTTGTTTTGTTCAGGATTTGTCTCCGACTGAAACTCCCCTTCTCTCCGTCTTTTTCCAAAACGGATTGCAAAGGTAATCTTCGATTTTACATTATGCAAGTGCCTTTTTGAAATATTTTTCAGGCACAGGTTACAAATGGATGGTTTGCAAACGATCGGGACCTGTGGAGATCAATGTTATAGGCACTTCAAGCTCTTTTTGCAAAAAAGAAATATAGGCTGAAAGTTCTGCAGGCATCTTTGTACTTGTCGCATTTTTAAGGGAAGTATTCCATCCTTTTAACTCCGTATAGACCGGAGTAATCTTTTCGTTTACCAGTTCATAAGGAAGTGCATCCGTCACTGTGCCGTTGGCCAACTCATATTTGGTGCAGACCTTGATAATAGGGAAGGCATCCAACACATCGGCTTTCATCATAAGGAGTTTCGTAACCCCATTAATCATAATTGAATACTTGAGCGCAGGCAGGTCTATCCAGCCGCACCTTCTTGGGCGACCCGTTGTAGAGCCAAATTCATTTCCAGCTTTTCTCATTTTCTCCCCCTCCTCGTCTGTAAGTTCTGTTGGAAAGGGGCCGCTGCCAACACGGGTGCTATAGGCTTTAAAAATACCAAACACCTCGCCAATTTGATGTGGTGGTACTCCAAGCCCTGTGCATGCACCTGCCGTAACAGTACTGGAGCTGGTCACAAAAGGGTAACTTCCAAAATCAATATCCAACAATGACCCCTGGGCACCTTCAGCCAAAATGGAATTGCCAGTTTTGATTTCATTATTTAAAAAATACTCGCTATCAATAAGCTGGAATTGCTTCAGGAAATCGATGGCTTCAAAAAATTGTGTTTCAAGTTCTGCCCAATTGTATTCCAACTCATGGTTTTTAAGAATACTAAAATGCAGGTCAGTTAATTTTTTGAATTTGCTTTTGAAATTCTCTGAAAGGGTATCACCTACCCTAAGCCCTTGTCTGCCAATTTTATCCTGATAAGAGGGTCCAATGCCCTTGAGCGTACTGCCAATTTTATTGTCTCCTTTTTCTTTTTCATAAGCCTGATCGAGGAGCCTATGCGTGGGGATGATAATGGTAGCCTTTTTGGAAATGAATAGATTGCTTTTCACATCCAGATTGAACTTGCTGAGTTTTTCTATTTCCGTTCTGAAAACTACAGGATCCAGGACCACACCGTTCCCAATCACATTTTTAGTGTTTGACCTGAATATGCCCGAAGGGATTTGATGAAGTACATGCTTTATGCCATCAAATTCGAGGGTATGCCCAGCATTTGGCCCACCTTGAAAACGGGCTATCACGTTGTATTTTGGAGCTAGTACATCCACAATTTTACCTTTGCCTTCATCTCCCCATTGAAGGCCCAGCAATACATCTACTTTCATTTTCAGTTGCTTACTTTTTGGATAATGAGATGGCCTCCTCTTCAGTTTTCACCACCTGGAATATGGCATTCAATTTTGTTATGGCGAGCAGTTTCTTCACGCTATCGGAAGGGTTCATTAAGTAAACCTCACCTCCTTTATTCCTGAATTTTGTCAGAATAGTAATCAGCACACCGATCCCACTGCTGTTGATATAGCGTAGTTCTGAAATATCGACAATGCAGGTAAATACCTTATGACTCATCGCCTCATTTACAGCTTCTATCAATTGTGTACCACTGTCTTCCCCAATAAGATCGCCTGTGATCCGCAGTATCAGGGTGTTGGCGCTTATTTCTTGTCTAAAGTTCATGCTTTTCTGTTTTCACAATTTTTTTTATTGCATGACGCATAAAGTATTAGAGAATGATGAAGCACATTAAAATGCAACAATTCCTCCACTGTATTCTGTATGTTCTGAATACGAGGGTCGCAAAACTCGATTACTTTATGACAATCAGTGCAAATCAAATGATCGTGCTGTTTGTATCCAAATGACTTTTCGTATTGCGCTAAATTTTTCCCAAACTGGTGTTTGCTCACCAAATCACATTCTACCAAAAGGTCAAGTGTATTATAGACGGTTGCCCTGCTTACCTGGTAGTTTTTGTTTTTCATGTTGATGTAGAGCGATTCTACATCAAAATGGCCATCCTGAGAATAGATTTCTTCCAAAATAGCAAAACGCTCAGGAGTCTTCCTAAGCTCCTTACTTTCCAAATAGGCGGTGAAAATCTTTTGGACCTCCTCGTAAATTTTTTGATTTATTGGCATACCATGCAACGACCCCGCAAATATAAGGTTATTGTATTTAATAACAGGATGGGCTCCGATCCCATTAAAACTCAACTTATTTGGAACTTACACGCTTGCTGCCAAAAGGATCAATTATCCGTTATTTACTCTTTCAATACTGCTACTATCTATATTTTTTGAATCAAATCGATTGGCAGTAACCACTCCTTCCACCTTTTCCAGCTTCTTAATTAAAATATCCAGATGGCGGGTATCATTTACATAGAGCATGATCTCTCCTGTGAATATTCCGTTGTCAGTACGGAAGGAAATGGAGCTCATGTTTACCTTTAGTTCTTCTGAAATAATTTTTGACACATCGTTGATCAATCCAACCCTATCGGTGCCAATAATTTTCAACCCAGTGAGGAACGACACCTCATGCTGAGAAGTCCATTTGGCCTTTATTACCCTATTGCCATGACTGGCCAATAACTCTGTAGCATTGGGGCAGTTTGTCCTGTGAATTTTGATGCCCTCATTGACCGTTACAAACCCAAATACATCATCGCCCGGAATGGGAGTACAACATTTGGCGAGTTTGTACTCTACTACATCCATATCCTCTCCAATCAACAAGATGTCATCGTATCTGCCTTTAACTTTAGATATTTCCTGTTCTATGCCCTTCGCATCATTAATTAAAGGCTTAGACTTAACAGGCGAGGAAGGCTTAAATTCCTTAAATCGTTTGAGGTCATTGACAGTAATTAGTCCCTTTCCAACTCTAAAATGAAGGTCGAACTGAGAGTTGACTTTAAAATAGGCTCTCATTCTCTCAAACAGTTGGCTATTGGCATCTAACTTGAGTTGTTTTAGTTTTCTGACCAAAACCTCCTTGCCTTCTTCCGCCACTAATTTTTTATCCTCCTTTAATACATCTTTAATTTTGGATTTGGCCTTTGAGCTAACCACGAAGCGCAGCCAATCTTCGTTGGGTTTTTGTTTGGCTGAAGTAAGTATTTCAATCTGATCTCCATTTTTTAACACCTGATTTATCGGAACCAGTTTCTGATTTACTTTAGCACCAATGCACTTAGCTCCGATGTCGGTGTGTATTTCAAATGCGAAGTCCAAGGCGGTAGCTCCATTAGGAAGTGTTTTCAATTCACCTCTGGGCGTAAAGACAAATATTTCTTCATTAAAAAGATTTCCTCTGAAATCATCTACAAACTCAAGCGCAGACAAATCCTGTCGTTCTAGCAGTTCGCGAACGTGGATCAACCATTTTTCCAAATTCGATTCGTGGGTCCCTGCAGTGTCCTTGTATTTCCAATGTGCCGCATAGCCTTTCTCTGCAATTTCATCCATTCGCCTGGTCCGGATTTGCACCTCCACCCATTGGCCATTCTTGGCCATTACCGTTGTATGCAGCGATTCATATCCATTGGCTTTGGGCGTGCTTATCCAATCTCTCAGCCTATCAGGATTTGGGGTATAATAATCGGTAACAATTGAGTAAGCCTGCCAGCAATATGATTTCTCCTGATCTTCAGGGGTATCAAGAATGAGCCTAACGGCAAACAAATCATAGATCTCATCGAAAGGAATGTTTTGCTTTCGCATCTTATTCCAGATGGAGTGAATTGACTTTGGTCTGCTTTTTATTTCATAGGTAATATTCAATTTATCCAGCTCTTCCTTAATGGGAGTGATAAAGAGCTTGATGAACTTATTTCGCGATGCTTTGGTGTCGTCAATTTTAGAGGCTATGTCCTCATATACACTTTCATCGGTAAACCGTAAGTAAAGATCTTCCAACTCGCTCTTGATCGCATTAAGACCCAGACGGTGTGCAAGTGGCGCATATAAATAAATCGTTTCGGATGCAATTTTCAATTGTTTATTGCGCGGCATGCTTGCTAGCGTGCGCATGTTGTGCAATCGATCTGCCAGCTTGATAAGAATCACCCTGACATCTTCAGAAAGAGTAAACAACATTTTTCTGAAGTTCTCCGCTTGTGCAGAAGTGCCATACTCAAAGACTCCGCTGATTTTAGTAAGTCCATCCGTGATTCTGGCGATTTTCTTACCAAACATTCTTTCAAGGTCGCCCAATTCAATGTCCGTATCCTCCACTACATCGTGCAAAAGTGCCGCAATGATGGATGTGGTACCTAACCCAATCTCTTCTACACAAATCTCAGCCACTGTAAGTGGATGAAAGATGTAGGGTTCGCCAGATTTTCTGCGCATGTCTTTATGCGCATCCAGCGAAAGGGTAAATGCCTTTTTTATCAATTTTGCATCTCCAGGCTCCAGGATAGGTTTGGCTTTTCGAAGCAACCTGCGGTACCTATTGATTATTTCCTTTTTCTCCTCTGCTGCATCAATTACCACGTCAGTTATAATTTAAATCCTCACACACTTTAGTTTATCAACTACCTTACACCTATAGAACGTGAAAAGGTGAATACCAATTCATCGGAATTTTTAAAAAATTCATTAATCGTAATAAAATATCTATAAATTTGCACTCCTTTTTTGACGACTGGCATCCCTTTATGGGGCAAATTTGATGTAAAAATTGAATATTGAGCCAATTGGCAAAGGCGGGTGTGGTGAAATTGGTAGACATACCAGACTTAGGATCTGGCGGAGCGATCCATGGGGGTTCGAGTCCCTCCACCCGCACGATAAAAGAACCCTCGTTCCCAGGCACATTTGACTGGTATCGAGGGTTCATAATTTTAGTTGAATCACAAAAATCTGGAATACCTTGGACATTACGTTAGACAAAAAGAGCACCACAGACGGTCTTATTAAAATTAGGTTATCACAAAGTGATTATCAACCGAAAGTGGAAGAAAAAATCAAGGATTACGCGCGCAAGGCCAACATCAAAGGCTTTCGTCAGGGCAAAGTACCTCACGGTGTAATCAAAAAAATGTTTGGTAAATCTATTCTGGTAGAAGAGGTCAATCACCTACTTTCCCACTCGGTTTCAGACTATATTAAAAGCAATAACCTGAGGATTCTGGGCGAACCCCTTCCCAACCAGGAAAAGGCAAGTACCATAGATTGGGATGCCCAAAAGGATTTTGAATTTGAGTTTCAAATCGGGTTGGTCGATGACTTTACATATGATCTATCCGCCAAGGTTAAGGTTAAATCTTACCCCATAGAAGTCGATAAAAAAGTAATTGATGATACGGTTGAAGATTTGAAAAAACGCTTTGGGGATATTACCCATCCGGAAGTGAGTGAGGCAGAAGATAATTTGCACGGGCAATTACTTGAAGAGGGCAGCGACAATCCAATAAGCGCACACCTTGAACTCGGTAAGCTGAACAAAAAAGTGCAGAAGGATTTTCTTGGGAAGAAAAAAGAGGATTCCATCGAAATGGACATCAGAAAAGTTTTTGACACTGATGAGGAAATTGGAAGCTTCCTTGGTATTTCTCCTGAAGAGGCTAAATCAAAGAAGGGTAAGTATAATTTTCAGATCACCTCCATCAGCCGCGTAGCAAAAGCCGAGATCAATCAAGAATTATTTGATAAAGTGTTTGGTAAAGATGCGGTAAAGTCGGAGGAAGAATTTATCAATAAGATAAAGGAAACTATTCAGGGCAATTACAATAGAGAAACCGAGCATTTACTTGATCATGAGATACAGCATCACTTTGTAGACAATACGAAGATCAATATGCCCGAAGAATTTCTGAAAATGTGGTTGAAGAATTCTGGCGGTGAGAAGATTACCGATGAGATTTTGGAAAAAGAATTCGGTCAATACAAGGAGTCGCTAAAATGGGACTTGATAAAAAATAAGATTGCTGAAGACCTGAAAATAGTGGTAGAGGCAGCCGAAGTAAAAACCAAGGCCAAAGAAATGATTATGGAACAGTTTGGCGGACAGGCATTTGCCGCTCAACTCGGAGACAAGTTGGATGGCATTGCCGATAACTATCTATCTGATCAGGAAGGGAAGAATTTTATGAAGCTTTATGATCAGCTAAGGCATGAGAAAATTCTAAAAACCATCAAGGAAACCATCACTATCTCAGAAAAACCGGTTTCGCTGGATGAGTTCAAGAAGATTGTGGAAAAGCACAATCACTAACTTTTCTGAACCTTTCAAAGGTCAAACAAGTTTAACACTATGAGCCCCTAATCCGGGCTTTTTTATTGCAAAATTCTTATTAACATTGAAACTGGTAATTAGAATAAAACAGTTTCAAATTCGACTACGATTTAAATACATTTTGTTATGAACAACAATGATCAATTCAGAAAATACGCGGTTCAGCACATGGGCATGAGTGGAAACACCATTGATGACTACGCACAAAAGATAAACAATATGACCCAGTACGTGATTGAAGAGCGTCCTGGCAACTTTAGAGCGATTGACGTTTTCACCCGCCTAATCTCTGATAGGATAATATTTCTGGGCATGGGCGTAGATGATCAAATTGCCAATTTGATTACTGCACAGCTGCTTTTCCTTGAGTCTTCTGACCCAAAGAAAGACATTATCATGTATATCAATAGCCCAGGAGGCTCAGTATATGCCGGATTGGGCATTTATGACACTATGCAATACATCAACCCTGATGTAGCCACAGTTTGTACCGGTTTGGCTGCTTCAATGGCTGCCGTGCTCCTTGCCTCAGGTGCTGAGAAGAAAAGATCCGGATTACCCCATTCTCGCATTATGATCCATCAGCCAATGAGCAGCATGCAAGGTCAAGCCACCGATATGGAGATCTCTTTGCGGCAGACGTTAGAGGTTAAAAAGGACTTGTATTCCATTTTGGCAAAACACAGTGGCCAGAAATTCGAGAAAATTGAGAAGGATTCAGATCGTGACTATTGGATGAGGGCAGCAGAAGCCAAAACCTATGGTCTGATTGACGAAGTCCTTGAAAAGAAGAAATAAGGGGGTTGAAAGGGCACTGAAGCTACTTAACCATTAAATTGGTACATTTGTAGCTCATTATCAGAATTACATGGCAGAAGTTACTTGTTCGTTTTGCGGCAGAAATAAAAAGGATGTGGACCTGATGATCTCAGGTATTCACGCGCATATTTGCGACAAGTGCGTAACGCAAGCCAGTCAAATACTGCTCGAAGAGAAGAAAAACAAGACTGAAGCGGGTAATTTGCCCAACTTCAAACTCATCAAACCTAAGGAAATCAAGAAGTTTCTTGATGAATATGTAATCGGTCAGGACGAAGCTAAGAAAGTGATGTCAGTAGCCGTGTACAACCATTATAAAAGGTTGATGCAGAAGAAAGTTGACAACGATGTGCAGATTGAAAAATCAAACATCATCATGGTGGGTGAAACAGGTACAGGAAAGACCTATCTGGCTAAAACTTTGGCCAAATTACTTCAGGTGCCATTTTGTATTGCCGATGCCACTGTACTTACCGAAGCCGGTTACGTGGGCGAAGATGTTGAAAGTATACTCACACGCTTGCTTCAGGCAGCTGACTATAATGTAGAGGCTGCCGAGCGAGGCATCGTATACATTGATGAAATTGATAAAATTGCCCGAAAATCAGACAACCCTTCTATTACACGTGATGTAAGTGGTGAAGGCGTACAGCAGGCATTACTCAAATTGCTGGAAGGCACTGCAGTGAATGTGCCTCCACAAGGAGGCAGAAAGCACCCAGATCAAAAAATGATTACTGTGAATACAGATAACATTCTGTTCATTTGCGGAGGTGCATTCGAAGGCATTTCACGGTTCATTGCCAGCAGATTGAACACAAGACCTTTAGGTTTTGCCGCCACTGCCGACAGCCTGAAACCAGGTGAGATTGATAAAGACAACTTACTGCAATTCGTTTCGGCCCTTGATCTTAAAAGTTTTGGATTGATCCCCGAATTGATCGGCCGCTTACCCGTTCTTTCTTACCTTAATCCATTGGACAAAGACGCTTTGCGTAAGATTTTAACAGAACCTAAAAATGCCCTCGTTAAACAGTACAAAAAATTGTTTGAGATGGAGGACATCCAATTAGAATTTAAAGATGGCGCGTTGGATTTCATTGTAGAAAAGGCGGTTGAATTCAAATTGGGAGCGAGAGGGTTGCGTTCTATTTGTGAAGCCATTATCAACGATGCCATGTTCGATCTTCCTTCCGAGAAGACACAAGATAAGTTATCCATTAACCGAGCTTATGCGGAAGAGAAATTCAGCAAATCACATTATAGTAAACTGAAGGTAGCTTAATTGCCCTTTCTCAAATAGCTTACCATTAATCTAGCAGCGTTTTCAGAAGCTGATCCTGTATCAAGAATCTCAAGCAGATGATCATAGTCCTTCATTATTTTATTCCTGTAAAATGAATCATCCACCAATCTTCTCAATTCTATGATTGTATTTTCAATGGTTGCCTCTTTTTGAATCAACTCCCGTATTGCTTCTTTATTTACAATCAGATTAACCAAAGAGACGAACTCTACTTTAATCATGAGTTTTGCCAGAAAATATTCAAGTCTATTTGCCTTGTACACCACCACCTGAGGCACTTTGAAGAGCGCAGTTTCCAATGTGGCCGTACCGGAAGTAACGATGGCAGCATGGGAATGCGAAAGTAAATCATAGGTAGCATCGAGTACGAGATGCACATTGGGATACTTTGTAATAGGATCATACAAACTATCCGGCATGGACTTTACTCCGGCCACTACAAAATGAAAATCAGGATTGGCCTCAATAACTTTTGTCATGAGCGGAACAATCTTAGCGAGTTCACTTTTTCTGCTACCAGGCAAAAGAGCAATCAGTTGCTTATTGGCTAATTTATTCTGAATTAGAAAATCAGAATTGGGCTCAAATGATTTTACAGCATCCAAAACCGGATTTCCTACATAGTCTACTTCCCAATCAAACTTCTTGAAAAAATCTTTTTCAAATGGAAGTATGCAAAACATGCGGTCCACATTTGTTTTGAGTTCTTTCGCACGTGATTGATACCACGCCCAAACCTTTGGAGATATATAGTAATAATTCTTTACACCACTTTGTTTACAAAATTTCGCTATCCTTTTGTTGAACGCACCATAGTCAATGAGAATGACCACATCGGGTTGATATGAAAGGATATCATTTTTGCATTGCTTCAGCCGACCCAGCAAGGTGCGCAGGTTGGCAAAAAGGGCTATCAATCCCATAAATGCCATGTCGTGATAATGGACTACAAGATCGAGACCAACCGCTTTCATGTAATCTCCACCAAATCCTCGGAACTGGGCATCGGGATCATGCTTCTTCAGTTCTTTCATCAGGTTGCTTCCATGAAGGTCCCCTGAACGCTCACCTGCAATCAGATAATATTTCAATATGTCATAGAATTATTCGCCATAATACTCCACATAGTTGCGTGGTGTTTCATAAAGGCGCAATGAATGAAGAGATCCGTACTTGCTAATGGTTGCTATTTTAGGAGCCAGAATTTTCCATATTTCAACAATCAATGTTTCACAACTGGCCAGTTTATCTCGCATAAAGTCCACATCTAAATTTAGATTTTTGTGATCCAATTTATCGATGACCTCCAATCTGGTTAAAACACTTAGTTTTTTTAAATCGATAACAAATCCCGTGTCAGGATCGGGCTTACCTTTCACCGTTACAATCAATTCAAAATTGTGCCCATGCCAATTTTCATTGGCGCAGGGACCAAAAACTTCAACATTTTTCTCTCTGGACCATGCCGGATTGTACAGCTTGTGTGCCGCGTTGAAATGCTCTTTTCGACTTACGTAGACCATATCTTTATTCTGCAGCAAATATACATTAACTTGCCTCAAAATAATTTAGTTCCGGATGATCATTGTTACAGGTGCTGCGGGCTTTATTGGAAGCTGCCTTATTAAGAAATTAAATTCTGAGAATTTTAAAGCTATTGTTGCGGTAGACAAATTTGACAATCCGGAAAAAAACAAGAACCTGACCAATGCCATACTCAGGGAAAAAGTGGATCGGGACAGGTTTATGGAATGGCTGGATACCAACCAGGAAAATGTTGAATTTATCTTTCACATCGGTGCGAGAACCGACACTGCAGAGTTTGATATGGCGTTGCTCCACCGTCTTAATACTGAGTACACCAAAGCTATCTGGAAACGTTGTGCTCAATATCAAATTCCCCTTGTATACGCAAGCACAGCTGCTACTTACGGACTAGGTGAGGAAGGCTACGATGACAATGAACGTGCCATTGAAAAACTTAAGCCGCTGAATCCATACGGATTATCAAAACAAGAATTTGATATTTGGGCATTGGCGCAAGAAGAAAAACCTTTTTTCTGGGCAGGATTGAAATTTTTCAACGTATATGGCCCCAATGAATATCACAAAGAACGTATGGCATCGGTGATACTTCACGCTTTTAAGCAAATAAACGCCACAGGAAAGATGCGATTATTTCGGTCTCACCATACTGATTACAAAGATGGCGAACAAATGCGCGATTTTGTTTACGTCAAAGACGTAGTTGACGTTTGCTATTTTTTGATGCATCATCGTCAAAACTCAGGTATTTACAATTTAGGTTCAGGCAAAGCAAGGACCTTCATGGATCTGACACGGAATGTCTTTAAAGCTTTGAATAAAAAAGAAGAAATTGAATTTATAGATACACCTGTTGACATCAGAGACAAGTATCAATATTTTACAGAAGCCAAAATGCAGAAGCTAAAAAACATTGGCTATACCCAGCCATTTCACACACTTGAGGAAGGCGTAGAGGATTATGTGAAAAATTATCTTGTTCCACACAAGTATTACTAGCACTAGTGCCTCACTAATATTTTTCTGACTAGTTCACCTTTGCTACTTGTTATTCGAAGCAAGTAAATACCATTAGAGAGTTCTTGTGTGTATACCTTTGTTGTTCCATTAAAGTGGTCTTTAAATACCACTTTCCCCAGCAGATCAGTCAAGACGATTGAAGAAGATTGCGATGCGTCTGATTCAATCATTAAAGCATTATCTACCGGATTAGGATAAATATTAAGTTGATGATTTTCAGAAACTAAGTCTGTAATGGTTACCAAATCAGATGTCAAATTACAAGTTCCCTCATAAGTAACCACTCTATAAACTCCTTCCCTTCCTTCATAGGGATAGGAACGAAGTGTTGCGCCTTCTATTTTTTGTTCATTTTTAAACCATTGATAGGATGATGCAATTGTAAGACTTGTTAAATCACTTCCACTTACGGCAACTTCATTCTTTGGCGTTGCGGACGATACGACCATAAGTTGTTTTGCAAATGAATGACTTGTCAGACCATCGCTGACCGTGAGCTGCACGATAAAGTTTCCTGGCCCTGAAAATTCATGGAAAGGGTTTTTAAATTCACTCGTGTTGATCGCACTTGCTTCATCGCCAAAGTTCCATACCCAACTTGTAAGCGAACCCTGACTTTTGTTTACAAACTCCGTAAAGCCTTTTTCGCATAAGTATTTTTCATCAAAGTCGGCAAATACAACTGATGCACAGGATTGGGCGTACCAATTGATTGAATTAGTAATGGTAGAGTTTGCCCCTAAATTAATTTTAGTTGTTCCTGCAATATCCACATTAGTTACATCCAAAAAATCAGTACAAAGCAAGAAATGATCTGCAATAGTAAGAGAAGCTTTGCCAGGGCTGGCAATACTCACTTTCTTCCCGGCTTCACCTGCTAATTGGGTTATGGTATTAATATTTTGATTTGAAGCATTTTCCAAAGTGATTGCCGATCCTGGATGCACCTTTAACTCTTCTATGAAATTATTCCCTTTGATGGTGATGTTTGCTTCAGTTATTTCCAAAATCCCATTGAATATGATGTTGTGCCAATCCAACATTGAGGTTGTGTTTTCAATTTTTATTTTACTTTCGATAAGATTCAATTGCACATTATCCCCATTCAAATTACTGTAGTCAGTTAGATTAACTATCACTTTATCCATGTTCAATTCTTTTGGTGCCGGAGTTTCAGCAACCAACCTATCCAGATTCAAAGCGGAATTTGCAATTGAGAGTTTCCCGGATTTAAGGTCAAGCTCTTTACCAGTTAAATTTCCTCTTAAGGACCACACCCCTCCATCAATCACCAAACCAACCATACCAAGGTTAGATTGGGTGAAGTTTACGTTACCAATACTGCCAGTTTGAGTTGCACACTTGATAAATCCAGTTCCTGTTGTACCAAAAGAAGAATTGGCCAACGTAAATTCATTGTTTACTGACAGTGTATTTCCTTGTAAGTTCAAATTGGCTGATGTACTTCTCAACCATTTGAATGCGCCACAAGATCTATTTTGTGTTAATGTAATCTCATCAGAGCCGATTCCATCAAAGGAATTTTCATCTATTATCACCCTGTCATTGGCAGATGGAATCATAAATGCAGGTGCTCCTCCGCTAGTAAATGACCAATGGGAGTTATCACCCCAGTTGCCACTATCGCCAACCCAATAAAGTGTATTGTAAGTTGATTGAAACGACTGATAGGTAATAATGATTGAAAAATCCTGGCTCTCATTCTTAAGTGTCCCTTTGTGACTAACAACCAATCGATAAGGTTTGGCCTCCGGAAAATTAAATTCTAATTTCTCTATGTTGTCGCGATAATTGTCTCCTTTAATGGCTTGTCCGGAAGGTGTAGAGGGGTCTAGCAACCAAGGATAATGTACTTGCCCATTTTCGTCAATCAATTTTATATCCAAATCATTCACCAACATTAGCTGGATGGGATCCAATGCCGTTGCTACAGGTTCAGCGGCTGGGTCATTCCAAACAATGGTGGCAGTAATTTTTTGATTGGCCTTGGGTTGAAGGATCCATTCCAATTGTGACCCATTGTGCAACTGCTCTTCCCAAACCATAGTATTTATACCATCCTCTTTAACCAATAGTTTGGCGGCTTCTTCTACATCTAACAATCCCCATCCAAATGAATAATCCGGACCTGGCAACAACCCTGCTTCTTTCACAGTATGAATGGCAAGGGCTTTTAAGGTAGCTGCTTTCATTACCTTTCCACCATGCAGTTTTCCATACAATTCCTGTAACAGCGCCAAAGAACCTGTAGCGTTGGGTGTAGCCATAGAGGTACCACTAAGAAATCCATAGACATTGGTTCCGTCTGCGCTGAGGGAAAACAAATTTACACCGGCAGCTACCAAATCAGGTTTTATACGACCATCGTCCGTAGGCCCCCAACTACTAAATGTGCTCATTACCACACTTGATGGTCCGGAATAGGTAACAACTTTATTGACGGCACCCACCGTAATTATGTTCTTGGCAACCGATTCTGGTATAATGCAATCATATCCAGTTCCACCATTGCAATCGGGTGGCCTTGATCCATCTCCAGGTTCTCCACGATCATTACCAGCAGCCCAAACGATAGTGTAATAAGGGGCCAAATTGGCAAGCTGATCCAAAGCAGCAGCCTTAGTTCCGTAAAATCCAAACCTAAAATCCTCATCGCCACTAACAGCTGGATTTCCAGACCAATTCCAAGCTCCATTGACAGGTGTCCAACCTGTAACCGTGCCGTAAGAATGGTTGGATAATAGCAAAGAACTCTCATCAGGTTTGGCCAGTGCAGTCATCTCAGCCAAATCATTATTAAAATACCAATTGGTTACCTCAGCCTTTGGAGCCATTCCTTTGGCATTGGGATTTATACCAGTTGCGATAATTGTCCCTGTTACGTGAGTGGCGTGGGTAGCATCACTGTCAACTTCTTTAGAAATCACTCTTGCTCCTAACTCTATGTGTTCTTTTACGCTTCCTTCATCCCACACTCCAATCAATATACCTTCCCCATCAAGTTTTATTCCTGACGCGCCTCCTTGAATTTTACTCGCACCAGTGGTTACAGCTGCGTCACTATTTAATACAGAAAGATATATTGGAATTCCCTCCACTACATCCACCATGAGTAACTGTCTACCTTCAGTGGTATTCTGCACTACAGGAAGCTGGTTCCTTATTGCATAAGCTTTTACCTTTTCACTCTGAGTATCCTGAATCGAAATTTGTTTTTGCCATAGTGCTTCAAGTGATACCACGGATTGGGCATAACTTATACCAAAGCATGATACAAGACACAAAACCAGAGCATATTTGTAAAAATTAGAAAGCATGATTTGCTTTTCTGTTTATCGAACTACAATTCTTCGCGCAGACCAATTATTGCTTGACTGTATTTTCAGAATATAAATACCAGCCGGTAAATCAGAAACATCCAGTCGCCATCCTTTTTCAGTAGATACAGGTTTTGTATTTACCTCTTGTCCAACGTAATTAACTAATTTAATAAAATTAATTTCGCCATCCTCTATGAATAATGAATGATCAACTGGATTGGGGTAAACTTCTATGGGTTCTACTTTGTAATCCCCATTTACTGCTGTGACCAAGAAAGTATCTGACCTTCGGTTGCAATTTTCATCAAATGTAAGTACTGCATATTCACCCTGACCTGCTGTAAAATCTATGGACCTAAGGTTGGTATCTTGAAGAAGTTCTCCATTTAAAACCCATTGGTATTTATTGGCAGGCAGAAAACTTATCAGTCTTCCGTTGCTCAACTCCACTTTATTAGCCGGAAGTATCGTTTCGTTCAATTGCACTTTCTTAGTGTATTGTCGATTATTAACACCATCAGAAATTTCTAAAGAAACATCAAATTGCCCCTGGCCTTCAAAAAAATGAATGGGATTAGCTGTCGTGGCCAGGTTTTGATTTGAATTGGTATCGCCAAAATTCCATCTCCAGGAAACAATAGGTCCAGAGCTTTTGTCTTTAAAAAAAACGGAAGCTTTTTCACAATTAAATTCAAAATCAAAATCAGGAAATAAAATACTTGAACAGGATGCCTGTAACCAATTGGGAGAATTAATCAGTTTACTATTTGTCCCTGCATTAACTGTTGCTTCCCCAGTAACGGCTACATTTTCTATATTTAAATTATCAAGACAAATTTTATTGTGCGCTTCCAGCATTATTGTGGCCACAGAAGATCCTGGGGATACAATCGTAATTCTATTGGCCACCGATGCCTGAAGATCAAATACACCTGTTATAACTTGCGTTGTACCTTCCTTAATGTTTAATGTAGTGCCTTGGTTTAATACAATGTCATCCCAAATCAAATTCCCATCAATGATGAGGACACCAAATCCATTGACAGATTGAATGACTCCCGAGCCTGTAACAGTTATTTGCCCACCCATCAATTCAATTGACCCGTCAAAAGTATTAGTGCCAACGTCAAGATTATAAGTAGCCAACGAAGGCACTTCTATTTGGATTTCTTCTCCATCCAATAGGACATTGCTAAAATCAAGTGAAAGGGTATTGCTGACACCCGAAAGAGTAGTCCTATTAAGCGTTAGCGTTTTAGATAATATTCCAGACGCTATAAAATCATTCAGTTGTATGTGATGTTCTCCGATTGTTACATTCCCTTCAATAACTTCAATTTGATCTATTTTAAAATCCCCTGTAATTTGCCATCTCGCATCCAGGCCTGAGAATTTAAGAGCTAGATCGTCTAAATTATTATCGTTCAAATTTACAATTGCATCGGTGGCAATTGTCCCTTCGAAAAGAATAACTCCTGGAGTAATGGAAGAGATATTTTTAGATAATAAATTAAGCCCATCTTTAATAGTAAGTTGATGGGAATTTAGTGAGAGACTGATCTGTTCATTGGCAAACCACCGAAGGGAATAACATTGCTGGGGCTGTGTTAAACTCACTATTTGATTATCTGAAGTAAATGAATTCTCATCAAACACCACCTTGTCATCTGAACCCGGCACAACATTAGCTGCAACTCCGCCACTAGACAATGACCAATTAGCCCCATTGTCCCAATTTCCGGTGTTACCAATCCAATAGTAAGAGACTCTTGAATCAATAAGAGAGGTATAAGTTATAATGAGTGAAAAATCCTGCTTACCATTTATTAAAGTACCCTTGTGACTTACTCTCAATTTGTAATTTCTTGGCTCAGGATTATCTAATTCCAATTTCTCAATGTTATCTATCGCGTTGTCTCCTTTGGTAGCAGCGGCTGCAGGATTAGAAGGATCCAACTTCCAGGGAAACTGCATGGTGTTTCCATCATCTACCAACCTCAGATCCAGATCATTTTTCAACATTTTTGTAGTAGGATTCAATGCTGGCGCCAAAACCTGCCCTGCAGGATCATTCCATACTAGAGTAGACGTAATTTTTGTATTCTCTTTAGGCTGTAAATTCAATTCATATACTTCTCCATTGTTAATGGATAATTCTTTCACAAAAACATTCAGGTCATCACTATCAATAATAGTTTTTGCCGCTGCTTCCGCATCCAACAACCCCCATCCAAATCGATAATCTGGACCATCATTTTCTCCAGCTTCTCTGGCTGTATGAATTACCAAAGCTTTTAATGTGGCGGCTTTCATTAGATTTCCTCCGTGAAGGTTCTTGTACAATTCCTGAAGCAAAACTAACGTACCCGTAGTAGCGGGTGCAGACATTGAAGTACCACTTAAAGCTTCATAGGAAGATGCCGATGCGGAAGTTGAAGAAAACACATTTTGACCTGGGGCTACAATATCTGGTTTGATCCTGCCGTCATCTGTAGGGCCAAAACTGCTGAAACTTGTGATTTGAACATCAGAAGGATTTGTATAAGGATCAGTCAATTTCTTAACAGCTCCTACCGTTAATATATTTTTAGCCACTCCATTGGTAGGTATACAGTCAAATGGATCACAATCGGGTGGTTTGGAACCATCTCCTGTATCTGAATTATCGTTGCCCGCAGACTTCACAATAAGGTAGTAAGGGGCATTGTAGGCAATTTCATCGTACAAGCCACTTGTAGAATTATAAAAACCAAATTTCCAATCACGTGTGCTGCTGATGCTGGCGTCTCCATACCATGTCCAGACTGATCCGTTTTTATCCCAACCAGAAAGCGTTCCATAGGAATGATTTGACAGAATGATGGAGGTTTGATCGGGTTTTGCCTGACTTGTCATTTCACTTACATCGCTAAAAAAATCGTAAGCTAATGCTGTTGCTTTGGGTGCCATGCCCTTCGCATTGGAATTGATACCTGCCCCTAGGATTGTACCCATTACATGAGTTGCATGTCTATTAAATCCAGAGGGGCTATCCATTTGTGCAACACGGCCATTGTATTCAATATGATCATTTCTAACCTTTCCCTCATCCCATATTGCCACCTGTATTCCTTGTCCCTCCAGGTTTAAACCCAGGTTACCTCCATTCCGGAGTTGATCTACACTTAATGATGTGGCAACTCCTGCATTATCCGACTTAATATAGATGGGTACCCCAGATTCCGAAACATCAACCAGCGCCATAATAGTCCCATCACTACGATAAGCAACGCGACCAATCCTGTTTTTCTTTAAGTATTGTTCTATTCTTATATTGGCTTCCAGCTGTTGTGCTTGATAGGCACTATCTACTCTCAATAAATTGCGAGCTGCATTTTGACCCAATGATTCTGTCGAAACCATTAAGCCAGCGATGAATACCATATATTTTATTACTAGACGGGGCATAGGTATTTTTATCAGCTTCAATTGGTGGTAATAACCATCGTACTACTAAAATTGTTTGTTGTGTTATTCAAATCAAAAATGGAATAGTTGAGGGTTATTTTTTTTGTTAGCTCATCGTAAACACCCGTGGCCTCTACTTCATATTGGCTGGTAAAGCTGAATAATTTTGTGCGAGTAATTGATGCACTGCCTTTTGTGCTAATCTCCAGGTTTTGGGTTAATCTGATGGTGAGTGTGGACTCCGGATTTTCGCTTCCTACAAATTTTCCCTTTACATTAAATGTTCCGCTGCAAATACCTGCCGAATTCTCCGATCCTGTTCCAGTTGATGTTGTACCTTCGCTTTGAAATGTAAGTGATCCAATCCAGACGTTGACATTGGATACATTGGCAGCACAATCATCTTCCTTTATTGCAATAACGACTTCTTTTGGAACCGCCACTTTTACATGGCTTTGATCAATAGACCTAAAGCGGAGATAAATATTTCTGTCTTCAGGCTGAACGACATCATTGTCAATAATCTTGATTCTCACCGAAGCTTCGGAACTCCCTGCAGGTATAACCAAAGGATTATCTGAAAGAATTACAAAGTCGCTATCTTTCACAACCTCCTGGCCGATTGTTTCATAGGTTACGACAATTGGTGTCTCTTGTGAAAGACTTATTTTAATTGGTATGATGACTTCATCCTGAATATCTTCCCTTACTGATAATTTTGATTGGGCATTAAAAAATATTGTAATCTCTTCTTTTTTGATTACAGGTTCGGGGTCGCTGCTACATCCCACCGCAAATAACAAAATGACTAACACATTCCTCCAATCCAACTTCATAGACCCTTTAATACTGGATGATCTTAAACTCTATTCTCCTATTTGCCTGCTTATTCTCATCAGAATCATTCGGTTTTATGGGGCTGTCTGCTCCATAACCTTTTTCTGTAAGGCGTGCCTTATTAATACCCTTTTCAACCAAATAAGAAACCACTGATTGGGCTCTTTTTAGCGATAATTGTTTATTGTACGATGCAGACCCGTCACTGTCTGTATGCCCCCCAATCTCAACTCGTATGGAGGGCTTGTCTTTCAAAAATCGAATCACCTTATTAAGTTCAGTGAGTGATCTCTCTTTTAACTCGTATTTATCAAAATCAAAGAAAATATTGTTAAGCACAGCTGTAGCTCCTGCGTCTGTTTTATCCAACAAAATGTCAATCACCACAGGCTCAGGGTTTAGGTTATCTTCATAGTTAAAATTCAAACTTTGAAACAAGTAATCAGGTGCCGTAACATACAACGCATATTCCGATCCAGTGGTGAGCACCATCAAGTATTGTCCTGTCACAGAATCTGATTCCACCACCGAAATAAGTTCATCATTTTTTAAATCAAACAATTCGACCCTGGATTGAAGCGGCTGACCGGATTTTTTATCTTTCACTATCCCCTTCACAAAATTACTTCTGTACGCTATTTGCAATTCCTTAGGAATCGTCATTTCATACAGACGAGCAGAATTTTCGCGCGTACCATCTTCATGAGAATAATAACCTCTTGTGCCATCTGCTGAAATGAACAATGAAAACTGATCTTCATGATCATTTACGGGAGACCCAAAATTGACAGGCATGTCCCACTTTCCATCATTAAGTTCGGTTTTAAAAATATCAAATCCGCCAAACCCAGGCTTTCCATTAGAAGCGTAAAACAATGTTCTCCCGTTTACATGGATAAAGGGGGAGATTTCGTCAAACGGTGTATTTATTGGCTGCCCCATATTTTCTGCAGGTGACCACTTTCCATCATCCATTTTTCTGGAAAAAAATATATCTCGTCCGCCAACACCATCTCTTCTATCACTTATAAAATAGAGGATTCGTCCATCCGCTGAAAGCGAAGGTTGAGATTCCCAGGCCGAGGAATTTATTTCAGGCCCTATATTGACAGGCACTGACCATTCATCTCCTACTTTCCTGCTATAAAACAAATCGCAATTGCCATAACCTCTTCGACCTATGCAAGATGTAAAAATCAAAGTCCTTCCATCTGCAGAAATGGTACAGGTACCTTCATTGAACTTTGAATTAATATTTTTAGAAATCGAAACTGGTATCGTCCACTTCCCATTGGCATCTTTTCTTGATACAACCAAATCTTCATCATCATCTGGACCCGGTCCCATTCTTCTTGTAAAGATAAGTTCCTGTTCATCGGCTGTCAAAACAGGAAAATATTGGAGTCCAAAACGATTTACAGTATCGCCCAATTGCCTGGGCTGAAATTGAGATTGAATTTTTTTATTTCTTAGTCCATACTCAGCATTTCTCTTCCACAATTCAGCCAGTGCTATTCGTTGCTTATTCATTGTTTCTACAGACAAAAAATGATTGAGGTAATTCAATGATTTTTCATACTCACCCTGACGCAGGTAATTGTCTCCCAGTTCAAGAAAAAATCCCTTTTGCTTTTTTGGATCCTGAGTCAGTGAAAGCCCTTTTTCAAAGGTCACATTGGCGCGATCAAAATCACGCATTGATTTAAAGGTTATTCCCAGCCTAAAATAAGCCTCCACGAAATTTCGATCTTTTTCAATGGCCTGCTGTAACAATGCAATCGCCTGACTGTATTGCCCCCGAACACGGTAATTATCTGCCTGGGTATAGTATTCAATTGCTTTCTTGGACCTGGTACTTAAAGCCCCTTGTGCACTTACAGAAAACCCCAGCAGCACAAAAAACCAAACTGTAATTGCTCTTATCATCTTGAAAGCTAAAAAACTATCCTGGATACATCAATTTCCTGACTGTCAAATCCCCGCATGGCATTGACAAGCTTAATCGATTCATACTCTTTTACGTCTTTTAAGCCTATTTCTTCTTCTTTTATCAACCCTTTTTCCAAAAGCTCTCTTCTTTTCACCCCTTTCAACAATGGGTTTAACGGAGTATACCATTGGTTGTTCTTCTTAAACAGCACGTTTGCAAATGATGTATCTCTTACCAAACCCTCTTTTACAATAAGCACATCATCACATGCCCCTTTTTGCTTAAACAATAGCGTTATGTCATTCCGATCGGCAAACTTAAAAGAGTACTCAATAGAATTGTTTTCAATAATTTTAATCGAATTAATTATTGAATAAGCATAAGGGATAAATTCCACGTTTGATTCATTTGCGCTGTACTCTATTCTGCACTTGTACAAGCCCTTTTCTGGAATGGTGTGTTTCAATAGTAACTCTTTCAATGACCAACGAAGTATTTCACTATATAAGCTTTTGATGGAATAGCGCATTCTTTCCTCATGAAGCTTGAGGTTATAAAGCTCACCATCCAGCAATTTTATCGATTCAATTAATGGGAACATAAATTTTTTTGATCACCTCTTCGTACTCTTCCTGGCATTTGCTTCGCGAAGTAATGCCTCCACCGCTTCGGTAATAATATCCATCGTCCTTCTTTTCAATGTATCTGATCATTACTCCAGTGTCCAACTCCTTGCCATCAAAAACCCCGCAAACACCAGTATAAAACCCTCTCGGTTCACCTTCTGTTTTACTTATCAACTCCACGGTTTTTGTTTTTGGCGCTCCACTTACAGAGCCTGCTGGCAATAATTGAATGATCACATCACCAATTTTTTCACGATAGTTATCTGGTAGCGTTCCTTCAATTTCTGAACTTGCCTGCAACAAAGATCCTCGGACACTCTCTATCTTTTCAATGTATCTGAATTTATTTACATTGACATTAGAAGCCACCCTACTGAGGTCACTACGAATTAGATCTACAATGGTGACATGCTCAGCCATTTCTTTATCATTCCCCTGAAGTAACTTATCAGCATCTTTGAGGGAAGCATCAATTGTACCCTTCATAGGGTAGGCATAAATTTTGCCACCCCTAATTTGAACAAAAGGTTCCGGTGAGAATACTACAAACTCTTCCTTATAATACATTTTGTATTTTGCCCTGCTGGCATAAAATACATCCAGGAGCGAGTGCGATAGTACAATTGGATGTTTGACAGTGAGATTTACCAAAAAAGAATTACCACCTTGTATGGCTTCTACTACTGATTTAAATTTTACTTTATAAGAGTCTTCAAATTTGGACTGAATCTCTAAGTTAATATTTTGTTTTTGCCGATTAGAATTGTTGGCGTTGGTTACCCCGTTGAAATCAAATAAAAGCTCGCAATCATTAATCTCACTCAATGGATATACATGTGGGTTCTTCAATTCGAAGTCAACAAAAAACAGAAAAGGGATGCCAGATTTACCGAACTGATTAAGTGTACCCACAAACTCTTGACTATCCATCCACCTAAGTACGTTTCGTTTTTATGGGATATCCATGTACTTATGCGTCTGGAGGGATATCTTCCAATCAGGATTAGCTTTTACAAAATCAATGATCAGGGGCAGCATTTCTTTTTCTTTACTCCATTCTGGCTGCAAATAAAGCACACAATGACCTCCAACTTTTTTCGAATGAGCCCGCGCCCAATCCAGATCACTTTTGTTGTAGACAATAATTTTTAATTCATCAGCCAGAGGATATGCGGAAGAGACTGGCTCCTTAAACTTTTTAGGAGATAGACAAACCCAATCCCAGGCACCTGTTATCTCGTGTGCGCCAGATGTTTCAATGTGTGTGCGCAGTCCGGCCTTTTGCAGTTCCGTGGTAAGCACAGTAAGGTCGTAGAGCGCAGGTTCTCCGCCTGTCACCACTACTATTTTTGAGCCGCTTTCTATCGCTTTGTTTGCAATCTCGCTTACCGAAAGTATAGGATGTGCAGAAGCATCCCACGATTCTTTTACATCACACCAAACACAACCTACATCGCATCCACCTAACCGTATAAAGTAGGCAGCATGTCCCTGATAGGCACCTTCTCCCTGAATTGTATAAAAATCTTCCATGACAGGAAGATGATGGGGTGGTTTTTTATTGGTAGCTATCACGCTGATTAGAGGGTGCGCTTCTCTGATGCTTTCAATGTATTCATCAGCAAAGAAACAATTGTCATAGGGCCAACACCGCCAGGAACGGGGGTGATCAAAGAAGCCTTTGGCGCTACGGACTCAAAGTCAACGTCACCTTTTAAAACAAAACCTTTAGGTTTGGAGGGATCATCTACCCTTGAAGTACCAATGTCAATTACCACAACGCCTTCTTTCACCATATCGCCAGTAATGAGCCCTGGCTTTCCAACGGCCACAAGAAGGATGTCTGCTTTCCTGGTGTGAGCAGCCAGATTCTCGGTGTATTTATGACAAATAGTTACAGTAGCCCGTCCTTGCTCGGCCAACATCATACTAAGCGGGGCTCCCACTAATCTACTTGCTCCTACCACTACACAATGCTTTCCCTTGGTTTCGACATCGTATCTTCTAAGAAGCTCCATAACACCAAACGGAGTAGCGGGAAAAATATGAGGATCTGCTGAAGTAATGCTTCCAAAATTTTCATTGGTAAATCCATCCACATCCTTTTCGGGCAGTATCTTTTCAGTCACTTTTTCAACAGAAATACGGGCAGGTAAAGGAAGTTGCACGATAAAGCCATCAATATCTTCATCGTTGTTGATTTGGTCGATGTGTTTCAACAAGCGCTCTTCTGAAATGGTGTCGGCAAAGCGAAGCAGAGAATAGTGAAATCCCACTTCTTTGCAAGCTTTTACTTTTCCGTCTACGTAGGTCGTACTGGCACCATCATCACCAACCAGAATAATTGCCAGATGTGGAAGTTTTTTGTTTTGTTTTTTTAATTCGCTTACACGGTCTGCAATCTCCTTCTTAATATCAGAAGCCACCTTGCGGCCATCAATAAGTGTAAATTTATTTGTGTCTACCATGAGCTAAAATTTAAAAAAACACCTGGGTAAATATTTATTAATCTAACAAACTTTAAGTCGTTCGTCAAAATATATTGCTCACCTAATCAATTTTCAACACAGCCATAAAAGCTTCCTGCGGTATCTCCACGTTCCCTATCTGGCGCATTCTCTTTTTACCTTTTTTCTGCTTTTCCAACAACTTGCGCTTTCGTGATATATCACCACCATAACATTTCGCCAACACGTTTTTGCGTATGGCACTCACTGTCTCTCTCGCCACGATTTTCTGGCCAATCGATGCCTGGATAGCAATCTCAAACATCTGGCGAGGAATTAACTCCTTTAATTTCTCACAGAGTTTTTTACCCCATTGATAAGATTTGTTGCGATGTACTATTGCAGACAAAGCATCCACTTTATCACCATTCAGCATGACATCCAGCTTCACCATATCTGATTCCCGAAATCCAATCAGGTGATAATCCAATGAGGCATACCCTTTCGAAATGGTTTTCAGCTTATCGAAGAAGTCAAATACAATTTCCGATAATGGCATTTCGAACGAGAGCTCAACACGATCCGATGACAAATACACCTGGTTCTTCACCTGCCCTCTTTTGTCGATACACAATTCCATGATTGGACCAATGTAGTCTGCCTTAGTTATAATTTGCGCCATGATGTATGGCTCTTCTATGTAATCAAGACGTGTGGGATCAGGCATCTCGGAAGGCGCATTGATATTGATCTCTTTTCCACTTGTCAACTTTGCTTTGAACTGAACAGATGGAACAGTAGTAATCACGGTCATTCCAAATTCACGCTCTAACCTCTCTTGAATGATTTCAAGGTGCAGCATGCCAAGGAATCCGCATCTAAATCCAAATCCAAGTGCCGCTGAGGTTTCCGGCTCCCACACCAATGACGCATCATTGAGTTGAAGTTTTTCCATGGAGGCTCTCAGTTCTTCAAATTCACTGGTCTCTACAGGATAAATACCCGCAAACACCATCGGTTTCACATTTTCAAAACCTTTGATAGATTCGCCTGGTCTGTGGGCATGAGTAATGGTATCTCCCACCTTTACTTCTTTCGCTTCTTTAATTCCTGATATCAGATAACCTACGTTGCCGGCACTTATTTCTTTTTTTGGCTGCTTTAGCAGTTTAAGCACACCAATTTCATCCGCATTATAAGTCCGTGCGGTATTCACAAATTTGATAAGGTCCTTCTGCTTCATGGTGCCATTAAACACCCTGTAATAAACTTCTACACCGCGAAATGAATTGAACACCGAATCAAAGATCATGGCTTGCAACGGAGCAGCTGGATCTCCTTTTGGGGGAGGTACTCTTTTTACGATGGCTTCCAGGATTTCCGTAATTCCTACACCTTGTTTGGCACTTGCATGTAGCACCGTGCTGGGGTCGCAGCCAATTAATTCTACAATTTCATCAGTTACCTCCTCAGGGCGTGCAGCCGGAAGATCTATTTTGTTAAGCACAGGAATGATCTCCAAATTATGCTCAAGGGCGAGATAAAGATTGGAAATGGTTTGTGCTTCTATACCCTGAGCCGCATCCACAATCAGCAATGCTCCCTCACAAGCGGCAATGGAGCGAGAGACTTCATACGAGAAATCTACGTGACCCGGTGTGTCAATAAGGTTAAGGATGTAATCCTTGCCATCCAGCGTATAGCTCATTTGAATGGCATGAGATTTTATGGTGATCCCTTTTTCACGCTCCAGATCCATGCTATCCAGCACCTGTGCTTGCATTTCTCGCTGGGTAAGCGTGCCTGTAGCTTCCAAAAGTCGGTCAGCCAGGGTGCTTTTGCCATGGTCAATATGTGCTATTATGCAGAAATTACGAATTTGGTCCATTCCCGTCATTCAGTGCTTTGTTTAAAACCCACCAAGGCGCAAATAACAGGCCTCACTGCAGGCAGTCTGCTTTTGGCAGAACAGGCGGCAAAGGTAGATATTTTACCTGCTATCGGGAAGCGGGATTTTTGGATATTTTGGACAGGTGGGTATTCGGCTATTTTACTAAAAAGGTGGCAATCAACTGCCGCAAAGCTTCGATCTCCGCTTTCTTCATAGTAGCACTTACTTTCAGCATCAATTCAAACATCACCTCTTGTTTATAACCCAGTTTGGCGGCTACGCGCGAACAGTATTTAATCTCTTCCTGGTACAATCGTTCGTCAATCTTCATGAGTTGAACCAGGCTGAATACATAATCAAATTTTTGATCGTCTGTAAGACCATCAGGAACGATTATATCGTGTTTTTGATTAAATAGGTATTCCACATCTTGTTCCGACAGTCCATTGGCCAGGCCGATATTGGTAATATAATTCTTTTCCCGCTCGGCTACTTCATCGTCTATCAGAGCAAGGTTAACCAATAACTTAAGTTGGGAAAGTGCCGACATGGTGGATCCGTTTTAGTATGAATTGCTTTACTATCAAAAATGATCAAAAACTTCTTTAATAAAAATAAACTTTATCAATTACCTTACAACGAATGAATTTTCTGGCCCATGTGTATCTTTCAGGCAACGACCCTCAGTTGATGATCGGTAATTTTATTGGCGATTTTGTAAAGGGACGTAATCTGAATGACCGATACAATGCTGATATCGTAAAAGGTATAGAATTGCATCGGGCAATTGATGAATTCACCGACCAGCATGAAGTTGTGCTCAACAGCAAGGTTCGCCTTAGACCTAAATATCGTCACTACTCAGGGGTGATTGTGGATATGTATTATGATCATTTTTTAGCCAAAAACTGGAACGATTTTCACGATATTTCTTTGCAAAGTTTTGCCTCTCAATTTTATGCGTTATTAAAGGAGAACGAATCTATCCTTCCAAAAGAAGTTTTATACATGATGCCTTATATGATAAAAGGCAATTGGTTTGTTAACTACGCCCAAAAAGATGGCATCCATCGAGCTCTCACTGGAATGTCGAGGCGTACATCTTTTGATTCTAAAATGGATGAGGCCATAGAGGATTTATCCAAACACTACACTCTTTTTGAAAACGAATTCCTGGATTTTTTTCCGTCACTAAAAACATTTTCAAATGATTGGATTAAAGCCTATTAGGGCTCCTTATCTTTCCTGACATTCGCACAACGTTATATCTTTTCTAATTTTGTTATTATTCTCATTCATATGGTAAACGATCCAGAACTTGACGGAAAATACCTGGGCACAATTTCCCGTGATTTCATCAAGGTATCCGACACATTAAAAGAATCCGCCTATCAAATTAAGAAAGCTGGGTTTGATTACCCCATTTTCGCAATTTCAAAAGATTCAATTTCCATAGGACAATTGCTTTTAGGTAGAAATGAAATGGATTTGGATTGGAACTACTATGCTTCTTTTTTGGGTGAGTTTATAGAGAGGGAGCTGGTGGCTGAAGAAAAAGCAGAAGCATTCAAATCATCCTACAAAGATCCGGATGAATTTTGCTGCTTATTTGTAGTAGACCGCGACTTCACCAAGTTTGTTTATATTCCCTATCCAATAGATTAAGTTTCTCTAAAATGATTCCAACCCTGAGCCTGAATAGGTATTGGGGTTCCTTGTTTAGTAATCAACAGGTTTTGCCTTGCATTATCATGTACATGGCCGATAAAATGAATATCCTGATGGTTCTTTATTTTTTCGAAATCTGATTGATTAATGGTAAAGAGCAATTCATAATCTTCACCTCCATTGAGTGCACAGGTAACAGGATCAATATTCAATTCAATGGCTGCCGTCTCGTATACTTTTGAATCGATAGGGATTTTATCTTCAAAAATTTTAATACCCACACCCGAATTTTTGCTTATGTGCAATAGTTCCGATGCCAATCCATCAGAAATATCAATCATGGCTGTTGGTTGAATTCCTAGTTCAGCCAATTCAAATATAATATCCATTCTGGCTTCAGGCTTAAGTTGGCGCCCCACCATGTATTCAAAGTTTTCTAACTGTGGCTTCATTTCAGGGTTGGCTAAAAACTCCTGTTTGTTGCGCTCTAAAATTTGTAATCCGATGTAGGCCCCTCCCAAATCTCCTGTTACGCATACGATATCATTTACTTTGGCGCCACTGCGGTACGTTACCTTATTTTTATTTACTCTCCCTAAAGCGGCAATAGAAATTACTAATCCTGATGCGGATGAGGTAGTGTCTCCACCGACCAGATCAACATTATAATTTTTACAAGCGGCTCGAATGCCCTCATAAAGCATGTCCACCGCTTCCACTGAAAAACGATTGCTTAATCCAAGGCTTACTACAATCTGTTCAGGCCTTCCATTCATGGCGGCAATGTCTGATACATTTACCACTACAGCTTTATATCCTAGATGTTGAAGAGGTGTGTAGGAAAGATCAAAGTGTACCCCTTCTGTAAGCATATCGGTACATAGTAAAATTGACTCGTCACCCGCCCCTATTACCGCAGCATCATCACCAATTCCGAAAAGGGAAGTTTTATTACCTAACTGGACATTACCTTTAATCCTTTCAATAAGCCCAAATTCGCCCAATTGGCTAATTTCTGATCTTTTTTCTGTCATTTGTAACCTCCATTTATCGATTTACAGGTCGCTTTATCCCACAAAAATAAGACTTATCTGCTCTTTGATGTGAATTATGCTTTTGTTCGGTATCTACGATCAAATCTGCATGATATGAAGAAGCTAGTTGGATTATTATTGGTAGCTCTGATTATAGGCGCATGCGCCAGCCCTAAACCATATTATGAAACCTCAGAGGGGAAGAAAAAATTGAAACATTATAATCGCATCCAGTTTGGGCAGGAGCACAAGCGATAAATCATTTTTTTTCCTGGCACAGTTCCACCAAAACCCCATTGGTTGATTTAGGGTGCAAAAAGGCTATCATTTTGTTGTCGGCACCTTCCTTTGGTTCTTGATTAATCATCGTAAACCCATTTTTTTTGTGCGTTTCAATACTCGTTTTTGCGTTTTCCACTGCAAAAGCCAAGTGATGAACTCCCTCACCCTTCTTCTCGATAAATTTAGCTATAGGTGAGTCATCTGAGGTGGCCTCTAATAATTCTATTTTTACACCCCCCACTTCAAAAAAAGAGGTGCGCACCCCTTCTGAAGCTACTTCTTCGATTTTATAGGGTCCTTTTCCCAAGAGTTTTGTGAATAACTGGTTTGATTCCTCCAGATTCTTGACAGCTATACCAATGTGTTCAATTTTGTCCATGGGCTTAATTTATCGGAATTGCTTAATTTTGTGTGAATTTCAGAAACTTTTAAGTGTTTCCCAGAGTTTTGCAATTGAATTAAAGAATTACAATGCCAGAGATTTCCAGTGATATTCACGTTGAAGCAGCCCGAATACAACAGCAAATAAAAGATTATCTGGGATTGCGCACCAGCGATTTGATTTTTGAATACAGCGTATTGGATGGCAAATCAAAATTGGATTTGATCACCCTGAATCCACGCCACAACCAATCATTTCTGTTTCATTCAGAAACCGGCTCTGATAAGGTGGATGCCTTGAAAAAAATGTGGACGTACGTTCAAAACTTCAAGGAGAAAGAGAATTCGTATACCATCCAATGGGTAGCTGGTGGTGGTGAACATGAGTTACACACCTCGTATTTCAGAGCCAGCAATATTTTCAATGCATTAGAAAAATTGTATTACGGTCGCGACCGCAATACCATTACCGTTTTTAGTGTAGTACTCAATCCTGTTTCATAACACCATGATAAGCGTAACTGATAAAGCAAAGAACAGAATTAGCGAGCTTCTCAAGGAAGAAGGAAGAACATCCAACCACAATGTGCGGGTGTCTGTAAAGGGTGGCGGATGCTCCGGCCTTATGTACGACCTTGATTTTGACGACAAAATAAATCCTGCTGACCAGGTATTTGAAGACAAGGGTGTAAAAATACTGGTAGACAAAAAAAGTCTTCTTTATCTGCTAGGCACGACATTAGACTTTTCTGATGGCCTCAACGGTAAAGGATTTCAATTTGTAAATCCCAACGCCTCACGAACCTGTGGTTGCGGTGAAAGTTTTTCTGTGTAATTACTCCACAGTAGCAATGCATTTCAGTTCTATTGCAATAGGTGTAGGTAAGGCAGTAATTTCTACGGTTGTCCTGCACGGCTGATTATCTTTAAAATACTCTGCATAAATTTTATTATAAGTTGCAAAGTCATCTTTGATGTTGGTGAGAAATACAGTTACGTCTACTAAGTTTTCCCACTTCGAACCAGCTGCCTCTAAAATATAACGCACGTTCTGAAACACTGAATGACATTGCTCCTCAATGCTGTAAGAAATTATTTTTTTGTTTTCATCGAGTGTAACCCCCGGAATCTCCTTAGCTCCTCTTTTCCTGGGGCCTACGCCCGAGAGAAAAAGCAGATTGCCCACTTTTCTGGCGTGAGGATAAAGCCCTACCGGTTCGGGTGCTTTGTCTGATGATATTGGTGTGTTGCTCATAGTATCTATTATTCAATTTCAAAAACTAAACTCGTCCATAGGCTTTCCCATTCTGCCTTAGGCGAATTGGAACGTACCATTTTTACACTGCTCACCATCCATGAGCCCGTGTTACTGATAGGAAAGCGAATGTTTCCATCTGATTCGGTATAAATGTTTTGAAGGAAGATTCGGTTGCCCACATGACTCCATACTTTTACCAACGCATGAGGCTGAGGATTGCCTCTGTATAATACCTTACAATCCATATAATCTCCGGATTTAAGGTCATAAGGATTTTGAAGCGGGATGATTTCAAGCTTCAACGAAGCAGATTTCTTGTACGTGTCATCCGTTTTGTCACCTACTTGTACCAAAAGTTTGGCATACCTCGTATACAATTCTCTGGCGTTTTTATTTTGTTCTCCTCTTTTTTGCCTTTCCTCTCTAATGTATTCCAGCCCATCTTCAATCAGGTAAGCATCAAACTCATCTGGATTTTGCTCTATAAAAGCCGCATCACTTTCCATCGCAATCATTTGAGTGCCCACATTGTTGAAAGCGTATTCTAGGTTATTGCCTTTTGTTGTTTTTACGCTACTTGTCAAATTCACCGAAGTAAGTCTGTTATGCAGATATATTTTTTCTGCTTTATGTTTGCTCATGTCCCAGTAGCTACCTTCGAATCCCTCGCCTACCATAAAATCGAGGATCATTTTCTCACCTACCTCATAGTTAAATTTTTTGGGCAATAACCAAAACTCGTGCGCATTAACAGCACCCATAAAAATCACTAGTAAACAGAGGGCTAGACCTTTTTTCATTTTATCGGTTCATCAAGTCTTCTATTTCCTCGGCCTCAATAGGGATATTTTTCATCAAATCCAGCACTCCTTTTTTCTGAATGACCACATTGTTCTCAAGTCTAATCCCGAATCCTTCTTCCTGAATATAAATTCCGGGCTCAACTGTCCAAACAGAACCTAACGCCATGTTACTGTGCATGTCACCTACATCGTGTACATCAAGGCCTATCATGTGCGAAGTACCATGATAAAAATATTTCCTGAAGGCTGGACCCTCTCCTGTTTGTTTTTGAATATCAGCTTTTGAAATCAACTTCAACTTGAGAAGTTCCTCTTGCATCACTTTCTCTACCTCTTTTTGATAGGCGAAAAAGTTGGTGTACGGGCTCAGCAGCTTGTATGCCGCTCTCATCACCCGCAAAACGGAATTGTAAACTTCCTTTTGTCGTTTGGTGAATTTTCCGCTTACTGGAATAGTCCGTGTTAGATCCGAGCTGTAATTGGCATACTCAGCAGCCACATCGAGAAGAATTAAATCTCCGGCCTTACACTGCTTGTTATTCTCCACATAATGCAACACACAATTGTTGGCACCAGATGCAATTATCGGGTCATAGGCAAAACCACGTGAACGATTTCGAACAAACTCATGCAGGTATTCAGCTTCAATTTCATACTCCATTACACCTGGCTTCACAAATCCGAGCACCCTTCTAAAACCCTTCTCTGTAATGTTGCAGGCGTCCTGCATCAATTCAATTTCTCTTTTCTGCTTTACAGAACGTAAGTGGGCCATAATTGGTGCTACACGCTCATAGCGATGAAGTGGATAGGTAGCCTTACACCAATTAATAAACCGGGCATCCCTGGTTTCTACTACTACACTTGACCTATAATGCTCATTGGTATTGAGAAAAACAGAAGATACTCCACCCATCACCATCATGTGATGAAACACTTTGTTGAAGTCACCATTCCATCTCACTGTTGTTACTCCCGAAATGTCTTTGGCTTCCTCTTTGGTGAGTTTATGTCCTTCCCATTTTTCCAGCATCTCACTGGGCTCTCTCAAAAACAATACTTCTCTTAAGCTCTTATCAGGAAAATCAGGACAAATTACCAAACAACTTTCTTCCTGCTGAATTCCAGTTAAATAGAATAAGTCATTGTTCTGCCTGAAGGGTAAATTTCCATCCGCATTGGTCGGCATAATATCGTTGGCGTTGAAAACCGCAATGGCACCTTTTGGCAATTCTTTCACCAAACGCTTTCTATTCGTCTTGAATAACTCACTACCAATCTTTTCGTACTTCATAAATCTCTATTTCGATGGGAAAGTTAGTAAATACTAGTTGACCTTAAAAAGCACCGTACTGAAGATGTTCTTTCTAAATAACTATTTTTGCACCTTCGCAACATTCCATGGAATTCCATCTTCATCATACCGATAGTAATACCAAAGCCAGGGCAGGTACAATCAAAACCGACCACGGTGAAATACCCACTCCTATTTTTATGCCTGTAGGTACCGCAGGGTCTGTAAAGGCGGTGCATCAGCGCGAACTCGAAACTGATATTGATGCGAAAATCATTCTAGGCAACACTTATCATCTTTTTTTAAGACCCGGAATTGAATTACTGGAAAAGGCAGGTGGTCTGCATCATTTTAATGGATGGAAAAGACCAATCCTTACTGATAGTGGCGGCTATCAGGTGTACTCGCTGTCAGAAAACAGAAAAATCAATGAAGAGGGTGTTACCTTTAAGTCACACATCGATGGTTCCAGGCATTTCTTTTCGCCTGAATCTGCCATGGACATTCAAAGGAACATAGGGGCTGACATCATTATGGCCTTTGATGAATGTACTCCCTATCCCTGCGATTACAATTATGCCAAAAGATCCATGGAGCTTACGCATCGATGGCTCACCCGATGCGCTGATCGTATTAAAACCACGGAACCAAAATATGGTTATAGCCAGGCATTATTTCCCATTATCCAGGGAAGTACGTACCAGGATTTAAGGCAGCAATCGGCTGAGTTTGTAGCCAATCAGAATTTACCAGGTAATGCCATTGGAGGGCTGTCTGTAGGAGAACCTCACGATTTGATGTACGCCTGTACTGAACAAGTTTGCCACATCCTTCCAAAAGATAAGCCCAGGTACTTAATGGGTGTGGGTACACCAGAAAATATACTGGAGTGCATTGCCCTGGGAATTGATATGTTTGATTGTGTAATGCCCACTCGTAATGCTCGCAATGGTATGCTATTTACGAGTGAAGGAATTATCAATATCAGGAATGAAAAGTGGAAAGATGATCTCAGTGCTATTGACTCAGCTCTAGGTGGGTATGTGAGTACAGCGTACAGTAAGGCCTACTTGCGACACCTCATCATTAATAAAGAGATTTTAGGCGCGCAAATTGCTTCAATTCACAACCTCACCTTCTATCTTTGGTTAGTAAAAACTGCCAGAGAGCGAATTATAGCAGGTGATTTTCTGAATTGGAAAACACAAATGGTTAAAAAAGTTTCTCAGCGACTTTGAGACAGGAATCAGGCGAATGAAAATCATTGATAAATACATCATCAAAAAAGTACTTTACACATTTCTTTTTGTGGTGTTGATCATTGTTGCCATCGTTGCCATCATCGATCTGGCTGAAAAGATGGACAAATTTGCCCGCAACAACCTTGACGCCAGTACGATTCTTGGCTACTACAAAGACTTCATCCCTTGGATAATTGGACTAGTAAGTCCCATCATGGTTTTTATAGCGGTTGTATTTGTTACATCCCAATTGGCTGCCAGAACTGAGATCATTGCCATACTTAGCAGTGGAGTGAGCTTCAAAAGATTACTACTTCCGTATTTCCTGGCATCACTTATTATTGCCATTTTTAATTTTGTTTTAAATGGTTGGGTTATCCCTCAATCTAATCGATCCAGACTAGCCTTTGAGATTCAGTACCTAAACAAAGCTTACTATTTCGATCAGCGAAACGTTCACATGCAGATCGAACCCAACGTATACTTCTATTTGAGTAACTATAATGTAAATACAAATACAGGCTATCAATTCTCATTGGAGCGATTTGAAAACAACCGTCTGGTGGATAAACTAACAGCTGACAACATCACGTGGGATTCAACTCTGGGAAAATGGTCACTTCGCTTTTGGAAAAGAAAACCGGTCGATTCAATTTTTAGTGTTGGTTACAAGCCCATTCAGGGTTCTGGCAGAATTGGTGAACGGCTGGACACAGCGCTGGCAATAACACCGGCCGATTTTGAGAATGAAGACAGAAAATTTGATGGTATGACCATTAACGAATTATCTGAACACATTCAAAAAATGAGATTTCGAGGAGCAAGCGGTGTAGAAGCATTTGAAGTTGAAAGGCAAATTCGATTTTCCTCTCCATTCACCATCTTCGTACTTGTGTTCATGGGTGTCATCGTTTCGTCTCGTAAAAGTCGTGGAGGAACAGGTTTTCAGATTGCCCTGGGATTTTTATTGTCTTTCATTTTTATTTTATTCTTCATGATGTCGAGAACTTTTGCTGAAGCCGGTTCTCTCTCTCCACTATTAGCTGCCTGGATTCCGAATATTGTATTCACTATAATTTCCCTTGGCATGTATAAATACCTGTACAAGTGATCGCCTCAACGGCAGACTATTTCAAGCTGCACTTCGTGGTCTTCCTGTGGGGATTTACAGCCATTCTGGGTTTGCTTATTTCGATCCCAGCAGTGGAAATGGTACTGTATCGAACGTTACTGGCGGCTATTGGACTAGCGGCATTGATGCTTTTTTCCAAAATATCTTTCAAAGTTTCACGCAGCGATCTGTTTAAAATTTTCTTAACCGGCTTTATAGTAGGCATTCACTGGATTGCTTTTTTCGCTTCCGCTAAAGTATCCAATGCATCTGTTAGCCTGGTGGGTTTTGCAACCGGATCGTTGTGGACAGCATTTCTTGAACCACTGCTGGGCAGAAAAAACATCAAGGGGTTTGAAGTTATCCTGGGTCTGGTAGTCGTACTCGGGCTTTACGTGATTTTTAGTTTTGATTTCAGATTTCCCATGGGGTTGGCACTTGGGATTGCGTCCGGGTTTACCATTGCTTTGTTCTCTGTCTTCAATGCGAGATTTGTTCAACGTGTACACCCATATACCATTTCATTGCTTGAAATGTTAGGCGCATTTGTATGCACTGCTGCCTTTCTTCCTATCTACAAAAATACATGGGCAACTAATCATGAACTGCAACTAGTCCCCACTGCTATGGACTGGTTTTATATAGCAGTTCTTTCTTTGGTGTGTTCAGTCTACGCTTATTCCGCTGCTATAGAATTATTGAGAAGACTTTCTGTCTTTTTTGTGCAGCTGTCTTTGAACCTAGAGCCACTATATGGCATCATCATGGCTGTTTTGATTTTTGGAGAAAGTGAAAAAATGCAGCCGAGTTTTTATGTAGGCACCGCACTTATTCTATGCGCAGTACTTAGCTACCCTTTTTTGCAGGCGAAGTTATATCGAACTCATAAGTTGCCGGACCAATAAACCAGTCCTTCAAATCTTTTCTTCAGATCAACAGGAGCGCTGAACAAACCAAAAACTGATGATCCTGATCCACTCATGCTGGCGTACAGGGCTCCCGCTTCGTACAAACTTTCCTTTGCCTTTTTTATTGAAGGATACCGCCCGAATACGCTTGCTTCGAAGTCATTGAAAAGCAGCATTTTCCAATCTTTCACTTCTGAAGTTTCCAATATCTCCTTAATTGAAATATCAGAAATTCCTGGCTTAATATTTTTATAGGCCTCTGCCGTTGATACATGGACTTCTGGCTTTATTATGACTCCAAATTTTCCTGCCAATGAAATATTCATTGGGCTCAATTCATCACCACGCCCTGTACCCATCATTGCACTTTGGAATAAAAAAAATGAACAGTCACTACCCAATTTGGTCGCTTCCAAAGTCAGCTCCTGAGCCGATAGATTGAGTGAAAATAATTCATTTAAAATTTTAAGCGTAAATGCTGCATCGGAAGAGCCTCCACCCAATCCCGCACCCATGGGCACCACTTTATGAAGATGAATCGCCACCGGGGGCAAATCAAATTTTTTCTTCATTGCATTATAAGCTTTTACGCAAAGGTTGTTTTCCTTATCTCCTGGAATTGAGATTCCTGTGCTATTAAACGAGAAAGTAGAAGAAGGAATCACCTCCAGCACATCACACCAAGGTATTGGATAGAAGCAGGTTTCAATGTTATGAAATCCATCTTCACGCTTGTTAACTATCCGAAGCCCCAGATTTATTTTACAATGCGGAAATGCAACCATAAAAGGTTAATGGTAGTATGATCATTTGCAGTCGGCAATCACAACTGCTGTCAAACTTCTGCTACTTTGAAAGCCTTTCTATTAATTCTTCTGTAATTCCGGATGAAGAAAACCCGCCATCGTGCATTAGATTCTGCATGGTGACCATTCTGGTAAAATCCGAAAACATGGCAACAATGTAGTTGGCACAATCCTCAGCCGATGCATTCCCTAATGGAGACATCATTTGAGCGTAATCATAAAAAACATCAAACCCTGAAATACCTGCCCCTGCTGTGGTCTTGGTGGGAGACTGAGAGATTGTGTTTACCCTCACTTTCTTCAACTTTGCGAAGCGATATCCATAGCTCCTTGCAATGGATTCCAGTACTGATTTGGCCTGGGCCATGTCTGAGTAATCAGGGTAAGTACGCTGCGCAGCAATGTAGGTAAGTGCCAATACCGACCCCCACTCGTTCATGGCATCAGTTTTTTCAGCCGTCTGCAATACTTTATGGAATGAAATACCTGATATGTCCAACGTCTTTAAATACCATTCATAATTCAGATCTCCATAAGATCTGTTTTTCCTCACGTTAGGACTCATCCCAATAGAGTGAAGTACAAAATCAATCTTTCCCCCCAACAGCTCCATCGACTTAACAAACAAGTTATTGAGATCCTCCTCTGAAGTGGCATCAGCCGGAATGACTTCCGCATTGCAAGCCTTCGCCAATTCGTTGATCTTGCCCATTCGCATCGCAATTGGGGCATTGGTAAGCGTAAAAGTGCCACCTTCCTCTTTTATCTTAAGCGCTGTCTTCCATGCAATTGAGTTTTCATCCAATGCACCGAATATGATTCCCCTTTTTCCTTGTAGAAGATTGAATGCCATGGTATTTATTTTAATGGTTCAGATCACAATTATACAAATTCCAGTTTACAGCGACTATTTTTGAGACCATGAATAATGCGCACCGACCAATTGGCATCTTTGATAGCGGTATAGGAGGACTTACTGTAGCCCAAGCCATCGCCCAACTGTTGCCAAAAGAAGACATGATCTACTTTGGTGACACAGCACATCTTCCCTATGGCGATAAGTCGGAGGCAGCCATACAGGCTTACTCTGTAAAGATTGCCGATGTGCTTTTGAAAAAGGGGTGTAAAGTGATTGTTATTGCCTGCAATTCGGCCAGTTCGGCCGCCTACGAATTACTTAAAGAGTATGTAAGGATGGACGCACACATTATTAATGTAATTGATCCAATGGTAGCCTACGTAACAAAGCATTTCAAGGATAAGCAGATCGGTTTGATCGGAACGAAACGCACGGTTATGTCTGGCGTTTACACGGACAGAATAAAGGAAACGCAAAATAATGTACAATTAAAATCATTGGCTACCCCATTGTTGGCACCAATGATTGAAGAAGGATTCTTTAACAATCAAATCAGTCATGAGATTATTGGCCAATACCTGTCAGACAGCGAACTTCTTGATATTGATGCGCTTATTCTAGCATGTACTCACTACCCATTAATAAAGAAAGAAATCAATCAATTCTATAACGGCAAAATTAGTATTCTGGACTCTTCTGAGGTGGTGGCTCAAGCCCTCAAAACACATCTTGAAACAAATAGTTTGATTAATGAGCAACCTGAATCAACCAAACGCTTTTTCGTTTCAGACTACACCCCTTCTTTCGAAGCCTCTACACGCCTGTTCTTTGGTGAGGTGGTACATTTAGAACAGCACAGGCTATGGAATTGATATATTAATATCTTATCCATGTATTGTTTAAGGTGATATTCAAGATTTTACAGGCAACATAATGCCTTATTTTAAGTTTTAAATTAAGGTCTTTATTAACCAAATTTATTAGCTTGTTAAGCTTTGAAAACGGGTTACCTTTTTGGTCGAAATGAAATAATGCTCTACTGATCGGATAAAACATTTATAGATCGAATAATTAGATTAAACTGCATTTTGGTCTATATTGTTAATAGACAGAAAATATGAACAAAGTGACAAGTAAAAGTGAAATGATAACATGCAGGAAGGCTTTCGCCTTTTCTATAGCGCTATTATTTCTCTCGTTGGGTATTATAAAGGCGCAAAATAATAGTACTTCGCCTGCTGACTCACTTAATAAAGCTTTGGCCAATGCAAAGAATGACTCAACCCGTATTATCCTTCTGATTGAACTATCAAAAGAATACCAATTTGAAGATTTCGCCACCGCCAAATTACGTGCAGAGGAAGCAACCAGTCTGGCAGAACAACTGAATTTGAGTTGGGCAAAGGAAAAGGCTTATAAACAACAAAGTTATCTAGCATCCATTAGAGGCGATTTCCTGACAGCGCTAAAGTTTGATAAAGCTAGACTTCCACTGGCGATGGCATCGCAAGACAGCGTGCTTATTGCAAATGCATATAATTATCTGGGCAACGAGTATGTTAGCCTAGGGGAATATGATGAGGCCTACTACTACTTCACGCAGTCCTTCAGAATCTCACGTGCCATCAATGATTCTTTGCAAACGGCCATAGCCATACATAACGTTGGCACGGTATTCAAAGAAATGGGTCAATATGATATCGCTCTTGATCATATAAAACTAGCTCAAACCATAAGCGAACGGGTGGGTGATTTGGATGGTCTGGCTTACACCTATCTGGAAATTGGCGATATCTACTTAAGAAGCAATAAGTACAAGGAAGCAGAGGAGGCACTAATGAAATCGCTTGAAGTAACACGCCAACGCGATATCGATATTCTTGAACCTGAAATAGTTTCGAGAATAGCTAGACTTTATTTTCGTAAAGGAGACTATGACATAGCTAATAGCTACTACGATACTGTTGAGTTTCTTCATTCTAAAACTCAAAATGAGTATGGTCTTGCTGAATCAATACTGGGTAAGGGGAGAGTTAACCTCAGACAAAAGAATTTCAATGATGCATTAAATCTTATCCTTGAAGCTTTAAATATTGCTAAGCGAATTAATGCGAGAACATTAGAAATTGAGTGCTATCGTGCGTTGTCTACCTTGTATGAAGAACGAGCGGACTATAAGAGCGCATTGACCTATACAAAGCAGGCCAAGGTACTTCAAGACAGTTTGTTCAGTCAGGACATGGTCCAAAAAATATTTCAGGATCAACTGCGATTACAAACTGAAAGCAAAGATTTACAAATAGCGGCTCTCAATGAAAACCAGGCCAAACAAGCCAGTGAACTTAATCGCCAATCCTTCTTGAAAAATATTCTTGTTGTGGTGGTAGCGCTTTCTGTTATTTTACTTTTTACTGTGTATAGAAGCGGTCAGCGCAGAATAAGAATCAACAAACTACTGATTGAACACCAGAATGAAATCAAGAAAAGGAGTTTAGAGTTAGAACAACTCAATCAGGTAAAGGATAAATTCTTTTCTGTTATTTCTCATGACCTAAGATCACCCATCAATGCATTATCCGGTATTCTGGATTTAATGGCCAAGAAACAAATCTCACCGGATGAGCTGCCTAAACTTACCCAGGAACTACAGTTACAATTCAACCACACAAAGAACTTAATTAACAACCTGCTTGATTGGACACTTCTTCAGATGGACAAGCTTAGGATTCAGTCTGTTAAAGTGGATCTAAGGGCTATGGTGGATGACAATTTCGAATTGCTCAGTTCACTGCATCTAAAAGACATAAAGCTGACCAACGAAATTCAACCTGGTACTTATGCCTATGCCGACCTAAATATGATTAACCTCATATTTAGAAATTTAATACTCAATGGTATAAAATTTACTGACCATGGCGGTGAAATTAAAATTGGAGTAGAAACCAATAATGACCAATTGACAGTATGGGTAAAAGACAATGGAGTTGGCATAAGTGAAGAAGTGCAAAAGATTCTGTTCGAAAAAACATCCGGATACAGTACCCGGGGTACAGCCAACGAAAAGGGCACTGGCCTGGGCCTTATTCTTTGCAAGGAGTTTGTTGAACGCAACGGGGGTCGCATATGGCTGGAGAGTGAACCAGGCAAGGGAAGCGTCTTCTATTTCACTGTTTCGAAATTTAATGAGCCCGCTTTTGCTTAAAGACCGGCACCCAGGTTAAAAAATCCGTCATTTTTTAAATTTTATTCGCCTCTTTTTGGTTTAGCTTCTATTAGCTAACAACCCGATATTGTTGATGGGTTGAATTAATAGAATTAACTTTGCGACATAACTTTCTACTATGAGTGATGCCATCCTTCACGAATGTGGTATAGCCCTTATTCGCTTACGCAAGCCACTGTCGTACTATATTGACAAGTATGGTACGTCTTATGCCATGAATAAGATGTACATTTTGATGGAGAAACAACACAATCGGGGGCAGGATGGGGCCGGTGTTGCCAACATCAAAATTGATCAAAAACCAGGTTTCAGGTACATTAGTCGATATAGAAGCATGAAACCGCAGCCCGTGGCCGATCTTTTTAAAAAGATTGCCAAGAAGTATAAAAAGGGACAAAGCAAGGGTGAAGAGCTGTTCAAGGATGAACAATGGCTAAAAGAGAATGTGGCATTTACCGGTGAGTTGTGGCTGGGGCACCTCAGATATGGCACTCACGGTCACAATAGCATAGAAAACGTTCATCCTTTTCTGCGTCAGAATAACTGGAGAAGCCGAAATCTCGTGATGGCAGGTAACTTTAACATGACCAATGTGGATGAGCTATTCGATATCCTGGTCGGCCTGGGGCAGCATCCCAAAGAAAAGGTAGATACTGTAACAGTGATGGAAAAGATTGGGCACTTCCTTGATGAGGAGGTACAGTCTCTATTTAGAAAATACAAAGACAAGTTTACCAATCCTGAAATTTCTGATATCATTGAAAATGAGATCGACCTTCAGCGGGTACTCAAAAGGGCATGCAAGGATTTTGATGGTGGATACACGATGGCAGGCCTTACTGGATCGGGTTCGGCTTTTGTCGTGCGGGACCCTTCGGGGATAAGACCCGCCTATTACTATGCTGATGATGAGGTGGTAGTTGTGGCTTCAGAAAAACCAGCCATAAAAACTGCCTTCAATATAGAGTACGATCAAATTGAAGAAATAGATCCTGGCCACGGACTAATCATTACCAAGAGTGGTGACTTTGCTCAGTTCCCCATTATCAAACAGATGGAGAAAAAATCCTGCAGCTTTGAACGGATCTATTTTTCCAGAGGCACGGACCCGGAAATTTATAAGGAGAGAAAGTCATTAGGCAAATTACTCGTGCCGCAGATTCTTAAGTCGATTAATTTCGACCTGAAAAACACCATCTTTTCATATATCCCCAACACAGCAGAGACTGCATTCCTAGGTATGATGGGGGGAATTGAAGATTTTCTCATCAGCAAACAAAAAGATATTCTTATCGACAAGAAACCTTCAGTTGATTCCTATGAGGAGTTGCTAGGTTTCCGTCCGCGCGTTGAAAAGATCGTGTTGAAAGATGCGAAGCTCAGAACCTTTATCACCGATGATTTGCATCGCGGTGAAATGGTGGCCCATGTGTACGATACTACATATGAAGTGGTGGCCAAAGGAAAGGATACCCTGGTAGTAATTGACGACTCGATTGTACGCGGCACTACCTTGGAAAAAAGCATTCTCAAGATGCTAGACAGGCTCAACCCTAAAAAAATTGTAGTAGTCTCTTCAGCACCCCAAATTCGATTCCCGGATTGTTATGGTATTGACATGAGTCGTATGGGAGATTTTGTGGCCTTCCGCGCTATGATTCAATTGATTAAGGATCAGGGAAAAGATTATCTATTGGGAGAAGTTTATGAGCAATGTCTGCAGTCGGAAAACGAAAGCGATCCACAGAATTATGTAAAAAGACTGTATGAGCAATTTACCTACGAAGAAATTTCTGATAAAATTACAGACATCGTTCGTCCTGAGGGAATGAAGGCAGAGCTGGTGGTTGCTTTTCAAACCATCGAAAACTTACATAAAGCGATCCCTAATCATTCTGGGGATTGGTACTTTACTGGTGACTATCCGACTAAAGGAGGTATGCGTGTAGCCAATCGGGCATATGTAAATTACATGGAGGGCAAACTGGTTAGAGCCTACTGATTATTCTGGAAGATAAAAGTCAAAAATTATTTTTTGCATGCAATTAAAATGCCCCTTGGGGCATTTTTTGTATCCAATCTTCGAGCAGGGTCGGCAATCCAATTTGTTGTTTTCAAGTATGGTAAACTTTGTTCGATAGGGATACATTCCAAATAAAGGTATCGTATTACCCCATATACTAAACACCTCTTTTTTCAATGCAGCTGCTATGTGCATCACACCAGTATCGTGGGTAAATACGTAAGTGCTTCGTTTTACGATACTTGCTGATTGATTAAGATTGTATTTACCGCAAGCGTTATAAATGATGGTTCTTTTATTAAGTACATCAGTGAGACCCGCTTCCATCTCAGCTTCTGCTTCATTTCTTTCAAAAAAAAGCCTCACCTGCTCCCCTTCTGCAAAATCTTCCTTACCCCCTAATAGTATTATAGGTCGATTGATTTTATCACATAATTCAATCATCCTTTTGACCGGGAGCTTTTTTGTAGCGTGTTGACCACCAATGGCGTAGGTGACATAACCCATTTGATGAGTGACCGGAATCCACTCCAGGGGCACTTCATCCGACTCTGGAATAAAATAATCAAGCCCAAGAGAATCATTTTTTATCCCCAGGTGCGCTGTGGTTTGAAGGTACCGATCGACTATGTGGATGGATGGAAGTTTATTGATCTTAAAATTTACCATTAGCCACTTTTCCCAATTCAACTTATTAAAGCTGTGTGCTTTCACTCCCAATCGCATTTTGATGATGCGTGTACGAAGGTTATTGTGAAGGTCTATTACTTGATCAAATTGCTCCTTTCTTAATTCCGTTATTAGCGCATTCAGGCTGTCACCAAGCAAATGCAGTTTGTCAACATAAGGATTCTCTTTTAACAATCCTGCAAAACGAGACTTGGTTACATAATGAATTTCCGCATTGTCCAGTTGAGTTTTTAACACCCGAATAACCGGGGTAGTGAGTACAATGTCTCCTATTGAGGAGAAGCGAATTATCAGTATTTTCATTTAAATGCAGTATCCCGGTTCTAAACTAACTTAAACCGGGTGAGTATTCAGCCTGAATAGAATAAAATTGATTTCAATTTCAGCAATTTTATCAAAACATTTCACAACGGAACTGTATATAAGGAAAAATTCGAATTGTATTTGCTATTTTAGAAATCGGACATATGTATCACAAACACTATTACAAACAACAACTATGAGCTACTGGTTAATGAAAACAGAACCCGGAACCTATTCGTGGGATGACCTTGTAAAAGATAAGAAGACCGTATGGGATGGCGTTCGGAATTTTCAGGCTCGCAACAATATAAAAGCGATGCAAAAGGGTGATCTCGTATTCATTTATCACAGTAATGAAGGGAAAAATGTGGTGGGTATAGCCAAAATTATTAAAGAACACTTTGATGATCCTGCTGACAAAGATTGGGCTGTTGTAGAAATTGCCCCGGTGAAGAAACTAAGCAAGCCTGTAACACTTGCTGAAATTAAGGCTACAAAAAAACTAGCCAACATGGTTTTAGTAAAAAATTCAAGGCTTTCAGTTCAACCTGTTAAAGAATCTGAGTTTGATATGATCGTGAAGATGAGTCAGGAAAAATAAAATGAGCAGAGGGGTAACTTCTATTACGTTTCTTTCAAAGAAGGCAATTGTTCTTTTGGGGCTATCCATATTGATAATTGCCCAATCGGGATACGCCCAGTTTATCCCGGAAGGGCGATATGAAAAAGAAGTGAAAATGTCCGACAATAGGTTTATGGTCATATCACTTAAGGAAAATGGCATTGCCCTGATTAGAGAGAAGAACAAATACAAGGATGGCAACCGGTTGTGGGAATTTATTCTTCTTGATCAGGAATTGGGTGAAAGGTGGCAAGCTGATGTTGAGATAAAGGCCGGTTACATGATGATCGGGTATGAGTATGCAGGTCAATACCTTTTTGGTTTATTCCGGGAGGGTGACAGGGACTCCAATAAATTCATACTACTCACGCTTCACATAGGAAGTTATGAGATAAAACAATTTGAAATAAAACAAGAATTCCTATTCAGGCCTACCCACTTTACCATGGCAGGCGAAAATGCAATTTTTGGTGGGTATGTATCCAGTGAGCCCGCTGTGATGCTCTATGAAACCAGCACGCAATTACTCAAGGTAATACCGGGATTTTTCCTGAAAGACACCGAGTTACTGGATCTCCGGGCCAATAGCAACAATACCTTTAACGCTTTGCTTATTGAAAGAAATACATTGGATAAACGCCATCTGGTTATAAAAACATTTGATGCCTCAGGGGGGTTATTACTGGAGGATGAGATCGAAATTGGAAAGGATATCAATCTGTTAACGGGTATTTCGAGTAGCCTTAAACGCGAAGAGTTGATTTTGCTAGGAACATATACTGAAGGTACAGGACGTGAAGCCCTTGGATTTTATTCCGTTCTGGTTGATCCATTTTCCGATCAATCAATAAATTATTTTCCTTTCGCCAACTTAACACATGCACTCGATTATCTGCCAAGCAAACGAATAGCTAAAATAAAATCCAAATCAAAGGAGAGAATGGAAGTGGGGAAAGCTCCAGACTATAAAGCACATGTGCTTCCTATACGAATCGAAGAAACCGAAGAAGGATTTTTCTTCTTGTCAGAGATGTACGATCCGGCTTCTTCCACCAACAGAAATACCTGGAACACTTATAATAACCCCTACTACGGTTATGGTTACTCGCCTTATAGCTACAACCCTTTCATGAACAGATATGCCAATTCGCCATATTCTTTTAACAATAGCAGTCAAAATACCTCTGCCAAGATGATTGAGTCTATTCTTACCCTGTTTGACAGCAAGGGTAAATTGATTTGGGATAACAGTTTGAAATATGAGAATATTAAAAGGTATGCCACCGAGCAAATATCAGATTTCGTAATAAAAGATAACCTTGTTTATCTCGCTTATAAGAAAGAGAGTGAAATTCATGTAAGCACAAGTTCCTTAATCCTCGAACCAGAGCTAGACACTGTTGGTATTAAACTAAAATACCCATCAGACATTGTAAGAAATGAAACTGAGGATGATACAGGAATCCGCTATTGGTACAACGATTACTCTTTTGTTTGGGGATATCAATCGATTAAGGATACTGACAAAAAAAATGAAGATCCTGTGAGGTATGTATTCTATATCAACAAATTTGCTTCGGAGTAGGATTCTCTTTTACTTGTTTGTAATGGCGCAGCTTGTGCCTAACACCCCGTTGCTAGGGCAGGTTCAGCAGGGAGAAAGATTAGAAATAGCTATTTCAAATAATGAGAACTCCGACTTTTCAGTAGTCTCTGCGGGCAAGAGCGGCCTTATGATTTACAGAAGGCTCTTTAGTTCTCCACTGGATAAACTAGAAATTATTAGTGTTGATACCTCTTTTCAACAATTGTGGAGCAAGAAGCTTGATATTGCCAAGGGGCTAAAGACGGTAAATGCGGTAGTCAAAGACAATTACCTTTTTGTTTTATTCAAAGCTGGCAACTATAGATTCGGGGACTTTATTATTGCCGCTGTGGACATTTCAAACGGCTCCTATGTCGTGTACCAGGTAAAGAACCTAATTGCATTTTTACCAACAGAATTTGTAATCACCAATGAAGCTGCACTCATTGGTGGCTATTATAACTATAGGCCATTCATTGTCTATTTTAATTTTGCCACACAACAATCTAAAATATTACCCGGCTTTTTTAATGAGACCGGAGAATTAACACAGGTAAAATCATATCAAGATGGAACCATTGATGTAATCGTGAGTAGCGACAATTACGAAAAAAAGAAATGCCTTTGGATTAGAAATTATGATACCAAAGGTGATCTGGTTAAGACCACTTTATTACGACCAGAGGAGAAAAAAAATCTCATTTTCGGAAGGTCCATAAAAATCGATGACGATGAACAAGCAGTAGTTGGCGTTTATGGAAGATATAAAGAATACTCCCGGGGTATATTTATCGCGAGAATTGATGCTGAAGGAGAGTATCAAATCAAGTACTACGACTATGGGGAGCTTCAAAATTTTTTTAGTTACCTAAAGGCATCAAGAGAAAAGCGAATAAAGGAAAGGATACAGAGAAAAAAGATAAAGGGAAAAAAAGCCAAATTTAACTATCGGTTTATCGTTCATGAAGTAATTAAAGTCGGAGACGATTACGTAATGCTTGGCGAGGCCTTCTATCCCAAATATGCATACGTTGGCATGTCTCAAACAAGAATATTGATTGGCTACCAGTATACCCATGCGGTTGTGATCGGATTCGATAAAGATGGAAAATTGACCTGGGATAATAGTTTTGAAATCAATGATGTCAAAACAACTACGCTTGATCAATATGTTAAAATCCAGACCCAGCAGGATAAAATCATTCTGCAATATGCCTACACCAATCAGATCAGGTCCAAAATCATTAAAGACGCTGAAATATTAGAAGGAAAATCAACCAACGACATAAGGTTAAGGTTTGATGGAGACATCCTCAGGGACTCCGACTATGAACCCAGCAAGCTTGATTATTGGTATGATAACAAGCTGTATGTATATGGCATTCAGCAAATCCGCAATTACAGAGAAGCCAGAGTAAATGCCAGCCGTAGAGTTTTTTTTATAAACAAAATCGACTATAAATAAGGGTTCACAGCATTTTTAGTATCTTCGCGTCAAGGCCTATGCAGAAGAAACTTATTCTCGACTCTGATCTGCTTGATATCACACTGAATCGGCTTTGCCAGCAACTTATTGAAAATCATGACCGTTTTGAAGAAACTGTCATTCTAGGACTGCAACCAAGAGGCATTTACCTTGCTGAACTTATTCACCAAAAACTTAAGAAATTAATAAAAGCTGAAATTCCGTTTGGGCTACTGGATACTACCTTCCATCGGGATGACTTTAGGAGGAGGGATACACCCGCCAAGGCCAGCGAAACCCGGGTAAGTTTTATGATTGAGGGTAAAAAAGTTGTCTTGATTGACGATGTGCTTTTCACAGGAAGAACCGTAAGGGCCGCAATGGATGCCATGATCGCCTTTGGCCGACCAGCCAAAGTAGAGCTTCTGGTGCTGGTAGACAGAAAATACAACAGAGACCTGCCCATCGCTGCTGATTATGTAGGCAAATATGTAAACACAATAGCTTCCCAGCGTGTATTGGTAGAAATGCAGGCACAGGGTCATAAACAAAATAAGATTTGGTTAATCAACAATGATTAGCATTATGTCGAAACTTAGTCAGCCACATTTACTCGGAATCAAAAACATCACTGCTAAGGATATTGAACTCATTTTCGAAACCGCATCGAATTTTAAAGAAATTATTAACAGACCTATTAAAAAGGTTCCCTCGCTAAGGGATGTGACCATCGCCAATATTTTCTTTGAAAATTCTACCCGAACGCGTCTCTCATTTGAACTGGCTGAAAAAAGGCTTTCTGCCGACATGATTAACTTCACTGCCTCCAACAGCTCTGTAAAAAAAGGAGAAACTTTATTGGATACAGTCAACAATGTACTGGCCATGAAAGTGGATATGGTGGTCATGCGGCACTCCAGTGTAGGTGCCCCTCACTTTTTGGCCAAGCACATCAAAGCCAAAATTATTAACGCTGGAGATGGCACCCACGAACATCCAACCCAGGCATTGCTTGATGCCTTTTCAATACATGAAAAATTGGGATCACTTGGTGGCAAAAAAGTAGCAATCATAGGGGACATCTTGCATTCACGCGTTGCCCTTTCCAACATTTTTGCCTTACAAAAAATGGGTGCCAAAGTGATGGTATGTGGCCCTCCTACCTTGCTGCCAAAGTACATTTCCACATTAGGTGTTACGGTGGAGTACGATGTAAAAAAGGCGCTGGAATGGTGTGATGTAGCCAACGTGTTGCGCATTCAGCTGGAAAGACAGCAGATCAAGTATTTCCCTTCACTAAGAGAGTATTCATTGTACTACGGGATTAGCAAAAATCTATTGGATAGCTTGAAGAAAAAAATTGTTTTGATGCACCCCGGTCCTATCAACCGAGGCGTAGAATTAACCAGCGATGCAGCAGATTCCCATCATTCTATAATCCTTGATCAGGTAGAAAATGGAGTGGCTGTAAGAATGGCTGTTTTATATCTTCTGGCAGGCGCTGCTNNGAGACAATAGGGAATACTCCCCTTGTCAGGTTAAATACCCTCAACAAAGGAATCAAAGGAACCATCCTAGTAAAAGTGGAATACTTCAATCCGGGTAACTCTACCAAAGATCGCATGGCGCTTAAAATGGTAGAGGACGCAGAAAAAAATGGTTTGTTAAAACCCGGGGGAACCATCATAGAAGGAACCAGCGGAAATACTGGTATGGGACTCGCTTTGGCTGCCATTGCTCGAGGTTACAAGTGTATTTTCACCATGGCTGATAAACAGTCTCAAGAAAAAATCAATATACTAAAAGCTGTTGGCGCTGAGGTGATCGTATGCCCCACCAATGTGGAGCCTGATGATCCACGTTCTTACTATTCGGTTGCAAGAAAACTCAACAAGGAAATTCCCAATTCTTTTTATCCCAATCAATACGACAACACCTCTAATGCCAAGGCGCATTATGAAACCACAGGTCCGGAGATATGGACTCAAACTGCGGGAAAAATTACCCATTATGTAGCCACAGTGGGCACTGGTGGTTCCATGAGCGGAACATCCAAATACCTAAAGGAGCAAGATCCGGCAATAATTAGTATTGGAATTGATACCTACGGATCGGTTTTCAAGAAATACAAAGAGACTGGCGAATTTGACCGCAACGAAATATACCCTTACCTCACAGAAGGCTTCGGGGAAGACATCCTGCCAAAAAATGTAAACTTTGATGCCATTGATCAGTTTATAAAAGTGACAGACAAAGACGGAGCTATTATGGCCAGACGCCTTTCTAAAGAAGAAGGATTGTTTGTAGGCTGGAGCAGTGGCTCCGCGGTACATGGCGCTTTAGAATATGCCAAAGAAAACCTCAAAGAGGGAGATACTATGGTAATCCTCCTCCCCGATCATGGTACACGATATCTTAATAAGGTTTACAATGACAATTGGATGAAGGATCATGGCTTCCTTGAAGAGCGCACGTACTCAACAGCAAAGAAAATCCTTGAACAGCGAAATGGACACGATAGCCTTTTCACAGTTTCTAAAAACTCTGCAATTGGTGAAGCTATTGCCATAATGAGTAAGGAAGGAATTGATCAAGTACCCGTAGTTGAAAACAACGAATTTGTTGGGAGCATTTCCGCATCAAGCTTGCTTGAAAAGGTTATTCAGGATCCGGGCATTACTTCAAAACCCGTAGGAGAGGTAATGGATTTGCCTATGACTTTTGTTGCTATGGACAGTACTTTAGACGTTTTGTCATCCTTGCTTAATAAGTCGAACAAGGCCCTGCTGGTAAGAGATGAAAAGGAGAAAGTTCATATTATCACGCAACATGATATTCTCAAAGCAATGAGCTGATCAGAGATTATTGAAAATAACGTTTCGATAATGGAAAATAAAAAAGGGGGCTATTTGCCCCTTTTTATTTCAATTTCAATTCTATCATTATAGCCTGCAAGGGTACTTCTTTCAGGATAAATCATGACATTTCCACCTTCTGCTTTCGTTTTAATTCTTTTTGCATCAATTCCCTGACTTACAAGATATTCTTTTACAAGGTCAGCCCTGTATTGAGTAAGCTCTTTGGCTGAAACCGAAGCCCTGTTATTTAAGGTACTGGTTTCAAAAAATTGATTGGAATTTCCCTTTGTGACCACGTTTCTGGACTGTTTGCCATTACAGTGTCCATGTATTTTGATTTTGTACTTAGGTTGTTCCTTCAGCAAATCAACAAGCCCATCCAACTCCAACTTGGATTCAGGTTGAAAGATGGCTGAGTTCCCAAAAAATCTCACGTTATTAAACTCAATGTAGTCGCCACGTTTAGAGCGAACTAATTCTATAGGGATAATGATTTCATTCTGAGGGCCAACTCCTGAAGAAAATATACCAGGATCTTTGTAGTCTACTGTGATCTCTACTGGACGAAAACCCGGAGCCTGTACAGACGCTATGAATGCCCCTTCACTGTTTCTTGGTGCCGTCAGGTAAACTATCTCATTTCCTTTGAAGGCCTGATATTGGGTAGCTCGAGGAGATTCAAGAACATGAACTTCTCCCAGTACTTCTTCCTCACCACTCACCAGTTTAAATAGGAAAGGTTTTCCTTTTGGCTTTTCAACTACCGGCTCCTCCACTACCGGCTCTTCTACCGGTTTTTCTTCAACAACCGGTACTTCTTCAACTTCTTGCTCCTCAACAGGAGTTTCTTCTATTACAACCGGAGTTTCCTTGACCACAGGTTTTTCCGGCTCTTCAATTCCTAATTTTCCTGAAAATACCCAAGCTTCCTTATGCTCAGTTTCCACTCTTATTTTCATCATAAATGAAAAAGCTTTTCGTTTTTCTGGGGTTTTTAGAATGTATACATAGTAATATTTATTGGCTGGGTTTACCGCGTATTGAGCGCTAAAATTCATCTTATTGGCTCTGTCCGTCCAACGGACTGCATTGTCCAGTTTGGCAAATACTCCGATGACAACATAATGTTCTACTGCATCTTGTGCATGCGTTTGTAACGGTTTTACACTAAGAAATAAAAGGAAAAAGCACGACAGGATTAGTAATTTCTTCACGGTTAGGGGGTTGAGTTGATTCTAAATTAAACAATAGCAACTTAAAACGCCAGAATGCCTTTTTTAAAATTAGATACAGACTTAATTTTTAGCGTTCCATCAAATGGTCAGTTCTCTATGATCTCTACTTCTACCCTTACGTTGGACTGTGCCAAACTGTGGTTTTTGTCATAAAGTGGGCGATTACCTCCCCAAGCCTTGATGTCCATCCGATCTGACACAATACCCTCATTGATCAGGTATTCTCGAATTACCTCTGCCCTTTCCTCTGATAATTTCTTGGCAGATCCCCTTCCCTCCTTTGTATCCGAAAGAGAAAAATAATTTTTATTGTCTCCCATTGTTATGATTTTCCCCGAAGCGTTGCCATTGGTATGCCCATGAATACGGATTTTATATGCTTCGTTTTCGTTCATCATAGCAAGCAGATTATTGATTTCATATCGGGATTCAGGACGCATAATGGCTGCATCTTTAAAGAAGTACACATTGTACATCACTGCTATATCTCCCTTTTGAAGTCTTACTAACCCAAACGGAACAATCGCCTCTTCGTTTTCTCCCTTTTCAACACCAGGTGTTAAGAAAGGATTATCATAATTTAGTTTAAATAATAACTTACGGAACCCGAGTACCTCACATGCAAGAATAATCTCTCCAGAAGCATCGGTACGCATCACCTTCACCATCTCATTGCCATGATATGTATTTAATTTCCTTCCAGATTCATTTACCAAATCCACTTCCCCATTCACTTTCTTCAAATTCATGGTATTATATAAATTGAATTTGAACTTTCTGTTACCCTCTGCATCAAATCCCGTAGCCTCACGTACAGCTACCGCCAAATTACTTGCAGTAGTGCTCAAATTTTTAGTGCTTAAAGCAATGTCAGCAGGTGCAACACCTAACGTTTCCAGAATATCTCGCATGAGGGTGGTTGCTTCATTTTTTAGCGGTCCAGAGTTTTCAAAATAACCTTTCGCAACATCCGCCATTACATTAGCGAGCGCCTCCTCTCCTGTCGCATTCAACTCACCATAGATTATACCTTTTAAGGGATGCTTGATTTTCAAAGCTTGCTCTGTAAACTTGTCAAACATTTCAGGATTTTTCTTTCTCAAAAACTTTACCACTGGTTTTAATCCCTCATGGAAAGGTGTCCCTGACTGTGACTCAGTGGCATTGACTGCCAGAATATTATTTTGAGAATCAAAAAATCCACTTACTGGTTTGCCATCTTCAATATCATATCCAAGGGCTCGCAGTGCCTGCCTGCCCTCTGCATCGTCTTTGAAAACTATTACTTTGGTCGTCTTGTCCAGTTTGGCAACTGATTCTTTTACATCCTTTATACCTTCATAGTGATCTTTTTGTTCTTGGGTCTTTGCTGCGCTGATCATCTTAATCAAATCCAGACCAGTAGGTTCCTCTACCATCGAGTAGGCTTTTACTTCAGCCTCCACTTTGGATTTGTCTTTGACTTCACCCAAGCTTTGTTTTTCTGTCGAAGATTCGATGGGTACTTTGTCATCTACCCCTTTGGTAGCCTTTTCCGACATTCCTTTCGCTACTAGGTTTTTACTTTCACCTAGCGTGCCAAAGTAAACCCAGGTATCCCAATACTTTGACTCCTTCCTCAATTTTCTTGCCTCCGCAAAAGCCTGGACTCTATTTTCAGTTCGTGTAACAAAAACATAGAATAACTTCCTGTTGGGATTAATGTCAAACTTAGCATTAGGCATGTTTAGTTTGGCCTCCTCGGTAAACCGAATCGCGTTCTCCCGACTTGCGAAAGCACCTATTACAACATGATTGGAGTCAGTATCTTCTAAAGATCCTGGGGATGGTTGCCCTTGTGTAAAAAGACCACAAAAAAATAGGGGCAGCGCCAGGCTTAGTTTAGTCACCATAGACGTACCTGTTTAGTTTAAAAAATCTAAAATAAGAACTAGTAAGAAACTAATTTAATCAAATATACACAAAACATTACATGTCAGCGAGTTATGGATTCGAGATGATTTTGAATGATTGCGATAAAATTTCTCCATCCTCATCTACCAATGTGAGCAAATGCGTTCCGGCTGGCGCAGAAAGGCTCAAATGATGCGTTTTTTGGGTAAATCCGAGGTATTCACCATCCAAATGCCAATAAATAATCGAATTGGCCGAGCGATGGGCCACCTGAAACAAAGCTTGCCCCGGACTGCCGTCCAACTCTCTGGGGATGAAAATTTCTGCATTTGGCTTAGGGTAAAGCAAATCCATGGCAAGAAGACCTGAACCACCAATGCAATCATTCCGAAGAGGAGGCAGTGATTTATAACTTAAATTTTTAGTTCTGTAGTAATACTCTTGTACAGGGGGTAAAACAAACCAATTTTGAGTAATTATATTTTTCTCGCTTTCGCAGTTTAGGTTAACCTGGAATTTCCCGTCTTGAGTCAGGTGAATCTTCTTATGGTATTCACATGGTAAAGTCTGCAACCCTCTTTTAGTTACCCAAACCAATTGCTGCGATTCACACAAAGAGGAAACACGTTGACCACTTTTGGCACATACATGAATTTGCTCCATTTCAGACATGGGCTGCTGAAACCAGGGGCGATTAGGTAGCAATGAAAACAAATCAAATAGAATTGGTGCCGCCATTTCAGTTCCAGTTAAACCAGGCCTTCCCTCGCCATCCGCATTTCCTACCCAAACACCCACAGTATATTCCGGATTGGTGCCTACCGCCCAACCATCTCTAAAACCAAAACTGGTTCCTGTTTTCCATGCTATTGGTTTTGTCGAATTAAAATACCTCCATCCGGTTTCTTCACCAGGTCGATAAAGTTCTTTTAAAGTTTCAAATGTCAGCCATATCCCGGAAGCACTGAGAGAACTTGATTCCAATAATTGATCTGAAATCGGTTTATCATTGGATGGAGAGAGATAGGTAGGGGCATGAAAATCATTCTTGTAGTATCGTTTTGGGCCCACTCTCTCAAAATAATTATTGAGGGTGCGTGCCATCGAAGCGTAAGCCCCTGCAATGTCCCACAACGTACCTTCAGCTCCACCTAAAACCAAAGACAATCCATAGTGATCCGGTGGCCGAGTTAGTGTAGTTAAACCCACATTTTTCAGTACATCATAAAATTTTTCGTATCTATAGTCTCTCAGCTCATGCACGGCAGGAATATTAAGTGATCGGATCAACGCTTTGTCTGCTGGTACCGCACCATCATATTCTTTGGAGAAGTTTTTAGGTGAGAATCCATTGATTACGATAGGCACATCGGGCATTAAAGTTTGAGGCAAAGCCTTGCCCTCATCCATCATGGCTGCGAATAAAAATGGTTTCAAAATACTTCCAGTGCTTCTTGGTGCATTTACTACATCCACCATCTCGCCATGTTCTCTTCCAGAATCGGTATTACCCACATAAGCAATTACTTCCCCTGTCTTTACTTTAACAATGATTGCCGCTGCATTGAAAACTTGATTTCCGCTTAGTCGCAATTGATGCTCTGCCAAAATTCTTTCCGATTGAATCTGGATAGTTTCGTCTATAGAGGATTTTATTCTGGATTGAGCGTGCCCTTCTTGCGCAGCTCTTGTCAATAAGTGTTTGGCATATCTGGGTAAGGGAAGTGGTTTTTCAGGTAATACCTCTGCCTTTGCAAGATCCAATGTCAGACGATCAAAGATTCCTGCTTCCATAAGTCGTTCCAACAACCGGTCTCTTTTTTCCTTTAACCGGTCTCGGTTTTTACCAAGGTGAATGAGAGATGGATTATTGGGTAGCACTGCCAACATTGCTGACTCCGCCCAACTTAAATCATCTAATTTTCTGCCAAAGTAGCGCCAGGCTGCTGCTTCTATTCCTACCACATTTCCACCAAACGGAGCATGTGCGGCATACATTGCCAGAATTTCACTTTTACTATAAGAAAGCTCCAGACGCGTAGCCAAAATCATCTCAATTACTTTTTCAAGAAACGTACGAGCGTGATTTTTCCGTGACAACCTGATCACTTGCATGGAAAGTGTACTTCCTCCGCTCACTATTTTTCCGGCTTTTAAATTTTGTCGTATCGCTCGTGAGATTGCTATCGGGTCTATACCCAGGTGAGAAAAAAAACGTTTGTCTTCAAATAGAATGATAGCTGATTTGAATTTTTCCGGAACATGGCTCTGCTGTGGGAACCTCCATTGACCGTCCTCAGCAATGGAGGCTGATAGCAAGTTTTCATTCCTATCTTCCAGCACAGTTGAATAGGGATCTTCAAAAAGAGGATCAGGCAAACAAAAGATAAATGTTAGTAGCGCAACGAATAAAACAATGGTTGTTTTTTTATGTCTCCGGATCCAGTCCCACACTTTATTCATAGCAACTATGAATTTAGTCTCTAACTCAGATTAGTAATAAAAATAGCAAGAACCGCTGCTGGCGCTACAAATCTCACCAGAAATCTCCAGATAATATAAAGGCGCTCATTCGTTATGTTTAACTCCTCTCGGCTTGATTGCTTTGAAAGCACCCAGCCACCGATGATAGCCATCAGAATTCCACCAACTGGCATTAAAATATTTGACGCAAAATAATCAATAAGTCCAAAAATAGTTTTTCCCTCTAGTGGCTTGAAAAAATCGAACGGAGTGAACTCCGCCCAAATATTAAATGAAAAAACAGTGCCCAGGCCCAAAAGCCAGAGTAGAATGCCAGCCACAATTGTAATTTTCTTTCGGCCCCAGACAGAAATTTCTTCGAGTCTGGAAATAATGGATTCTAAGAGCGAAATAGAAGAAGAGAGTGCAGCAAAAAACAACAGAATGAAAAACAATGCTCCTACCATACTACCACCCGGCATTTGACCAAATGCAATGGGCAATGTCATAAACAACAAACCTGGCCCTTCAGTAGGAGAAAGTCCATATTGAAACACAATCGGAAATATGGCAAGTCCAGATAAAATGGCTGCAAATCCATCTGCGAAAGAAATGGTAATCGCAGAACGCAGGATAGACGTGTCTTTAGACATATATGCTCCGTAAGTCAACATCACTCCCAATCCAACACCCAGTGAAAAAAAAGCCTGGCCAAATGCTGTCATCACCACGGCTGGTGTAAGCTTGGAGAAGTCTGGTGAAAACATAAACTTCAGTGCGCTTAGAAATTCCCCGGTGATGGCTGCATAAAAAAGTAAAAATACCAGTATCGCAAACAATGCTGGCATCATCCAACTAACAGAACGCTCCAGCCCTCCATGCACACCTTTGGCTACAATCCAGACTGTTGCCACTACAAATAACCCCTGGAATAACATCATTCTCATAGGGCTACCCAATATATCATTGTAATAGATAACTGCTGATTGTGCATCCAAAGCTGACACGTTACCCATCAGAGAAGAAATAGCATAATCTATAGTGAGCCCAGCAATCACACAATAAAAACTAAGTATAAAGAACACACCAATTAGTGCCACCCATCCAAAGTACTGCCACTTTGAACTCATGCCTTCCTTTTTACTAAGGACCAACATAGATCCCACCATGCTCTGGCCTCCACGTCTACCAATCATTAGCTCCGCAACTAAAACAGGGATACCTATTAATAAGAGAGAAACGAGATAAACCAATACAAATGCCCCACCCCCATTTTCACCCACCAGATAGGTAAACTTCCAGATGTTGGAAAGTCCTACTGTACTTCCAATTGAAGCTAGTAGAAACAAATAATTGGAAGACCAGCCGCGTGCTGACGAGTTATCTGTCATACAGATTTAAGCTTGCTGCTGATTTAAGTTGTATTTCATAATTGATCCGTGGGGTCCATCTTTAATGCGTTCAATATCAAACACATCACCTGATGGTCCTTTTCTCTGTGAAAGTACTGTTTCAATCCGATAGACATCATCGCTATCCAAATTAAAAGTAAATACCTTCAAGTTAGATTTTAAATGTGCAATTGTACGCGCCCCAATAATTATTGCTCCAACGCGATTTCTATCAAGCACATAACGTGAGGCTACATTGGTAAGATCAACCTGGTGTTTTTCTGCAATTGTTTCAAGTACACTTAATAGTTCCTGAAATAATTCCCATCCTCCAAATTCATCAATCATGAGCTTGTACTTCACCAATGATCTGTTTTCAAAAGGGGCAAAGGGCTCCGGAGCTCCAACCCATTGTTTTCCAAAAAATCCACCGGCTACCGTACCATAGCAGAGCATATACATATTCTCCTCTTCACACAAAGCAGCCAATGAGCGGGCAGGTCTATTGTCTAACAAAGAATACTGCACCTGTAAAGTAGAAAGTTTTATTCCAACAGCAGTCATCTGCTTAGTAGCTTCAGTATTAAAATTAGTAGCTGAAATCAAATGAATTTTCCCAGCTTGTTTCAGCTCTGCCAACCAATGTGCTACCTCCACCCAGCGTGGCACCGTATACGTCCACCAGCTGAATTGAACCATATCTAATCTTTCCTGTCCTAACCTTTTGAGAGATCGATCTATAATTCTCTCAACGTCTTTTTTATTGATTGATGCAAGTACATCATAGTCGGGAACAAACTTAGTAAGCACCTTAATATCTGTATTGTTGCCAAGTCTTCTCTTCCGTTCGACCAAGAACTTACCAATGAGTTCTTCTACACCAGTATAAATGTCAGCACAATCAAAAGTGGTGATGCCAGCCTCTGCAAAAGCAAACATATCCTCTATAGGGTCAGTATCACTTCGTTTACTATGACCCTCCGACAACTGCCAACCACCCTTGATAATCCTTGATATCTGAAACCCAGGCGTTAATTCGATTTTTTCAACTTCCATTATTTCTCCAGCCAGTCTTTATTATCTTCAGGTAACGGAACGATCGTTGTATCCGCTCTATTGTAAATGCGTTTTCCAATTCGGCTGATTTTAAAACGCGCTCCACAATGTGGATCAGGACAAGCTATGATATGATCAGTGGCCATCCAGTCAAATTGATTTAATGGTCGCTGTTTAGGAGGAAGAAGCGGTAGCAATGCTGCTAGTGCATATAGTGAAAACGGTCTGTCAGATGGGAAATGAATATTCTCGCCTCTCACCTCAAATGCATCACCAAGTTGATGACTGCATACAAATGGTTTATCACCCTCAATGACTTCAACTTTCAAATCAAACAACACAAACTCCTGATCAGCCATAAACTCTTGATTATTGATTTACATTATTCTTTAATACTTCTACTACGCTACCTTTTTTACGGGTATAGATGGCTCTATCATACATCGCCTCGCAACTTACAGCAGGTAAATAATAAGATCCCGCGTAACTTGCCGTCAACAACACCTTGAATGTTTTTCTTTGATTAGGCGCCAAATCAAAATAGGTATAAACTCTGTCATCACGAATGTCCTGATAGGTGGGAACATCCCCTGAAAGGCGATCTTCCACCTCTTCCAATCTTAGGTTGTTAATCTCCCATCCGCTGGGAAATATTTGATTCAATGCCAAATTCTTGTAGGTTCCCCTCAATCCAGGGTTGGCAACTGTAACGGTGGCAATAAATTCCTGGCTTTGCATCAACTGTACTGGGTCAATCAAATTACCCTTTGTGTCAGTGTATGATATGGACATCTTCAAATTACTTTCTTCATCTTCCTCGGCACCACGTGCTGGCACACCACCTTGTATAACACTCACATAAAGAGACCCTGCACCATTATTAGAAAATTGCAAAGAAGAGGATTTCACCTGATCAATGGGCAATTGAATTTGGGCAACTGGCAATTCAGTACTTGCTGTTACCTCTTTCCCATTAAAGGTATAGGTAAATTTAATGTTCCCTTTTTGTTCCATGCTGGCAAATGAACCAACTGCTTTTAAACTCCATGCTAAAGTTTGAGTACTCATCCAGGAATTGGAATTGCTCAATGCTGCTGAAATTTCTTTCAACAGCTCAAATCCTTTTGTCTTTTCATTCAACATAAGTAGTGTTTCCAAGATAATAGCTTTATCCCTCAAGTCCGATCCATAGGTATAAGCCATTTCGGAGTAAGGTGTCACATTCGTAGAAACATTAGCAATTAAGCTTTTTCCCGCTTCCGGTTGGCCAGCCTTTATGTAGGCGGCAGCCAACATCCATTTAGCTGAAGCTGATATTCCATTAGACTCGCGTAATCTGTTCATAGCACTAAGCTCTGGGCTACCTGCTAATGCCAATGAGTATAAGCGATATGCCTGAATAAGTTCACTTCTTTCGTATTCCTTACCTGGTCGCCAGGATTGTGCTTTATCTTTTTGGTATTTTTTCCAGCGTTTGAGCATATCGTTTGGAACAAAATAACCTTTGGCCGATGCCTCTACTAAAAAGTGACCAGCGTAGGTTGACCCCCAGCTGTCCGAATCATCACCGCCCGGCCAATAAGCGAATCCTCCATCACGCGTTACAAACAGGCGAAGTCGCTCGATAGCTGCTTTCACATTGGTTTGCATTTTCGATTTTTCTGATTCAGAAATTACCATTACCTGATCGAGATACAACTGTGGAAATACTGAGGATGTAGTTTGTTCGATGCAACCGTATGGGTAATTGAGCAAGTACCGGAGTCGTTGACCTAAATTGACCGGAGGTAAACTGGATACTTCGAGGGTAGCAGAATTGGTACCAACCACCCCTATTGGCGCGACAGTGGCTGTCCATGATTTACCTGCTGCAACAAAATTATCCTGCACCTTTGTTACCGGAGGGTTAGGGTTTCGGATTTCGATATCAATCACATCAGTCGATTTATAGTTTCCTGATGAAACTATAACTTCCACTTTGGCAAATCCGGTTTCACTTTTAACAGCCAGATCAAAATCTGTTGTAAGGTCCGTGTTGCCATTCATGTTCACCGTTTTACTATTTCCATTAGGTAATGTAAGTGGCCCTGTAACTTTGACTTCTACTTTTACATCACGTATGCCTTTTTCCATGGTAAAAAGTGTAATGGGAAGCTTTAATTTTTCTTCAGGCCCCAGCACCCTTGGCATAGTTGCTAGTACCATCAATGGCTTTCGAACAGGTGTAGCCTTGTCTGTTTTTCCATATGCGCCTTCATAGCCAGCCACCAACATCGTTTTTACCGATCCAATGTACTGAGGCATAACAAATCGATGTTCATTGCTGCGCCCATCCAGTGTGATGGGGCCAAAAAATTTCACAACAGGCTTGAATCGATTTGCCTTGCTGTCATCTTCTTTTCCACCCATTTCATCGTCACCACCGATGGCCAGAAGCCTTTCAATCCTTCCACCAAAAGCACCCATCACCTGATCATACAAATCCCACGTTTTTACTCCAAGCGCTTCTCGAGCATAAAACCTCTGCCATGCATCAGGCGTGGTGAACTTGGTTAAATCTAACAATCCTTCATCCACCACTGCCAAAGTATAAGTCATCTTGCGATTGTTTTTCTCTGACACCTTAATAACCACCTCTTTGCCAGGCTCCAACACCTCGGGCATACTGATTTCAGGTTCAAGATGAGTTTTCGGGTCTTCTACCTGAATGGGAATGACACCGTACATTCTGATTGGCAGATCGTTGACCGTTTGTGAATGGGGTTGTAATAAAGTGGTATGAATGAAAACATTTGGTGTCATTTCTGCTGTAATATCTACCGCAAATTGATTGTCTCCGTTTTGAGTATCCACCCAATATGTTTGCAATACCCTGCTTCCACTTTCTATGCTGACCAACGCCCTACCCTGACCGCTTCCGGGAATTACCAAATTTGCTTTCTCTCCAATATTATATATTGGTTTATCTGACGAGAAAGAAAGCATGGTAGCTCCAGATGCATTTCCTCTTGCTCTGCCTGCCCATCCTGGCCAATCAATATAAACAAACTTGCCTGTACTGTGTCCTGAAACAGGATCATACGCTTTTACAAAAAAGCGACCCCACTCCGGATAGTCTATCTTGAAATCCCAATGACCTTTCCCGTTCACAGTTTGAATTCTGCCTGTCTTGATGGGTCGTGAATATCTACCAGACATGTAGTTAGCATTAGACTCTGAATTGTCCCACCACCATCGCCACTCTACTTTATAAAGCGACATTTCTATGTTGTCTCGCGACACCGCCTTTCCCTCAGCATCTACTGTAACCACTTCCGCTCTGTGCAGGGTATCAGTAAGTAACATGCCCCGCTTATCCCCAAGTGGCAAGCGCAATCCTGTAAACGAATTATAAGGATAGTAGGGAATGCTAAATCGGTCAATGCTAAAGTTTCCACTTTCTTCAAATACTTTTCCTCTGAACACCGCATTGAGCTTTCCTGGTGCAGCCTCTGAAACGCGCAATGAGGTGTTTACTATAGCCTTCCCCTCTTCATTGGTATAACCTTCAAATACAGTTTGGGATTCGCTGTAAAAATCAATGGTGGGGTCATCAAATGCAAAATCAGGATATCGCTCAAATTTTGTTTGTGATTTACTCAATACTACTTCAAACTCCGCTTTCAGATTTTTACCAGGCGCCCCATGCAGCCAATTGACTTGAAGATTACCAGAAATATTATTATTGCTGGCAGTGAGCTTATCTACACCAAAGTCAAGATTAATTTTCAATCGATTTGGTTTTACTGTCTCAATCTTCAGCGCTTTAGTGAACTCAGTGCCACCAACCTTTACGCGTCCAAGCCAATTGCCCGTTGGATCATCAGCAGAAGTAGCAGTAGCAAAATTGTAGAATCCATTTTTGGAATTGGATCTTACTAATCGATTGGTAACCTGCCCTTGAGGATTTACCAGCTCAAAGACCACCGGATGATTGGCTGGAAGAAGTTTAAGCTTGTCCTCTAGCAAAAAAGTCAGGTACAATGAATCACCTGGTCGCCATACTCCTCTTTCACCATACAAGAATCCTTTAAGTCCACGATCCACGCGCTCTCCCCCTACATCGAAGTTGCTAAGTGACAAAGATTCTCCATCGTTCAACTTTAAATATCCTCTTTGATTACCGCTTTTGGCCAAGAGAACAAATGGTATTTTCTTAGAAGTAATTATGGCTTTCCCATCCGCGCCAGTAGTAGTGGTGCCAATCACCTGTTGTTGGAAATCATACAATTCCAATTGAACACCGGAAGCAGGCTGGGTGGTTCTAAGGTCATTAACAAAAATAACCGTGCTTCCATCACCTCCTCTTTTCGCAATTAATCCAAGGTCAGAGGCAATCACATTTTGTTTAATCGAACGACTGCTATTATAATACGAAGAGTGACATGGGTTATCACGTTGCTCCCAATCATAGTCTTCATCGTAATAATAGTCTTCATAAGAATCCCAGTAGTTCCCCTCTTCAGTTTCCACCTCATCCCAGTTCTCCTGTTCGAAACCATTCATCTCATTAGAAACAGAAGTATCTCCCGTCATACCATCACATACATAGGCCAGGTAAGATTTTTTGAAGTTGAGCCGTACTTGATAGATGGCGCCAGGTTCAGACGAAATCATGGTAGATAAATCCAGAGTAAATCGGTTCCATTTCCCCAAATCAGTCACACTGGCATTTTCCAGCGACACCTTCTTCTTCAAAATGGATCTTCCTACTCTTCTTAGCTCAGAATTTCCATTTAAATTATTTACCTGCAGAAATTGCAGTACGTTTCTTTCATATATTTTTAAAATGGTAACATCGACAGCCTTTAGATTAACAGCCTCAAAGGGCATGATTAAACCATCGGTGCCAGGAAGAATATTTCCCTTTCCGGTAAATCTTACAGCAGGTTTAACTTGCTCGAATTGGACATCAAATGAATTTCTATTCGCCATTCGATAATCCAAAATATTTCTGATCCCCGCCTCTATTATTAGCGTTTTACTACCCGTCTGCCTAGCAGGAGGATATATCTTAATCTCATTGTCCTTTATTTCATAATCCAAACTACCTAATCCTTCTATGCGGATAAGCCCATCCAGGTTTTGCTTTTCGCGCAGTGGATCAGAAAACTGTACAACTACTGATTGAGATGATCCCTGATCTACTTTTACATTTGTAATGGTAAAATCTCCCAATGCAGGTACTTTCACTTCCTCCTCAGAAGTTTGAGCAATTCCTAATGCTGTTCCATCCATTGAAAGTTTCACCACAGAGGCCTGCTCTTTCCTCAACACATCTTCCACGATAAAAGCATGCTGCTTTCCATCTGAAGCATGCGCCCATGAAATGGAGAGCATTTTACCATCTTGCTGTGCCACCAATATTTTTTTTATTGCATCCGCCTCAGCATAGTCTGCTGTTGATACTATCCCTTCAATTTTTTGTCTTGTAAGTTCCGTCTTTACATAAGGCAGGATATTATCTACTTGTAATCCAAAATTTTGTGGAATGACTCTTAAAGAATAGTTGAAAGTTTCCAGGCCTTTAGCCACTGTCATCAACTTTGAAAGGTAAAAATCAATCTCATAAATTTGACCTGAAATTAGCCTGCTGGTTGGCTGAAACTCTACCGTTCTTGTATCTAACCAGACCACTTTCCCAGCTGTGGATGGCTTTAACGAAAATAATTTTGTAGACGCTTCCTTACCAACCATATCCAAATCAACAACATCCTCTGTCAGAATGATACGGATAGGTGAACCTGAGCTGATTACTCCCGCTGTATAGGACGACACATATTCACCAAAAGCAGGGTTGATCGCCCCAAGATCACCTCTTTCTGATTTACTGGAAGTAAAATAAAAAACGAAAAACGTAATTAAGGCAATGATTAAAATGCCAAAGCCAATTCTTTTATAAGATGATTTCATAGGGATAATATTAGCGACAATGAATATCGAGAATAATTTATTTATGAGTCAAAACGAAATGCAATTATTTTAAACCAACCCAACCCTTAAAAACCATAGGATTAACGGACGATTTCTTTGGGTGGCAATGCCAACGGCTATACCTTTGCAAAGAAAGGTATTAAAACTTGACGTAATAATTTAAGTTAAGAGTAAATATGGAATTTTTTGATCGCGTATACTATAATAATACAGTACAAAACTATCTCATAGCCACGGGTGTCATTGTGGTGGGTATCCTGGTCCTCAGGATTTTCAGAAAAGCCATATTGCGCAGGCTTAAAATCTGGGCAGAATCCACTGAAACCACATTTGACGACTATCTGGTAAACGGTTTCGAAAAATTCGGTATGCCTTTGCTAAACATAGGCGTAATGTATTCGGCTATTCAGTACCTCACCTTATCTGAACGCGCGAATAAAATTGTTCACAATGCGCTTATCGTAGTGGTGACATTCTATATCATCCGCCTTATCACCACGTCACTCCGGATTATGCTTGAATCCTACGTGAAACACAGGGATGGTGGGGAAGAAAAACTAAAACAGATTAAGGGCCTGATGATCGTTGTCAAAATTGTGATTTGGGCAACAGGCTTGGTTTTTCTATTCGACAACCTAGGATATGACGTTACAGCAGTAATTACAGGACTGGGTATAGGTGGTATTGCAGTAGCCCTTGCCGCACAAAATATTCTGGGGGATCTTTTCAATTATTTTGTTATTTTCTTCGATCGTCCATTTGAAATCGGTGACTTTATTGTATTGGATACAAAATCCGGTAATGTTGAACATGTTGGGATTAAAACAACACGCATTAAAAGTATTTCCGGAGAGCAAATTATTGTATCGAACACTGACCTTACCAACTCAAGACTCCACAACTTCAAGAGAATGGAGAAGAGAAGGATTCTTTTTAATCTTGGCGTTACCTATCAAACTCCCCCCGAGAAGCTAAAGCAATTACCAGAACTAATTAAAACTACCATTGAATCAGTTGAATTCGCAGAATTTGATCGCGCCCATTTTGCAGCTTACGGAGACTTCAGCCTGAATTTTGAAATTGTCTATTTTGTTACCAACCCCGAATTCAAAGTATACCGCGAAGTACAACAGGCCATCAACTTCAAACTCTATGAAGCGTTTGCCCAGTTGGGTGTAGAATTTGCTTACCCTACTCAAACCATATTTTTGGAGAAGAATAATTAGTCAAGTAAAAATTCAAGTGCCACTGTCTTTCATAGTCGGTGTAGTTGCTATTATTTGGATATTTCATGAAGGCCCGTATCTTCTTTGTGGATGCCCATTATTCTTGTACGAATCAAGCTACAACATTGTAATTGGGTCACTACCTTTGGTAAGGTCTAACGCAAGTCCTTATGCTATCAAAAGAAGAATTTAATCATTACTATGAGAAAGAATTAAAAAGCAGCATCGAACAACTTGAAAACAGCAGGTTGGCCATTAACCAAAACTATTCTTATAAAAAATATGGCCGAAACCTGAAGTGGATGGCTATCATTTGTGTGTTGCTTATGATTTTAAGTGCATCGCTGCCCCAATATGTTCCTTCACAGGTTGTCTTCCTTATTCCACTTACAGCACTGTATGCTCTGTTCGCTCCGATTTATATTCTTATCAGACGAAATCTAGCATTTAACCCAATCAAGAAAACATATAAACAAACGATCATTCCAAAGATCATTTCCTTTATTAGTACTGACCTTACTTACGACCCCTCAAAAGGAATATCAGAAAAAGAATTTCGGGCAGGTGATCTATTTGGCCAATCCTTTAGTTTTCACTCTGAAGATTTGGTACACGGCATCATTGAGAATACTGAAATAAAAATGTCGGATATCAAAGCGGATAGACGCAGCAACAAAAACAGATATACTGTCTTCCATGGGTTGTATGCAATCGTCAAACTAAAACAAAAATTCGCATCAAGAGTAATTATCCAACCTACCCATATTATGAGTGTGGCGCTGGAAGCCCTTGGCAACAAGTTGCTAGGGACCCAGCTAACGGGAAAGATTCAATCCAATCTAAGTATGCATGATTTTAAAAGCGGCAACACCAATTTTGATAAAGATTATGATGTGCGCTGTGAATCTCCTGAAGTAGCAAGTGCACTCTTATCCCCTACCGTCATTCAGTTGATTATCGCATTTCAAAAAGAAATTAATACTCCTATTCGATTATCATTTTTTGATAACGAGGCCCATATCGCCTTTCATGACATTAACCTATTTGAAACCGATGCGCACACTTCCTTTCTTGAGAAGGATATTTCAAAACAGTATTTTGAATACGTCAATCTGGTAATTGGAATTACCCAAGCATTAAAAGCTGTCCATTAATTGAAAACATGCTGCAAAGCAGGACAATTCAAAATCAGCATACTCTTCAAGTCTGGAGATTATTTCATCGCTCCGTCCAATACCTTCATAAACATTCCTCTGTGTTATTTTTTACCACAAATGAATCCGGACTTGGAGTATAGGTTTTATCATCTATGTTATAAACCTTATTATCCCTATCAACAATCAATATCACTATCTGCCGTGTATCACCTCCTTCTATTTGAACGGTGAATAGGTACTTGGTTTCAGAATCCTTGACAAAATCAGCAATTGCCCCTTCCCAAAGATCCTGATAGCCCTGCTCTCTCCAAATGTAGCCTCCATCACGTTCAATAATTTCAATAAAAGCTTCAGTGCCACATAATTGCTGACGAATCAGACCGCCTTCTGATTCAAACAGCGGAAACCATTTTTTGGGAAAATCAGCAAGGGACTGATTAGCAACATCACTATTTTCAATATGGGGTTCATTGTTTTGAAAGGCGTGTAGTGCGCTAACCAGCTCACTTATATAGCCTCCTTCCTCATAACTCCGATATGCATTATATCCAGCTATCACAACGGCTACCAATACAGCAACTCGCACGCCATACACTATTACGTTGAATATTTTAGCCGATAAAGAATTTATATTCTTCTTATACTTTTTTATAAAGTCGTTTTCATTAGCTCGCAATTCTATTACTTTTTGCTCGCTGATTTTATCCAGTATCTGGCCTATTGACTCTTCATCTCCCAGTACCGAAAAAGAATGAGTTTCATCTTTATCCGATATTTTAAGATTGTACCATGCGTTCCATTTTCTCTTCCTATTGGGATTATAAGTATTCACCTCCACGATCAATTTACCTGCTTCGATGATTACCTCGTGCAAGGTGTCATATTTCAATTGCTGAATGCGCAGACCTGTTGGCACAATTTCTATAAGCACAATTTTACTAATCGAATCTGTCCATGTTGAATGAAAGATTAGGTAAACTAAAAGAGCCAAGATTCCTACCACAAAATACATTCCGTAAGAAATGGGAGGTTTTTCAGAACCAGCAAAATAGAATAAAACAGTTCCAAAGGCTAATAATACCCAAAACCCAGGATTGACTAATACCTTCAGAAATCGAAATAGAAATGGGGTCTTTGCCTTTTTATAGATTACCATCGGTTTAAAGTTTAACAGTTATCAAATGCATTGTTAATACGAATATTTCAAATAAGTACTCAACTCATCAAAAGTAAAATCTATAGTAAACACGCCATGATAATAACCTTGAGACCGCTCACACGGAGAGATAAAATGAATGCCTTCGCGGGTAACAATTGTATACTGATCACCTAATGTATAATCAGAAGCAGAATAGCCATCGCCCACTTGTTGCCCACATGCCTCCTTTACTTTAACAGCAATCAAATTAAGGATTTGACTTTTTGATTCAGGCTTGAAAATGTCTTCAAACTTTAACGAGGTTTCTGTTCTCAGATTTAAGCACTTGTATTCCCCACTCGACCAGCCATCACCTTCATCTTTCAAATAATAGGTGGTCAATATACCATTCAGGTTATACAGAATCTCACCTTTATCGTCTTTGGATTTTTTGGCAAACTCAAACTGCCCATTACTATTTTCTACACCCAGAGGAATAATCTTATGTAAATAGAGGTTCATTGATCCGCTACCATCAGGCTTGGTCCAAGATCCATCAATACGTGGATAATTAGAAATATCACAGGTAAACCGACCCGTTACCTCCCCCTTATCATTTCTTTCCGTCAAAACCAATGTGTTGTCCTTCAATTGGCCATTCAGTGAAATGAACTTATTAACCCTTTTGTACAAATACTTACCTTCAAACTGACCAGGAACCACTTCTTTCAATAAGAGTAGGACATCATAATGATCACCAATGTATCCATCCATAATAACTTCATCTGTCCCCTTCAAAAGTTTGTTATCAGATAGAGAAGCTTCCTCTACCGGTTTTTCCGACTGATCTTCCTTGTATTCAGACGGGCTGGATGTGACTGATTCATCTGTCCCTGTTTCAGTTTGCACGCTTTCATTCTTTGGAGAACTACACGAAAGCAAAAAAAGAAATAAGTAGAAACAGAAGTAGCTCGGGACATGTTTCATAATCAGTTTTTTATTTTGAAGCCTCCAATAATCAAATGTGTTTCCCCCATAATAGACATATCATCTCAATTGGTATTATCAGTTCTCGAACTGAATTGCCCAGTAATAAACATTGCAAAAAGGAGGATGAAATTCTTTAAATGGCTCATAAATAAAGATCCTAAATTAATTAGATCGCTGGGCATTAAATAAGGTGCTATCTAGCTCGTATCGTTGGTAGACTTCCACCTCACCATACTGACTGTTGACGGTATCACGTTTTAAATAAAAAATGTATTTACCATTCTCTAAACCAAATTCAAGCTGATCTCCGGAATAAAAAAAAGTAGTTGTTTTACTCTCATATTCTTGCGTTTCCTGATATGACAATTGCTGATAATTATTCTTATCCTTTTCAAAGGAAGAACGCCATCTATTTAGCCTATTTTGAGGTGTCGTAAAATTGGTGTTTTCTATAAACATATTTTCTAAGAAATTAATCGTTCGAATTGCCCCTTCTTCCTTTAAGATATTATTTCTATTTGTTTCAAATACAACCCATGTATCTATGCTGCACTCATGGCAAGGTGTTGCCGACAAACCATATTGAGTATTTGTATCTGTCGTCCTGCCTACTTGTATAATGGCCGGAATATCCTGATCTGCTAGCCAGTGAAGCAGGTAATAGGCCCTTATCCCCTGTCCTTCTGTTTCGAACGAAATGTTTATTATCTGTTCGGAGTTTTCATACACAGTTATCAGAGATGCCTTATCATAAGTATGACCTAACTCCAAAGTTGCCTGAATTTTGAAATCCGTATGATTTCCGTTGCTCCACTCATTTTGAAATCGCTCAGTCTCTTGCTTTAATTGATTAAACTTAGAATGGACCCCTGAATTTACATCTTCCAGAAGTGAATCAGCCTGCTCTTTTGCATCTTCGCGATTAGAACAACCGAGAATTACAGCTATAAAAAAGAATGAAAACAAGAAGATGTAAGTATGTTTCATTTCAATTCTTCATTTCAAAGTATCTAATGACTTAATACATTTAAATAATATTTTAGCAAACACAGTATCGCAAAACAGCTTTACCCAGAATACTATTTTCTAATTGTTTTGCTGATTTGCGTAGCAGCCTTTTGGCCACATTGTGCCGCTATGGATACAAACTCATTCTTATCAAAGTCCTTTTTTCGGTATTCATTCAACTCTTTATTTTCTCCCTTAATAATTTGAGCAGGACTTTGAAACGAGGTGAGTCTTTCCTTCTTGTCCCTATCGGCTGTCCACAATTCAGTTTTTTGGGTAACCAGATTAGTGATGGTCCCGGAGGCTATCCCTTTGGCAATGGCAATATCAAAAATTCTTCCGTTATCAGGTGATCTTTCGTCTTTCACCGTATCGAGGGTACTGATTTCAGTGAGTTCCAGCTTAGTGACAGATACGCTAAACTCCGGATTAGCATTATCAATAATTATTTTTTTCTCATTCATTGAGGATTTAAAATAATCCAGAAATGCCTTTCGGTAATCCTCTTCGCTATACAGTGTAATAAAACGGGTACCATTATCCTTAATAATTTCGATGGCAACGGTTTCATCAAGACTAACGCGCACTTCCGTTTCCGGTTCTGGCGGTACGCTTACCAAACATGAAGACAAACTCATGGAAGCAAAAGCCATCCATATTATATTTCGCAAATCGATCATAATCCTATTAAGTTTAAGCCAGAGGTATGGCAGCGCACGTTACTTCTTCTTTTTCAGTTTGAATTTCTGTTTTCCCTTCACAGAATTTATGCGACCTGGCTCAAAGGTATTCTCCTCCCATTGAAAGGAAAGCTCCAGAATATCATCAGAGATGGAATTGATCTCCACTTCCCTGGTATCATCGAGTTTCAATAAAGTTCCTTCTTCATTGAGGAATTTCCATTTTCCTGAGGTTGCCCATATGGGCGCACCACCTACTGTGGTGTACTCACTTTTAGAAAACGTAATGGATAAGTCTTTATACAAATCACTGTAATCAACACCATCTACTGTTACTTCAGGGTTTTGCCAGGCCTCGGCTGATGTCAGCATGGAAGTAATTCGTTCCAATGGGGTAGGTTCATCGTTGTTTTTACAGCCTGCAAAAGTGAGCAATAGTCCAACAGCAACAATGAACGAAACAACATGAAGTAGGGGCAAGAACTTTCGAGCCATCATCTTTTACTTTTTTGCAGTTGCCGATAGTATTTCTTCTAATTTTTTCAAACGGGCGTCAAATTCCGATTTGAGTGACAGATTATCGGATTTTAAGGCGTCAAAATCTTTTTGCTTTGTAACCAATTGATCTTGCAATCTTTGAATCTCACCTTTTAGATTTTCGATCATTTCCTGTTGTTCTTGCACAGCTTTAACTAATGGAACAGTAAATTCCGCGTAACGCAAACCATAGTAGTCATCTGGATTATCCGGTGTATCAACGCCACTGAAATTATAACCAATTTCCTGTCCGGCCTTCTCGACTTCTTGTGCGATAAATCCAGTCTGCAATACTTTTTCTTTAAGTCGTTCTGAATCTAAAGTCCTTAGTGAATCTGGTATTCCTTTGATTTGAGCCATTCTATCCATATCCATATGATAGGTCACTGGCCGCAGTTTCATAATAAACGGAATCCCAACTACATCTTCTTTAATATCCTTTTTAAATCGACCATCAGAAACCACTGTAAAAGCAACAGCGCCATTAATGCTAGTGATGTTGGCATCACCCAACCTGATCATGTTGCTTGCCGTCACATATGCATCATGGCCAATAGCAGTTGAGTTAGAAAAGGAGCCACCTGAATAAAATGCCGACCATCCAATCGCTGTATTGTTGCTGCCGGTCATATTGCCATAAAGAGACTGATAACCTATAGCCACATTACCATTGCCACTTGTATTGTTTCGAAGTGCGCCATGACCTGTTGCCACATTACTTATGCCTGAGGTATTTGAATATAGTGCCTGGTTACCATAAACTGAATTAGTGCTTCCTGCTGTATTCGAATATAATGCCCAAAATCCCGTAGCCACATTGTCCCCTCCAATTTCATTATTCTGCATTGCCTGGTAGCCAATCGCTGTATTTCGATTTCCTGTATTGGCCGAAGCGGTTGTCGATCCCCTTAGAGCTTCGTAGCCAACCGCTACATTATAGTTATCAAAAGCAGTGGCAGTACTGTTAGCATATTGCATTGCGTAGGAGCCAATTGCAGTACCTCGAGAACCCGCATTGGTAGCAAGCATTGCATTATAACCAAGTGCAGTATTATTATTACCAATACTATTGGAACCAAGAGAGAGATAACCTGCAGCTGTATTTGAGTTCCCTGAAATATTCGATGTAAGTGCATTTAGCCCAACAGAAGTATTCTGCGAACCAGAAGTGTTAAAATTAAGAGAGGTCACACCAATGGCAGTGTTTTCAGAGCCACTTATGTTGTTAAAAAGTGCGTTTTGCCCAATCGAGGTATTATAGTTGCCCACTGTATTGGAATACAGGGAATTAAACCCAACAGCCGTGTTCCAACCTCCGGTTGTATTAGAAAATAAGGCTCTCCTTCCAATTGCAGTACTTGCGCCTCCAGTTGAATTGGCTAAAAGTGATTCATTACCAACCGCTGTATTAAACATGCCAGTCGTGTTGGCCTGAAGTGCATACGAACCATTAGCAACATTACCACTTCCAGTAGTATTATTCTGCATTGCCTGATAGCCAACAGATGTATTCGCATTTCCGGTATTGGCCGATGCTGTGGCGGACCCTCTAAGCGCCTCAAATCCAACTGCTACATTAGAGTTAGTAAAGGGTGAGGTAGTGTTGTTGGCATAAAACATTGCGCGAGCTCCGATTGCAGTTCCGTTAGATCCCGTTTTATTCGATTGCATTGAGCCCGATCCAACACCTGTATTACCATTCCCTAATGTGTTACCATAAAGTGCATTAAAACCATCGGCAGTATTGTCATATCCGCCATTACTTAAATAAAGTGCATAGTTACCAGTGGCAGTATTGTAGGTACCCCCTGAATTAGAATAAAGCGCATCATATCCAAATGCGGTATTATTGCCTCCGGTAGTATTAAAATTGCCGCTTCTATATCCATAAAATGTATTTCCTAAGTTTATATCAATCCTGCCAGATTTCTGGTTGTTCACACGTATATTAAACGGTACATTATCAGTCGTTCCAATAAAATTGGTACCATCTACTGTTCCGCTATTTCCAGTTAACCCCCATCCTGTGCCTCCACCTGCTGTCTGCCAGGTTGCTACCCCTGTTGCATCAGAGGTAAGCACTTTGCCTGCCGCTGGTGTGCCACCTGTTACTTGCAAGCCACCTGTTACAACTGTTGCTGTATTGCCTACGCCCATGCGCACTTCGGTGACGGCATTGTTACCAAGCTGAATGGTGTTACTTGTGTTTACAATAGCCTGCGCTCCAATAGCCGTTGCATTGGTAAGTGACCCAGAACCAACATCAGCGCCAATACCAAAACCAGAATTATTTGATCCTGCTGTGTTATTGTTAAGTGTAAGTGAACCGACTCCTGTATTATTAGATCCGGTTGTGTTTCTTAGAGCAGATGCTCCCAGGGCGTTATTATTATTTCCTGATGCATTTGATAAAAGTGCTTCATTGCCAATCGCGGAATTATTCCGTCCAGTTAGCGTACCTCCAACAGTAGAATTACCTGACTTATTACCATAAAAGGAATTGCCATAAATCTGGTCAATTTTTCCGGCTTTTAAATTATTTACTTTGAAATTGAGCGGAACATTATCTGTAGTTCCAATAAAATTTGTCGCATCTACTGTGCCAGTATTTCCAGTTAAACCCCAGCCGCTACTTCCTGCTGCATTCACCACATATGGACTGACTGTTGTTCCAATACCCGTTACCGTTACATTGCTTCCTGCAGTAACCACCGTTTCAGAACCGTCAATTGCAGGCTTATTTAGCAAATCGTTGTACTCACCCGATGTCCCAACTGTTGAAAGCGTTGGTGCACCAGTAAGATCTCCGTATGCACCAGTGAACAAGATTGGTTTATTTACAAGGTCATCATAATCCCCACTGTTGGCTACGGTAGCTAATGTGGGTGTATCACTCAAATCATTGTAGCTGCCTGTAGTACTTACGGCACTTAGGTCAAGGGTATTCGCCTTTAAGCCAAGCTCCGTATTGATTTTTGAAGAAGTCCATGTTTTATCACCCAAAGCCTGTGTATCATCAAATGCAACGCCTGCATCTCCCGGATCACCTTTATCTCCCTTTACTCCCTGGATGCCCTGCGGTCCAGGAGGGCCTTGCGTTCCTTGGGGTCCAGGTGTTCCGTTTTCAGAATACAGGGCATAGGGTACGCTTAGCAACTGTGAAGTGCCCATGCTGGTATAAGAAGTACCCCCAGAAAAATCAGCTTCAATCTCAATGAACTTCGCACCACTACCCCAATCAATGGTGTTGAAAATTCCTGATTGTGGAGTTCCTCCTCCAATGGATAAAGAGAAGACGCCAAAAGCATTGGTTGTAGTCGTGTGTGTTTCACTGTACACTACTGTTCCCGTTTCGGTTTGATCATGGATGCGTACACGCAGCCCAATATTGGCGCTGGCAATAGGGAGCCCACTTGTATTTCTGGCTACCGATTGATACTTGAACCCCTGAGGTGCCTGTGCATAAGAATGAATACTTATAACAGACAGGGCTAAAATGATGCAGAGAATGAAAATATTTTTCATGTGTTAGTGCTTTTCAATTTTTTGAATACTATTCTTACCCGAAGAAATATTGGTAACCCTTAACAAATACATTGCTGCGCTAAGTGCTTGCACAGCTACTTCCTGGGTGTGTGAAGTGGATTGAACAATACTATTTTCGTTAACTACCCTTTGTCCCAAGAGATTGAACAACTCTATGGTGTAGGTTCCAGCCTCGGTGATTTTTACAAACAACACCTCCCGCACAGGATTGGGGTAAACTGCTATGCCATTTTCAATGTCTCTCTCAATATTCGTAATGGTAACCTTTGAAGGTTGCTGAAAGCCCTGGGTAAGGAAGCCAACAGGCCTGGAATACGATTCTATCATAATTTCACCCAAGGTCCACTCCAGGGAGCCATTGGTCTTCATAAAATTGTCTCCACTGGTACTAATCACCTGAGCAGGGAGGGATTGTGCTATTATACTATAGCCACAAAGGCACAGAAAAACGCTACATAAAACTTTCATTTTTAATACAGTTAAGTATTAACAAACCAAAGTTGGTTTGCCAATCGAAACGTACCGTTTCCCTCTGTTTCTAAAAAGTCGGATTTTGCGAATCAGGTTATATTTCTTGTAAATGCTCAAGATTATTTTATGAAGAATAAGACCGACCGTACGAAAAAATGCCTTCCCCCACCTGTGTTGCAACAGATAAAAGAAGGCGAGTGCTCGGGGCGATGGATGACTATACTCGGATAAGGGTAGTAACCTCTTTGCATCCTCCGTCAGCAGGTAATCGTTTGCTGGTAAGGATAAGTGTTGAGCCTGATATTGAAAATTCAAATGTCTCCGGCTTTGAGCCAGTTCCCAATGTTATCTGGTTTCCACTTATAGTATACGGATCGGTATCTCCATCACCATAGGTAACTTTGTCAGTGGTAAATGTTATCACCTCACAGTCAACAGTGCAAGTCTCACTCTCGTTGTCAGCCGGATCCTCACATTCTGTTCGCACATAAGTAGAAAACTTCCATGAGCCAATTAACAAGTCAGCTGGGCTCTCATCATCTTCCTTGCATGATGTCGTGAACAATGATACCGTAGAAAGCAATAATAGAAATACAATCAATCTTTTCATTATACATTAGGTTAGTTTTAATTCTTCTAGTGTCCGGCTCGGATATTTTTAATAAAACCATTTCCAAATCATCATTATTTTAATTTTTTCTCAACCAATTTGGTGACCGCATCCGCTCTCTCTGAATTTATTTTATCTACCATTGGTGTCCCCAACTTTTCCAATATCTTTTCATAGATTTCCTGTACATCGGCCATGTCCTCGTCCTGTGCATATGTCGGGGTAACAAAACTTCCCATATTAATAATCTGTGCAAGAAAATCTTGCTTGGTAGCACCCGGTCCGCCTATGTACTCCGTAACTACTAATGAATTGACCATATTGAGACTAGCCGCAAATTTTTGCTTTCCCTCAATTTCTTCATGGCTGGCTTTCAAACGTGGATCTACCGTGTAGGCAAAAACGACTTTGTATTTAGTGGCCCACCAATCGTCCAAGCGGCCAAATTTACTATCCCGATAAGGCATTTTATTGATGTCAATCAATTCAATATCGGTTGTTCCCAAAGCCGCATTTATCTCAGCAGCAAAATTTTCTCCTAAGGCCTGCAACGATTCATCCATATATTCTCCCTCTATGGGTATTGAATTACCTGGCATGGCCTCACTCATCATCATACTTGAAGAAGGTGCGGCTGCTTTTGGCACCATCACTGGTTTGAGATAGAGTACAACTCCAATTTTATTACCATCCGCTTTGATGCGATCCATCTTAGCCGCAAAGGTTTCTTTCTTCACCGGCATATTGTCTTTGGCAGAGGCTACATCTGGTGAAGGGGTTGCAGTCCGGCCCGCAAACAATGCTTCTTTTCTTGCAGCATTTTCAGCCTTAATTTCACTTTGCGTTTTAGCTGGTTTGGACAATGGTACCCAGGAAGTGGAGGAGGAAAAATAATATCTTATTTTTCCTGGATGCTGTTGATCGTACCATGCATTGTAGTTGTTGATAATCCGGTTCAAGTCCACATTCACAGCGGCAGCCTGTTTCTGCTCAGCATCTTTATTTGCCGCATTTTCAAGTGCTCCCATTAAGCCTTTTTTCTTTGGTGCTTCGGGTTTGGTTGCACCCGCACTCTTTGCTTGCCTCTCCTGCTCAGCATTAGCCTGAGCTTCCGCTTTCTTAAAATCCTCCATTACTTCAGGAGAATCAGTAATCCACTCTTTCAATTTTTCCTCAGTCAATACTCCTTCTACAAACTCGTTGGTGGAAACCTTGTGGTTGATGATACGCAATCTGTTTTTAAAGAGATTGTTATACGCCATGTTGGACTCATCACTGGGTTTGCCATAATATATATATGAGTATTGTTCAATAGCTCCTTGTCGGGTCAAAATCACAAATTGCCTTGCCCCTGCTGCATAACCCTCTGTCTTTACTGGAACATTTCTTAAAGCCCAAGTATTACCCTCCACCATAAAAGCCTCAATACCTCCACTATGTGCATAGGGTTCACCTCCATCCATTGAAATAATAAATTTGTTTTGGGGGTTCTTGAAAAGCTCTGGCATCTGATAACTAATGGTTACATCATGTTCTTTTGCATCACCAAAAATCATTTTGCCCGGCTTCATTGTTCCTATCGCTCCAATATCGGAATACTGTTGACCTATCGCAGCTGAACTACAAGCTAAGCACAGGTATAAAATTATATTCTTCATAACTGATCTTTATAAGATTAAAATATCCATCATTTAATAATTACATCTCCACTTGTATTGGAAGAGGGGGGAAAAGTATTGTTATTGGCCACGTTAAGCGCATCCGGATTTTGTCTCCCAGCTTCTACCAGAATACCATAACCACCACTTCCGGAAACCGTATTGTTTTTGAATGTATTGGTCGTAACTCCACCCCCATAATCAAATACCAGGTTTGCCAACTCCGTTGCTGGTGTTACTCCATTCTTTAGAATTGCCACCTCACCTCCGTTTTTGATTTGGCAGAATTCAAACTTGGTGGTGGTTTGAACATGGATTCCCGCCCATGAACCCGCTGTACCAGCTTCACTGTCAAATGTTATGGGTGCTAGTGCAGTGCCTATTGCAGTGAAATTTCCCTGTTGGATATACAAGGTTTTGCCTGCCTTGAATTTTAGGTTCACCCCGGGTACTAATGACCAGGATCCGCTGGAGAGATACGCATTACCTGAAAACAAATAATAATTGGACCCGCCTAAGGATCGCCATGTAGCACTAGGTGAAACGGTTGAATTAGGTACATGTACTTCCACCGCTGCCACACCAGTAGGCATTGTAAACGTATTATCAGCATTTGCAATTGTAGCATTGACTAGATCAATCCTGGTGCGTATTGCAGGTAACGTAGTTCCGCTAAATGAAGTGCTTTTGATATCAACGTAATCGCTAGCACTTTCATTGTATACTCCATACCCGCCACTATTTACAATTGTTGCATTGGAAAGATAGGAAGTGTTGCCAAAACTAAAATAAATGGCAGCCTTTACAGAAGAAGTAAAGAACCCGGTATTAAAAACATCACTTCCTGCACCTTCAATGGTTGTATTGCTGATAACCAATTGCCTTGAAGCAGCAGCGAATGCAATACCTTTCCAATTCGCTCCACTCAATCCTTTAATAGTTGAATTGCTTATTTGTAATCCCTTTTGAGCCAGCAATCCTACACCGCTCTTCATCAAAAGTGTGGCATTAGCAATGATGATATCCGAGCCAGAAGTGAAATCTCCATCAATAAAGTATTTTATACCATTTCCGAAATTAAAGCTTGCACCTCCTGTCAATGCATCAATTGTACCTGCCCCACTTGGCACCAGGTGCACATAATCGTATGTGCCAAACTGGTTAGTACCAATTTTATTCACAAAATCAATTGGCGCCTTAATCGGCTTAACATTGGAAAATAAATTATTGTTAATTATTCCATTGGCTGAATTAACCGATGACTTAACCAGGATATCATAGGAAGGTGAACTTTCAAAAAATACACTTGATAATCTACCAATTATAGGTAAGACGCCAGTAAATGTAACAGCAGCTGGCTCAGTCTGTCCTTCAAAAACAGATGCCCCGGCTTTTTCGATTCTTGTCAATTGGCTAATGTCTATCGTTCCGCCATCAACCAATATTCCCTTCCAACCTGTATCAGCCGTAAACCTGTGATTTGATCCGGCAATCGAGCTCAGCTTGCCACCCGTCTTTATTATTATACCAGTATTATTGGCAGCCTTTATTGTAATCACACTATTTTGATCAAATCCGTAACTCAAAGTAACTCCATCAGGTATAGTTAGATCACCTGTAATTATATAATCTGGCATGGAGGGGTCCGGATCGACATCAATCAGTGTTGTTGATTTCGATAACGTACCACTCAGAGTTAGCGCGCCTGTAACTGTGACTTTTACACTTGCTTCTGAAAAATTAGTGCCACTGGTGATACGGAGTGTAAAAGAGTATATTCCATTTATTTTTGGTTCGAAGGTGACTTTTTCGTTTTTACCGTCAACAGCTGTTAAAGAGACATTGCCTGGATTGTTGTTGATGATCCATTGATAATTTACATTTCCAACTGGACCAGTTGAAGCGGATCCATCTAAGGTTACTATTGTATAGGGCGCTACTGTTTGATCAACTCCTGCATCTGCCTTTAACGGGATTTCGTTCGGCCCCTGATTCGGACCTTTATCATCTTCAGAACAAGAGGAAAGGATTAGCACAACAGCAATAAGCGCATGGCAATAGCTCAATATGATTTTCATAACTGCAGACTTTTTTGATTATGCCCCTAAATTTGATGTATCTGGTCAACCATAAAAGGTCGATTTTGCCGATAGGGGCAGATTCTTTATGAGTGCTGTTTTATTTTTTATAAAGAAAAGAATTGAAAAGGGCAGGGATTACATTATTTCAGTGTATTCCACCTCCAAAGAGAATCCCTACTCGAATCGATGGATAACTGTTTTTGATTTCCAGAAAAGGACTCACGATTTCATCGCCTATGAAGTTGTAGTCAATAGCTGTATGAAGATGACCCCACTCCATCCCGGCCCTGAAAAACAAACCCAATTGCATACTGCCAATTTGAAATGCACTCACGCCCCCAAAATCTACGATCAGTTCTTCTTTTGATTTGCTCACAATCCCAGCACCCGTTCCAATGAATGCTCGCAGGTATTTTTTTCCAAAATAATATTGAGAGAAAACAGACCCGCTACCATACTGTGTGGTAGGATTATCGATGGCAATAGACCTGGACAATCCCCTTGTAATCGATGCCGCCTCAATTCGTAGTCCAATGAGTAATTTGTCTGTAATAAGGAAAGCCGGTTCAAGATAAAATACCGGACCACCACTCCCCTGCATACCAGCCGTTGCCCCAAAACCAGTGCCTGCTCCGAGCCTCAGCTTACGGTATTCTTGTGCCTTTGCAGGATAGAAAGCAAGACCTGCAAAGAAAAGCGCACAAATAATTATTAACCTCATACTAATTGTTGATTTGATCCTTACCTAACTACAGATCGCGAATTCGAGTCATAAATTCTTCCTTGTGATTGCTGCTAATAGGAATTCGGCTCTTCGCGATGTAAACGCTCTCGTTATCAAATGAATCTACTTTGCTTAGGTTGACAACATAGGACCGATGTACTCGCACCAAGTCTGGTATATTGTGCGTTCTCATAAACTGGCTCAGGTTCTGAGAAAGCGAATATTTTTCTTTTATGGTTATTAATCGCAAATAGCTACCAGCTGCTTCTAAATAGAGTATAGTGTCAATCGGTACTTTAAGGTGTCTCTTATCGATTCTTATGAATATTACCTCCATACGTTCTTCAATTCAATCTTAGAGCTCTTGAATGCAGTATTTCAAAAATTCAGATGGAATTTGAAAATAACGTTACTCTTAACAAACTAAAGGTTTACAGGATACCTATAGTTTTTTGCAGAGTCTTGAATTTTTTTTGTGAGTTGGGTTATTCTACTGCCCTAGACCATACAGATGGATTACAAACAATGAATCTTTGACATAAATTCCTCCCTATAACTTTCACTAATAGGAAGCTTATGATCTCCAATGAACAAGAATGATTCCTCAAACGAATCAACTTTGTTTACGTTAACAAGATAAGATCGGTGAATCCTTAAAATATTTTCTATCGGGTTTTTTTTTAAAAACTTACTCAGGTTTTGAGTAAGTGTAAAACGCTCCTCCGTGGTTTGTATATTCACATAACTGCCAGAAGCCTCTACGAATAAAATGTCATTTGGGCATAGTTTTCTATACTTGCCACTACTTTTAATAAACAGACACCTGTGAATGATAGTTTCGAATTCCCCCTCAAACACAATTGGTTTTTCAATTCTATCAGGAGTCTCTTCTCTGGAAAAATTAAAAAGTGCTAAATCAATTGAAGCCAAAAGGTTTGCCGGTGTAAAGGGTTTGACTAAAAAAGCATTTGGCCTTGTTGCCTTTGCCAATTGGTAAGTGCCAGGCTCAGAGTTGGCTGTGATGTAAATAACAGGAATAGCAAGGCTTTCCTTCACCTTTTGCACCAATTCAATACCCGTCATTGCACCTGCCAAATGAATGTCTACAAGTAACAAATCCGGAGGACTTGTTAAAATATTTGAAACAGCTTCCTCGGCATTGTCAAAAACACGCACTACATCATAGCCATATTCTGTAAGCAGCGTGCTAATGTCTTCCGCTACAATAAATTCATCTTCCAGAATTACTATTCTTATCTTATTCATTTTCTTTCAAACCTTCGGTTGCAGACGCATTTCGACTTGTAACCCATGCTCACACTTAATATTAAAATCTCCATTCAGCTTAGATTTTACCAATTGCTCCACAAAACGCAGGCCAAAAGATTTTTTTATCTCCGAATCGAGTTGAGATGATCCATTGTCTGATATACTAAAGTAAAGATGATCAATTTTCCTGTTTAGAGTGACAGTTATAGTTTTTAACTGTTGTGTAGCCTTGAAAGCATACTTTATTGCATTTGTAATCAACTCATTACTGATTAAGCCGAGGGCCAAAGCCACGTCAATATTAGTTTCAATTTGATCAATATCTGTAATCAACTCAATCGCACCATGAGTTAATTCTAGCGATGCCAATGTAAGATGACACTGCTCAGTTAAGTATGATTTTAAGTCTACCGAGCCCAGATGATCTGACTTATATAACATCTCATGAATCAGACCTAATGAGTGAATCCTATTATTCAATTCATTCAATATTTCTGTGGTTTCACCACTTGCCGATCTGGACTTAATATTGATAAGACTGCTAATGATTTGGAGGTTATTCTTGACCCTATGATGAATTTCATGAAGCAGCGCTTCTTTTTCCTTGTTTTGTTTTTGTACAATTCCATACTGATTTTCAATAATCCTATTCTGCTCTTGCAGCGTTTCTGATACCTTCTTTTTTTGTTTAAACCTGGTAAAATAAAGTCCTCCAAAAGACCCGATAAGTATAATTGAAATAGCTGATAAGCCTATCTGCAAATTTCTTGTTTTAATCTTTTCTTCATTGAGCAGGTTGCGCTGTGTCATTTCACTAAGCTCAGATTCTTTTTTGGCAGTTTTGAACTCCGCCTGCATACGTGTCAGGTTTATGGCTGTTTCCTGACGATTAATGCTATCCAGATAAACTTTATACTTTTCTGAATAAAATAATGCCTTTTTAAAATCACCCATTCTCTCATACAGCAACTTCCCTTCGTTAATAAGGTTTTTTTCATGGATTAAGGCTACCTCCTTGGCTAATTTCATACCAACGGTCAAATGATATTCCGCCTCATTATAGTTGCCCAGTATCGTATGAACTCGCACCAGCTGCCGATGAATACCTGTAAACGTAATTCTGTTATTCATTCTATAGTTCATAGATAATGCGGAGTCGTAATAAAATAGCGCTGAATCAAATTGATTAAAGTGGAGGTGGGTATCTCCCAGCAATTCAAGTGTATAAACTGCATTAGGTTGAGTAACCCGCCCAATGTCACCTTTAGCAAGGTAGTGGTAATAAAAAGCTGAATCCTTCATATTTGCATCACTATAATCTTTGGCTACCATATCCCATTCAGGTATTAAGCCCATTCCATTCATTGCATTACACGCTTTGATAAAGTACCTGGCTGCCCTTTTGTGATCCAATAATTGTCGATAGGACTTGGCAAGATTTCGATAAGAATAATAAATAGCCATTGAGTCGCTGATACTCTTGTAATGTTGAAGATTTTTTATTTCATCTTTTATTTTCTCCTTGTAATAAATGCTGTCGATCATTAATGGCCCCATCGCACCCAGTGATTCCACGTGGTGTTCACTACCCGGAAATTTGTCTTTAAGTTTTTCGCCTTTAAAAATAAATTCTATCGTCCTTTTAAAATCTCCCTTACGGTGATACATAAGAGAGGTGTTATGCAGGATAAGAATCATTCCGTTGATGTCACCCGATTCCTCAGCTATTGAGTATGCTTTCTGAAAATAATATTCGGCAGAATCATAGTACGCCTGATAATAGTAAGTATTGGCAACCAGGTCGGTAGCTTTTGACCAGGTGTCGTAGTCCTTAAGTTCTTGAGAAATTGCGATAGATTTTCTAAAATACTTCAGCCCTTCTTCATATTGTCCATTGGCCCAATAAAATTTACCAACCATCATAAGGGCTCTTCCAAGACATCTGGTACAATCAGCTTGCTCGGTCTCTTTTAATACCGAATTAGCGACAGCAAATGTTTCTGGAAAATCGGCAAATATCCTGTTTTCAAGTTGGATTATCCTACTCCATAGGGATGCACTATCTGAGCGAACCTGGGAATGACCTGGGCTAGCCGTCACCAAAAGCAAGAGAAAAAGAAATTGAGCGGCCGGTTTTATCACAACCTTAAAATAGCTCAAATTCCGTTATGAACGATCTTTAAAATCTAGACTTTTTCTGCCTTCTTATTCATCACACCTTGCTGCACCTGAATGGATTCCTTATGGACAAGTTTTAGCAAACTGTTGATAAAATCATCTGACAATCCCATGGCATTGCCCTGAGCAATCCTTGTTTGAACAATCTCTTCCCAACGGTTCACTTGCAATATGGTTACTTTGCTATCACGCTTGTAGTTTCCAATCTGTTCTGAGATTTTCATCCTGGCAGCCATCGTCTGCATGATCTGATCATCCAATTGATCAATCTGTTCGCGGAGAATTGTTAGTGTGCTTTTGAACTCCTTGTTAGCAGTTGATGGCGTTCTTACCACGAGATCTTCCAATATCTTTCCCAGCACTGAAGGAGTTATTTGCTGCTTGGCATCACTGAGTGCCACGGATGGCTCTATATGTGACTCAATCATTAAACCAGCCATGTCCAAATCAAGTGCTTTTTGTGAAATGAATGGGATCAATTCACGTTGCCCAGCAATATGACTCGGATCACAAATAATATCTAATTCCGGAAACCTTGTTTTTAACTCAATAGCAATGTCCCACATGGGCGCATTGCGAAATGGACTCTTTTCAAAAGAAGAAAATCCCCGATGGATAGCACCCAGTTTAGTGATCCCCGCTCTATTCAATCGCTCCAATGCACCAATCCATAATTCCAGATCAGGGTTCACTGGATTTTTTACAAAAACAGGAATGTCTACTCCTTGCAATGCATCAGCCACTTCCTGAACTGAAAAAGGATTTACAGTAGTACGGGCTCCTACCCATAAAATATCTACACCTGCCTTTAAACATTGTTCCACATGCGATGCATTCGCAACTTCGGTAGCTACTGGCAAACCCGTCTCCGCTTTAGCCTTCATTAACCATTTTAACCCTTCACTCCCAGCACCTTCATACTGTCCTGGACGAGTCCGAGGTTTCCAAATACCCGCACGCAACACATTTACTTTTCCCAGAGCTGCCAACAATTTGGCAGTACTCACCATTTGATTTTCGCTTTCTGCACTGCACGGCCCACTGATTATCAATGGCCTTTCAGACTTAATCCAGCTATTCATTCCCTCTAATTGCAACTCCTTTTTCATCTTATTCTTCAATTAATGTTTCTACCACTTTATTTTTTTCATCTTTTAATTCAATACCACTGAGTACTCTTCTGATTTCATTGGCTTCTGTCATGATACGATGGATAGCTTTTGAATCCTTTTTCACCAGATAATAATGAAACTTCTGGAGATGCATTATATACTCCAGCAATGCCTGACTGAGATACTCCGTATTTTGCTCGAAGATTGGGGCCCACATGTCGGGGGAACTCTTGGCCAGTCGAACCGTGGATGCAAATCCACTACCTGCTAAATCAAATATATTTTTCTCATCCTTTTCTATATCCATTACTGTTTGCCCTAAAAGAAAGGAGCTGACATGAGACAAATGAGATACATAAGCAACGTGCTTGTCATGATCCACTGGCTCCATGAATATTGTTTTACTTTCTAATGCTTTAAATATTGTATTGGCTACTTCCAGTGCGTGCGAGGATGATAGTTGTCGTTCGCAAATAATCATGGTCTTGTTTCTGAAAAGTCCTGAAAATGCTGCTGATGGCCCGGAATTTTCTGTTCCTGCAATAGGATGAGCTGCCACAAATTGCTGACGGTTTTTATGTCCCTGAACTGTCTTGCAAATACTTGCCTTCGTAGAACCCGTATCAATTATTGTGATGTGCGACTCTATTTTATCTAGTAGTTGCGCTATCATCTTCGACATGGCACTAACCGGAATAGCCAGAATGATCAAATCCGTATTTTTTACCGCCTCATTCAAAGTGCACACTTCATCTACAATCCCCAGGTCAACTGCTTGCTGGGCATGCGCATTGTTATCATCCACACCTATCAAGTGGTTTGCAATTCCCTTTATTCTCAGATCAATCGCCATTGATCCACCGATTAACCCTAACCCTACTATCGTTGTTCTCATTGTATTTCTTCTTTAATCAAATTATTTTCCTTTGTTTTCAGGTTGATTTGAATTCGATCCCTTGCCTCCTCTAATTTTTCTACCGAAGCACAAAGTGAAATTCTAATGTAACGTTCGCCACCACTGCCAAAGATGAAACCTGGTGTGATGAAAACTTTTGTTTCATATAATAACGAGTTGATCCACTTCTCAACGGATTTTACTGAGCCTGGAACTTTTGCCCACACAAACAACCCACGCTGATCTTCAGAGTAGGTGCAGTCTAATAAATTCATTATTTCAAATGCCCGTTTTCTTCTTTCTTGATAAAGTTGATTGAGGTCCTTAAACCAACTGTCTGGTTGAGCCAGAGCAACTATGGCTGCCTCCTGAATCCCCAGAAACATACCTGAATCCATATTACTTTTCACACGCAAGACCGCATTGATATGTTCAGCACTCCCAGCAACCCAGCCTACTCGCCACCCGGGCATGTTGTGGGATTTACTTAATGAATTCAGCTCGATTGCAACCTCATCCGCGCCTTCTATCGATAAAATGCTCGTTGGTGTTTCATTTAGAATGAGGCTGTAAGGGTTATCATTGACAATTAAAAATTGATTTGCCCGTGCCAATCTCACCAAACGCTCCATACTCACACGAGATAATACACTTCCGGTTGGCATGTGTGGCGAATTGACCCACATGATTTTAACCTTACTTAGATCACTGCGTTCAAGTGCCTCAAAATCGATTTGCCAATTGTCTTCTTCTTTTAATTGGTAGGTTCGTTGCTTGGCTCCTACCAATTGTGAAACAGAAGCATAAGTAGGGTAACCTGGATCTGGGATAAGCACTTCGTCACCTTCATTTACAAAAGTCATTGAAATGTGCATTATCCCTTCTTTTGACCCCATCAAAGGCAAAATCATTTTTTGAGGATCCAGTTTCACTCCATATATACGTTCATAAAACTGGGCAATGCTATTACGGAAAGCAGGAATTCCGATATAATTTTGGTATCCATGAGCCGTTTCCTTTTGGGCAGTCGAGTGCAGGGCCTCTATTACTTCCAATGAGGGTGGTAAATCAGGGCTACCAATGCCTAGGTTAATCACAGGAAAATCACGACTATCCAGACTTCTCACCTCCTGTAATTTTTTCGAGAAATAATATTCCTGAACCCCTTGTATTCTTTTCGCTACTTGTACCATCCTATTAAAATTTTATTACTGCCTTTTTATATTCACCCATTATATTCAGATTTCTTACCTGACGCAGGAGATACTGAATTGCATCATCATATTTTTTCCTTTTTCGCCACTCTACATCAACATGAATGGTATATTCTGATGGCCTTCCGATAATGGGAACAGATTGAATTTTAGACAAATTGATCTCATTGTTTTTGAATGTGGTCAAGGCATCTGCCAGACTGCCGACCTCATTGGATACCTCAAAAGAGAGTGAGGCTTTGTTTCCGCCAATCTGTATTCCGTTATTCTTTGCAAGAATGAGAAACCTGGTAAAATTTTTCTTATGTGTTTCAATTCGCTTTTCAAGTATGGTTAACCCGAACTTTTTGGCAGCCTGTTCATTGGCAATTGCTGCCGTGTCTGCCAGCTTTTTTTCTTTGATCTTTTTTGCAGACAACGCGGTATCATCACTCTCTCTAATTTCCACATTCGCCAATCGGTGTAGGTAATCCGAACACTGTCTGATTGCCATGGGATGGGATTCAATGGTTTTGATTGCTGAAAGAGTAACACCCGGAAGCGCCATCAAATGCATATGAATAGGCAGGTACACCTCTCCCAAAATCGAAAAATGGTATTGTTGTAATAAAAAGTAGTTAGGGAGAATACTGCCTGCAATTGAGTTCTCAATCGCCATTACACCATAGTTGGCATCATCATTTTTCAATGACTCACACAAATCATGAAATGATAGACACGCTACAGTTTGTATGGTTTTGCCAAAATATTGCTTAGCTGCCATTTCATGGAAACTGGAGGCTATCCCTTGTATCGCTACTTTCACTTTATCTTTTCTGTTCATTTCAAAAGTCCATAAAAACAGAAAGTCCCGGTGGTTCCGGGACTTTCTGAGTGTGTTCTCTATGTTTATTTATTTAACAAAGCGATTCTCGATCAAGTCCCGTGTGGGTTTGATAGTTAAAATAGTAAAAGTAAAATCGCTTGTTGTTCACGTATCTCTAATTGAGCTGCTAAGAAAACGAATTATTTACATAGTGCAACGTCTCCATTAGTTTTTTTTTGAATTTTAACTACCCTAACTACCGTTCGCAATGATTCAAAGCCCTTAAAAGTCTGAAAAATTGTACATTTGGTGTCAAAATAAAAGGATTGCCACAGGCATCAGCATCAAAAAATAATTACACATGAAACAGACATACAAACTCTTCATCTTACTAATGGTAGTACTCGCTGCATGCGGAAAACCCGGAACTCAAAGCGGAAATGATGATAATACTGAAGGGATGGAAAGCAATCCTAATCAGGCACTATACGATCAAGTAATGAACGTTCACGATGAAGTGATGCCAAAAATGGAGGACATCTACAAAATAAAATCCCAACTACAAGAAAAAATTGCAAACTCTCCCGACCTGGTTAAGGAAAGAAAAGAATCTCTTGAAGCCATGATTTTAAACCTGGATTCAGCGAGTAATGCGATGATGGATTGGATGCACCAGTTTGATCCTCTTCCTGATACCATTGATGAAGAACAGGCACGCGCATACCTGGAGTCTCAAATGGAGAAAATTAAAGCCGTAAAAGAGAAAATGAATACTGCGCTAGAGCAAGCAAAAGAAGAAGCTATAAAGAACTAGTCGTTCTATTTCATACGCTTAGTTGCCTTGTGATGAGGCAACTTTGCTTTTTTACCATTCTCCTTTTCCAGCTCCTTATCAATCTTCAAATTTTCACGCACTACTTTCCAGTAGTCTGAACCATATTCAACAAAAATTTCCGATTTGGCCGGAATATCCTTGATGGCTTCTATGAAACACTTTTTGCCATCAATAACGTATTCTGAGTTGGTTTTTATTCCTTTTATCCTTGCCAGGCCTTTAGCATCATTGGCATATCGACCCAAAGCTTTTTTATAGTTCCAGGCATCAATACACCGCTTGCTACTGATATAAAATACATAGCCGTTACGATCGTCAGCAAGCTTCTTAACTTCTTTCCATGTCAAGATCTCACCTTTGTACTCAACAATCCTTGTCCCCTTCTTAATTTTCTTTTTGGTAAATAGTCCTTTCCCGGCTCCTGGTAAGGTAGATTTCTTGGTATATAATTGCTTTTCCAATAATGCCATGGCGATGAGTACTGTTAGTAAAATTCGCGCGCAAGATGCAAAAAAATACCCCTATGTAAAAGAATACATAGAGGTATTGGCAATATGAATTGTCTTAATGAGTTCTCAATTGGTCTTTCGCATATATACATTCCCGTATTTTGATTCGAGATCGTAACGGGGGCCAACCCCGGGTTTGACAAAGACTACATTATAAAAATCCTTTTGACCCGAATTCTCGGTGACAATTCTCCCATCCAAATTGGAGAAGATTTCACCATAGTTGGTTTTAGCGTATAACTCACCCACTTCTTTTTCATTCAAAGAAACATCTACACCGCCATATTTGGCAACTACCTTAAGTGGCCCATAAAACTCTTTAATTTCAACCATTCCATATACTGATGTTATGGATGTTTCCATATTTCTGGGAACCTGAATTTCAAGTATCACATCAATATCTAGCCCTTCTGAAATTCTATCAAAAGTTCTTCCATTTTCAGCCCTATATCTTTTATACTCCTCTTTAGATTTAAATGACACTTTCTTTGCACCGTCTACTATTGTAATACTGCGTGGAAGATCATCGAAGTCCTTGATTTTATTTTTGACAGTTAATACATTACCAATGCTCTCCATCAGTATTTCAAATGCATCGTCATTTTCTCCATGATTGATACTCACCTCTCCTTTTATTGAGACTTCATTCTTATCCCATGTACTTACTTTAATTAGTTCAGGATAATCAAAATTCATTACAATTTTTTGATTTGCATTAATTGAGATTGACTTATTGATTTTTGTTTGTGCAAAAAGCCCGGAAGTAACCAATGCAAACCCTAGAACGAATACTTTTTTCATAATACTTATTGACGCTAGTGTTCTATTACTTTTTGCGTAAGTAGATATTGTCATGCGTGGACGATAGGTTTACAGTTATTCCACCCCCATTTATTTTTGCAACCATTTTGTCGCTGTACTTAACCATATCTCCTGATCTCTCAAGTTCTAATTTAAAAGCCGGGTCTATAAAGATCTCGCCCCAGCTGGTATTCAACTTTAAATTCGCCTTTGTATCGCCAGGTATCGCCACGTCTACGTGACCATGTGTAGATGAAAGAAAAACTTCATTTTTTAACAAACCGGTAAATGTAGCGTCTATATCACCATGTACAGTTCTTATTTTCATTGGACCAGAGACATTCTCCAATCTTACGTCATTGTGTACAGTAGAAATATCCAGTTCACCTTCTACATTTTTAATTTCTATGTCACTGCCATAAGGTGAGCTATGAGAGTAGGTTACATTTATTCCTTGTGGTACACGGATCAAAACATTGGGACCATCCATCTTTTTCAATTGTCTTACCTCTACTACGCCATTGATTTCAAGAACAGACAAACCTAATCCCGTGTTATCCTCCAATCCTAAACTACTAACGGCTCGCAAACCTTTTGCTCGGTCATCCCTGTCATTGCTATAGCTGCTTGACGTAAAGGTGATTTCCTTTCCTGTATATCCCTCAATCTTCACATTGTTCACCTCGACAATATTCAGTTTTCCACTACTCTTCGATACCTTAAACTCCTGTGCTTTCAGTGCAGTGGTCATCATTGCAACCAACAGCATTACTATATAGGCTCTTTTCATTTTGTGCTTTTTTTAATTTTTTTTCCTTAAATATATTTTTCCATAATTACTACTCAAGTCCATGTTCAAGTCTCCACCTCCGCCCAGCTTTCCCTGAATGCGACCACTGTTGTTGTCCATACCCTCACGATTGACTTCCAATTTTAAATCAGGCGATACCAATATCTCACCATACGATGAACTCAATCTTAAATTGGCCCTTGTTTCAACTGGCAGGCTCACATCTACGTAACCATAAACCGACACAACTGAAACAGGACTTTTGATAGAGTTGGCAAATTTCGCTTCCACATGACCATAGATTGTTTTAACTATCATGGGCCCGGTAACATTTTCCATTTCAATGCTATTGTACCTTGCAGATACCTCTATTTCATTTTCCATATTCCTTAACTTGACGACACCTCCATACTGCGATTCATATTGAAATGAAACGATTACTCCCTTTGGTACCTTAATTTTTATTTCTGGCGCCTCAACTTTTTTTAATTGCTTAACAATTACGGTGTTTGCATTTCTGGTCACATTTACTCCCAGGCCTGTGTTGTCTTCAATACCAAGTCCATTGATTGCTCTAAGTCCTTCTGCGCGAGTATCCTTTGAAGTGTTCTCGTACATGGATGTGAAAATGATCTCATTTCCGCTGTATCCCTCCACAATTACTTTTCCCAACTGAATTTCTAAACGACCAGTATTTTGTGCTACTTTATATTCCTGTGCTTTGGTAAAGCATGGAATCAAAACAATCGCAACAATTAATAATTTTTTCATTTTCCTTTTATTTCGATTTACCTGCTAATCACCAAATGGTTACTTAAGAAAGTTTTAATAATCCTGTATAGGCTTCGTCTTTCACAGCCTTCATGGCTTTATCATCTTCAATTATCCTTTCCAAATCATTTATCACTCCCTTCTCTTTGATACTGACTAGCAATTGAATCAAAGCGATTTGAACCATCGGGTCGTCTTGATTAGCCAATGATGACACCAATATTTTTTTAATGTATTCCTCATGGGTAAATTGACCAAGTGCCTCCAATGCTGCCAGTCGTACATTGGTATTTGGATCAGTCATCATTGCGTTTGCCAACGCTTTCACTATTTCATCATCTGGCTTACTTATATTGAGCGCTACATTAACGCCACGCATGCGCTGACTGGCAGACTGATCATTATTGAGCATGGCCATCATCATCTGCTTGGTTTCCATCATTTCCTTACGCAAAGCAGCCAACTCCTTCTGGTGTTGATTATTTTGATTGAGCCAATAACCGCCCGCTAAACCAAGCATCACCAGCGCAATTGCAGCTGCCGCTCTATAAATAACCGGTCTCAGGAAAAAGGTTTTGGATCGTGTCTGAGATGCCATCACTTTACTGAGATTGTGCTCAAATACCTTTGAATGACCTGGAGATAGATCAAAACTCTCTGTTTTGTCCAACGCCTCCATTACCAACTTAAGTTCTAAATAAAGTTGGTTTGCCTTTTTGTCCTCTGCCAATAGCTTTGTTACTTCATTCATATCAGCCTCAGGCAGAACCCCATCAATGTAATCAATCAGTAGGCTTTCCATTTTTTCATTTTCCATAGCTATAGTTGTTCCAGTTGGAAATAGTGTTCTCTTAGTTTACCAATTGCTCTGTGAACTTTCACCTTGATATTCGCAACACTGGTGTTCATCATCAAAGCTACCTCTTCATATTTCATGTGCTGGTAGCGGGTAAGTACGAGTAGTTCGCGTTGATCATCACTCAGCAAAGCCAACGAGCGATTCAATAATTCCTCTTTCTCTTCTTGTTCCATTTCTTCGTGAGCGGATGAGGCCTTGTTACCAAGTTGTTGCACATCCACAAACTGATTGAACTTATTTTTATGCGCCTGATAATAATCAGAAAACGCATTTCGGGCCATTTGATAAATCCATGATTGAAATCGCATACCCTCCTTGTAGGATTGCCGGTATTTCAATAGGCGCAAAAAAACATTTTGCATCAAGTCTTCACCCTGCTCACGATCCAAGGTCATACGAGCAAGAAAATTAAATATTCGCTGGTGGTAGCGTGCGTAAAGAATGGAGGCCTGCTCCAGATCACCGTTTTTAACGGCCTCCATAATCTGCTCGTCTGTCATCAAGTCGTTGATTCCTGTCAATTTTCGTGTTAGTTACCGGGTGATCACTAAAAGGTTACAAAAAGAAATTTAATTGGAATTCTCCTTTTTTGAGCTCAGGTACGATTACAATTCCACTTAATGTCATAATTGCTCATATTTGGCACTTTTTGACCTCCATGACCAATCGCCAAATCCAGCCCGGATATCTTCTTGCCCTTCTGGCAACCATTATCTGGTCTGGTAATTTTATTGTAGCCCGCGACCTCAATACCATATATACACCTGTTACTATCTCCTTTTTCCGGTGGTTTGTAGCAACGATAGTTATCCTACCCATTGCAATACCGAGTCTAAAAAGAGATTTCAAATTAATACTGAAACAGTGGCGACTGATGTTGGTACTTTCGTTTCTGGGAATTACGGTATTTAATACACTGATTTACCTGGCTGCCCATAGCACATCGGCACTCAACTTATCCTTATTTGCTATTACGGCTCCACTCTACGTGGTTATTCTCAATAAACTTATTTTTAAGGAATCACTATCCGCAAAACAAATAGTTGGATTTTTGATACTCCTTACTGGGCTGCTCACCTTGTTATCAAAGGGCAACCCTTTTGCTTTGTTAAATCTTGAGTTTAACACAGGAGATTTATTAATGGCTGGTGCGGCAAGCATCTTTGCTGTATACTCTGTGCTGGTAAAAAAGAAAAATCCAGCCATTGGTAATCTTTCTTTTGTTTCCATCACCTTTCTTTTGGGTATCCTGATGCTGGTTCCTTTTTTCGTAGGAGAGCAGTTGCAGGCAGCGTCTTCACTTCATTTTACCCAAAAAAATATTTGGCAATTCATATTTATAGGCGTGGGGCCTTCTGTTATTTCGTATTACCTGTGGAACAAAGCGATTGTCGGAATTGGATCAACCAAAGCCGCAACAATTTATAATACCCTGCCCATCTTTAGTGCATTATTCGCAGCCATAATACTGGATGAGAAAATTTTACTTATCCAGGTGATAAGCTCTATTATAATAGTGGGAGGCGTCTTGCTTGTTTTACTTGGTAGGACGAGTAAAGGCGTGTTGTAATAAAAAAAAACAGGCAGTCTTTTCAGAACTGCCTGCTAACCCCAACATCTCTTTCCAACAATTAAATCTTGATTACTTATTTAATTAACGTTTTCGAGAGATTTCTTTGCGAGATAGAAGTCAACCATTTCCAGCTTACTTTCTAATCTTACATCCAGCGCTTCCAATGTTTTTGGCGGTGGCGCAATTACTTTATCACCAGTTTTCCAGTCCAATGGCATAGACACGCCATGTTTTGCCGAAACTTGCAGTGCTTCCAATGCGCGTTTTATTTCTTCCATGTTACGCCCTACGTTGAGTGGGTAATACATCATAAGACGAATGATACCTTTAGGGTCGATAAAAAATACTGCGCGAACGGCTGCTGTTTCACTTTCGCCCGGCTGAATCATTCCATACAATTTAGCAACCTTCATATCGATATCAGCAATAATCGGGAATTTCATATATACGCCTGTTTTCTCACGTACATTATTTACCCAGGCTATATGAGAATGAATGCTATCGATACTTAGACCGATTAGTTTGGTGTTTTTTCCTGCGAAATATTTCTCTTCCTTGGCAAAGCCCGACATCTCTGTGGTACACACTGGTGTGAAGTCTGCAGGATGAGAAAAAAGTAGAGTCCAACTGTCCTTTATGTATTCTGAAAATTTAATTGGGCCTGTAGTTGTGATCGCTTCAAAATCGGGTGCCTTATCACCGATTCGAGGCATTTGTATAATATTTGATGTTGATTCCATGATTTTGTGGTTTAATTAAATAAAACAAGGGGTTGTATATACTTCGGGTTGTATATACTTCCAATATCTTATGACAAAGATCGAAGTTAAAATGCTCTTTTTCAGTGATTATTATCACACACAGAGGTGATATTATACTTTTAAAAAAGTAATGGATTTAACTGTTAATCAGGAGTTGACGTGCTGGTGATCTTCTTAGATCAATTCTTTGGCGAGAATGAAAAGACCCATGACTAAAACAAACCATCCAAAGGCTGGCTTCAATTTTTTTCCGGAAATGAATTTCGATAAATAGGATCCAGCAAGAATTCCTGCTATCGCAAAAGAAGAAAAAATGAGCATGAATGGATAATCGATGTGAAGACTAGAGCCCAGGTCTCCTGTAAATCCAATCAAAGATTTCATTGCAATGATCAGCAAGGAAGTGCCTACCGCTTGCTTCATGGGTAATCCAGCAAGCAAAACCAAGGCTGGTATTATCAAAAATCCTCCACCTGCTCCTACCAAACCCGTAACGCCACCCACCAATATGCCCTCCACAAAAATTAATGGATAATTGTACTTTATTTCATGCTCCTCTCCATTATCTCTTCTATCTCTAATCATGGAGATAGAAGCCATCATCATCAATATTGCAAAGAGCAACATCACAAATAATGGTTTCGTTAATGTAAAGTCACCTAATGAAATTAAGGATTCAGGAATAGCCGGTACAACGAATTTTCTTACTGTATAAACGCTGATAATAGAGGGAATTCCAAAAATTATTGCTGTCTTCAGGTGAACATTACCGTTCTTAAGATGACTTAATGAACCTATCAGGCTGGTTAAACCCACCACAAACAGTGAATATGCTGTAGAAGTGACCGGCTCAATTGCAAATAAATAAACTAGAATGGGTACTGTCAGGATAGACCCCCCTCCACCAATTAAGCCTAATGAAAGCCCCATAATGATAGCTGCGATATACCCTATGATCTCCATGGCTTAAGTACTTTCTGTGTAAAATATGACATCAAGAAATACAAACTAACTGTTTCTTACATAACAGAATACAAAACTAGCCAGTCACTTTTTACGAAACTGTAATGAATGTCACACAGTAACCAGTACTGATATTTTGTTTCTTGAAAGGCGTATTTGATTATTCTTTTCCAGTTGCTTTAATAGGCGGGAAACCACTTCTCTGGCAGTTCCCAGTTCATCTGCCAGCTGTTGATGGGTAATTGTCAATTCGGTGGATCGAAGCATCTTCACTTTCTTCTTGATTAATTCCCAAAGTCTTTCATCAACATGCTGAAATACCACAGAATTCACAACATTCAATAATTCTTCAAACCTCCGGTTGTACAACTGAAAAATAAACTCCAGCCAGGCAGGATTATCTTTGATGAGTTCAAAAGACTTGTGAATAGGAAGCATTACTATCTCTGCCCTTTCCTCCACAATAGCCCTGATCTTACTTTTCTCATTGCAGGTAGCTCCCAGAAAAGACATCACACAGCTTTCTCCGGGTTTGATATAGTATAGGAGTATCTCCTTTCCGTCTTCGTCCAACTTCAATACTTTGATTGAGCCGCTAAGTACGATGGGCACACTTTTAATATAGTCGTGCTCGTCTATAATGACTGCCTCCGGTTCAAAGGTTTTTACGGTACCTTCCTTAATCAGACGATCTAAAAGGTTTTTGCTTATCAGGTTGCTCTCAACAATTGGCTCCATGTAACTCATTTAAAGTATTGAAACAGTAATGCTAACAGAAAAATTCAAGTTTGTAAAGTTGCACTTTATTTAGTCTTCAGCTGATTTTGCACATCTAAATCCTGTATGGCTAAACCCAGAATCCTTGCTGGATTTCATTCTCGCGGATACCCTGTACCCCGCACAATAACTTTCACTGCATAAATAGGATCCGCCCCTCATTACATATTTCACAACGTATGGATCCAATGGGTCGTAAGAATCCACTGGCCCTTGCGGATTTTCAACAATTCCACTTGTAAGTTGATAAGCATTTGCATGATATCTATCGCTGCACCACTCCCACACATTCCCAGCCATATCGTACAGACCAAACTCATTAGGCGAAAAAGATTTGACAGGGGCTGTTCCATAAAATCCATCGTTCGCCAGATTCTCATATGGGAAAAAGCCCTGCCAGAAATTGGCCTTGTCATTAGCCTTATCCACTGGGGTTTCGCCCCAAGGATAATTATTCTTACTATCGCCTCCCCTGGCAACATACTCCCATTCCGCTTCCGTAGGCAATCTCTTCCCTGCCCACATGGCATAGGCGTTGGCATCATCCCAACTTACATGAACCACCGGATGATCCATCCTATCATCAATATTACTGCCAGCACCTTCGGGGTGTCGCCAATTAACTCCAACCGTCCACGTCCACCACATGCCTGGATTTGACAGATCTGCAGGACCTTCAGTTGGGGTAAATAACAAAGACCCTGGCCTTAACAATGAGTCAGGTGGTCGGGGGGTATTGGGTGGGAGTTGCAACTTTAATTCCTCCCAGTTAACACCCCGCTCTGCTACTGTCAAATAATTGGTGGCTGTTACAAATGACAAAAACTGTTCGTTTGTGACCTCTGTTTCATCCATATAAAAAGCATCCACTTCCACTTTACGTCTTGGAAATTCATCAGGGCTGGCCTGAGTGCCTTCACCTCCCTGAAAAAAGGTACCACCTGGGATCAATACCATATTGCCGATGCTATCGATGTCCTTTTTTTTTGAGGAATTACAACTTAAGTGCAGGAAACCAATAACTATAACTACAAACCAGTGACAAATCTTTTGCATCCTCAATTATTTTTTAAGGGAGTGCGAATAGGCAATACGCAATCTACTGCACTTGGGAATTACCCCTGACCATTGTCTGCAATGTGCTTCCTGCTAAAATTCGCAACGTCTCATCTCTTACCCCAATAAACGCCTGACGTATGCTACATACTTCTTCGTCTTTGCATTCATCACAAGGTTCATAATAATTGAGTGACACGCATGGGAGCATGGCAATGGCCCCATCCATCAGTCGGATTATTTCAATCATGTTTACGTCTTCAGGTTTCTTCAAAAGAGAGTAACCTCCTCCTTTTCCTTTTTTGCTTTGCAAAATTTTAGCTTTTCGGAGTTCCAAAAGGATAGCTTCTAAAAATTTTTTAGGAATCTTTTCATTGTCTGCTATCTCCTGAATATGGACAGGACCTTGCTGATATCTTTTGGCCAGATATACCAGTGCATGGATTGCATATTTGCATTTTTTAGATAGCATAGCATCAATTTAGAGTTTTTGTTGATATTTTCTTCGCCCTCAGAAGTCTTTCGCTTTGTTCATGTATGAAAATTGAAAGAATTGCCTTCATGTTTTCATGATTCTTGGGCAAGGGCTAAAATATTATCTTTGCTATCAATCAACCATGACTGATATTGACAATTTCTAAACCACTTGGCGGCACACTTTCCTCATTTGTGCTCTTCATTCTTATTTCGTTTGTTCTCATCACCATGAGTATGATCCGGCTTGTAGCCGATCCTCAGCCAGAATGGTATGTATATCTGAGTTTGGCAGTACTAACCCCACTGGCGTTTTTTCTTACTTTCCGGGTTATCATCAACTACAAGGTTATAGAATTAGGTAACGGCCAGATAACAATAAAATATAAAATCAGGAAAAAGCTCAGGCAGTATCCTCTTTCCAGAGTAATCTATTGGAAAGAATCTATCGTGAAAACAGGAAAAAATTCGACTTTTAAAGAATTGGAAATTCGTTTTGATGACCAATTCCGATTGAATTTGGGATTAAGGGAATACTCCAACTATCCGAAGGTACAAGCTTATTTAACCAAGAAACTGGCTGGCAAAAAACAGGATGGTTAACACATTGGTAAAGTTTTAAATCCTTTATACTTTTGCCCCCTTGCCAAACGAGGCAATTCCCTTATTTGATTTGAAATGCCCAGGTGGTGAAATTGGTAGACACGCTACTTTGAGGGGGTAGTGCCGCAAGGTGTGCTGGTTCGAATCCAGTCCTGGGCACCATTAATCAATGCCGAAGTGGTGAAATTGGTAGACACGCACGTTTCAGAGGCGTGTGGCGCAAGCTGTGCGGGTTCGAGTCCCGCCTTCGGCACACTTTTGATTAACCAAAACAAAAAAACCGCCCTGGAGCGGTTTTTTTTATAAGTAATCCTTAACAACTTATCTAAAAAACTAATGAGTCATGTCCAACCAGGCCCATTTTCCTTCGTTCGAATGCGCCTCCCCTTGCCTGATGTACATGGCAGCAAGTGAAAAAAACATTACATAGAAAAGCACAACAGACAATAGAAAGATGTAAAACATAGCTTTTTATTCGTTTACCCTCAAATTGTAGAAAATAACTCAATGGCGAAGAGCAACCATTGCATACAGATAACAGAGGTAATATCTTATCGTTTTTTAAAAGAAAAACTCCAGGAAGAAATGGGTAAAATCACCTTAACGTATAAAATGGCACCTTTTTTGGCCTGTTACCAGTATATTTAATCAAAGGATTACATGACCAATCACGTGATAAAGTACCTGATCTATTCCATATTTTGTGCATCTGCTGCCATTCCCGCCTATTCTCAACTAAAGGCTACAGACCCCATTCCCAATGACTGGTTTCTGAGAGATCCTGCATCCGACTTCCTTCAGGGCATAAGTGCTGAAAAGTCATACAAAACCCTACTGAAAGACAGACCCTCTCGCACCATTACCGTGGCCGTAATTGACACTGGTGTGGATATTGACCATGAAGACTTGCAAGGTGTTATATGGACAAATGCGGATGAAATTCCGGACAATGGTATCGATGACGATAATAACGGATACATAGATGATGTGCACGGATGGAATTTTATTGGAGGTAAAGATGGAAATGTAAATGAGGATACTAATGAGTTCACGCGCAATTATGTGAGATTAAAAAAACAATTTGAGGGAGTGGACGAAAAGAAGATAAGTAAAAGAGATAAGGCCGCCTATGAAGAATACCTAAAAGCTAAAGAAAAATTAGAAAAGCTGATCGCTAAAAATACAGAGCAGTATGAACTCTATAATAACCTGTATCAAAACGTAAGTCAAAGTGTAGACACTTTAAAAATTTTACTGATGACGGATGAGCTTACTCAAGAGTTAGTTGAAAGTTTTCAATCGAGAGAACCCAATCTGTTATTTGCAAAGGGATTCGTTCTCAACATCTTTAGAAATATCGGACCTGAAAACAGTTTGGAAGAGTTTTTATCAGAACTAAAAGAGACATCAGATCATTTTGGACAAATTGTTAATTACAGCTACAATGAAAATTTTGATCCAAGATCGATAGTAGGGGATAACTATAACGATCCTTATGAAAAGGGATATGGCAATAATGATGTGAAAGGACCAGACCCTATGCACGGCACACATGTGGCAGGCATTATTGCTGCCAACAGAAAAAATAACCTGGGGATTAATGGTGTTGCCGATAATGTAAAAATTATGTCTGTACGTGCAGTGCCCAACGGAGATGAGCGCGACAAAGATGTTGCCAATGCCATCTTGTACGCTGTGGATAATGGAGCTCAAATCATTAATATGAGTTTTGGCAAATCTATTTCTCCTGAAAAAGAAGTAGTAGACAAAGCTGTAAAATACGCTGAGCAAAAAGGTGTACTCCTCATTCATGCTGCAGGTAATGACTCAGAAAATATTGACCTTGAGAAAAACTATCCCTCCAGGTATTATGCAGATGGAACAGAAGCCAAAAACTGGATTGAGGTGGGTGCTTCTTCATGGGGAGCTGACAGCGATTTTGTTGGAAGTTTTTCCAATTATGGCAAGAAGGCCGTTGACCTGTTTGCTCCGGGTGTTCAAATCTATTCAACACTTCCTGGCAACAATTACAAAAAAATGGATGGTACCAGCGCAGCAAGCCCTGTTACTGCTGGTGTGGCTGCTGTTATCATGTCTTACTATCCGGAATTCTCAGCAACGGAGGTAAAAGAAATCATCAGAAATTCAACGCGAAAATTTGATAACCTTAAGATTGAGTCAGTTGGATCAAAAGGAGGAATCGAATTCAATCAAATGAGTAGCTCCGGGGGATTGATCAATTTATATCAGGCCATCCTGCTTGCCCAGGAGTTGAAAACAAAAAAGCAGGTTAAGTAATATTTACACTTCAAGTCAAAGGATCATACCACCGTTCATAAAACGGAGACAGGCTGGTTTAGAAAAATATATTCACTTTAAAGGTTGAATAAACACTACAATCTTTACTGATGAATAAGAGTTACACTGATGCCGGACTGCTTGTGCTGCGATTAGGAACCGGATTATTTATGGCATTTGGCCACGGACTTGGCAAATTACCTCCTTCTGACGGACTCATCGAAAACACAGGAAAAATGGGATTCCCGTTGCCTGTATTTTTTGCCTGGATGGCTGGGCTGTCTGAGTTTCTCGGGGGATTATTAATTGCACTTGGACTGTTCACTCGACCAGCTGCTTTTTTATGGATTTGCACAATGAGTACTGCTGCATTTATACGACATGCTGATGACCCTTTTGGTTCTAAAGAAAAGGCGCTGATGTATCTCATCATCGGTATCAGCTTTGTTCTGCTAGGCAGTGGCAGGTATAGTCTTGGAAAATTACTATTCAAAAGTGACCATCCGCTTCTGTAGTCTTCCGAAAATTGGGATGGAGACACAAAAAAGAAAACACTCGCCAATACAGGTCTATAAACAAAAAACCCCATTATAAAATGGGGTTTATTTTTTGTGATCCCGCTGGGGCTCGAACCCAGGACCCTAACATTAAAAGTGTTATGCTCTACCAGCTGAGCTACGGAATCTTCTCAATCTTGCCTAAATTTGATGCTTTCCTTTATTTGAGGGCACAAAGGTAACATGTTATGAAAAATAAGCAAAAGGCGGTTTCAAAAATTATCACTCTTATTCTATTTATCTCCGTCAATCAACTAACCGCTCAGACCCCCAACGAAATGGTAAAGACAGCAGACTCACTTTTTGTGGGTAAACAATACACTCAGTCGCTGGAATTGTATGAACAGGTGCTCAAGCAGCATCACCATTCACCAGCCATGTTACTCAAAATGGCTTATATCGAAGAGGGTCTGGGGCAACTGAGCAAGTCCTTGTATTATCTCAATCTTTATTACCTGGCCTCAGATGATGAACAAGCGTTGGTCAAAATGGAAGAATTAGCGAACAAACACCGATTGCAAGGCTATAAGTCTGATCAAGCCAGACAATTGTCCTTGCTGTGGCGAAAATATGATGGTACGATCATCAACGTATTGATTGGCTGCACAATTCTGCTTTTTGCATTGCTTTTCTACTTAAAAAGGCAAAAAAGAAACCTAATGCCGGTGGCAATGGCATTATTAATTTTCCTCACCATACTATTTATACAGATTAACTTAAATCAGGGTGCTCATTCCGGTATCGTTCACTTCAATTCAACCTATCTGATGAGCGGACCATCTGCAGGATCATCAGTAGTCGGAATAGTCGAAGAAGGCCATATGCTTGATGTAGTGGGTAAAAAAGATGTTTGGGTGTGTGCAAAATGGATGAATCAAGAGGTGTACATAAAGGAGGATCAAATATTGATGGTCGAATTATAAATCAATACTTGATTGAAAGTGGCCCTTTGTATTCCCGATCAGAATACTCAATCAGATAATAATAGACACCTGCAGCCTCCCCTTTTGCATACCACCTAAAATTTCTGTCATTACTCTTAAATACTTCCTTGCCCCACCTGTTGTAGATACGGATGGCCTGGAACTGGGAAATACAATTGTCCAACGGTAAAATATTTTCGATCTGTTCCGTGATACTATTCTTTAACTCCATGGCGAAGTAATCATTAATACCATCGTCATTGGGCGAAAAGTAATTAATTGGGATAAACCCATTACCACCTCCTTCAATATCCTTAATGGTTATATTGACCGCAACAGTGTCTGCTCGTGTATTGAAACACCTGTCATCGTTTAAGCTAAATGTAAAAGTGTAGTTGTTTTCGTACAGGCCATTTTTGAAAATAGAGCAATCGGGATTCCAACTAAATGTGGTAGACACTGACCCTTTTCCTTCAACGGGTTCAAAAACAAAACCTTCAGGAGCAACATTACCTTCAGCTTCAATCAGATCCAATTTAATCAAATCTTGTGGAGCAGTGTCCGCATCAGATCCCTGCAATCCTAATATTATTTGATTGCCCCTAACAACCTCAAGACTGTTATTCAGCATTGTGAGATCAGCATTTAAATTATTGATAACCAAACGTGGCTTTGTATTATTAGGCGGCAAAACTTTTAACTCTACCTCCACTGTATCTGCTTGATAAATTTTGCATTTGTTGAGACTATCAACAACTATAAATTGAAGATCAAAACTATCATGATTGTCCAAATTCAATTTATCACAATTCAAATTCCAGCTAAACTGAGATTGTAAGGAAGGAAATCCATCTACCCTGGCAAAGGAAACCCCCAGCGCTCTTAATGAATCTGCACTTAAATTGTTGCTTCCCAATAAATCCAGGGAGATGGGATAATTGGATTCAGGGTCATTGCCGGTAACGTTAAAACTTAAATTGCTGAAAACTTTCCTTTCAATACCAAGTACCACTCTCTCATCTGTGGCGGGGGTAAGGCTCGTATCAATAATGGGTGGACCATTGGTAGGCAATACTACCGTAAAGTTGTAATCCATTTTTATCGGTTCATTCAACCCACACTCATCCAAATCATCAACTATAATGGTCACTTTAAATGTAGATCGTTGCGTGAAATCGTAAATATTGCAAAACGCATCCCAGTCCAACCTTCCCTTTACATATCCGGGAGTCTGACTTATCATTGAAAAAGTAATTCCGGCATTGGCCAACACGAAACCATCTGTAATTACAGAGACCAATAACTCGTCCCCATCATCATCATTTACTTCAAACTCTAATTGTGAAATCGGAACAGGCGGAGGCAAGTCTTTGGTACTCTTGCCTTCGAGCAAAGTGATATTGACATTTGAACCATTGTCAAAATAAGGATCAGTATTGGGCGGAGGGGTTACATTAACTGTCACCTTTAGTGTATCCAACAAAGGTAGACTGCAGGCATCATCCATGGCAATAATACCTACTTCGTAAGGTCCACCTAAAAAAAACGGACAAACAGGAAAACAGATATTAAAATTTTTAGTGCTTCCATTAACAAGTGTTGCAGTGACTTCCGCAGGCAATATTTCTGTTAGGTTTTTATTATTAAAATTAAGACCCACCGCCCTAATCCGAACGTTTTCCATAAATGCCGTTGGTCGCTGCGAGTCGGGATCTGAAACTGTAACTGTAATACAACGATCCTGTCCCATATCAGAGGCGGTAAGGGTAACAGAAGTAGGACCGGTAATCTGGGGAGGTACAGCATCTGCGCAACCATCTACTACCAACATCTGAAAGTCTCTTCTCGATATGCCTATCAACTCCTTATTTCTATACTCTTCAATTTTTACAGCAAATACAAACAAACCCTGTAGCATGGGTGTAGCCGTAAGTAATCCCGCCTTACTAATTTTCATATCAGGATTACCATTAATGATACGGTCAATGTCAAATCCAGGTCTCCATTGTACCAATGGATAAGGTTTTGGCAGAATAGTTGGCAGTGCTACAGCTTGATGTGTATTTAATGGAGTTGTAAGCGTATAAACCAATGAATCTCCATCATCATCTACGCCCGCAAAATCTACATAGTAAGGTCTTCCTGGACAAGCATAATCATTAAGAGGTGGAAATAAGCGTGGCGATGAATTGATAAAAGGTTTGCCGTTTCTTACAACCGCAGGAAATTCCAGTAAAAAAGTTTGCCCCGCGGAAATACCTCCTGATTGTGGTGTTGGGTCATCACTGAATATATTGGAGATCGAATAATTTCTACAGCACCGTTCCCATGCCACATAATATCCCTCTGGTTCATTGAACAAATCGGGGTCTAAAAAAAGTGTGGTGGTATAAATCAGTTTATCCGTTACAATCTCTCCATTGGAGCATTCTGGTTGTGTATAGGCAACACTACTTTCATTGGTAAGAAGCAGAACCACGCTTGAAACAAACGTATTATTACTTTTTCTAAAAATAGATACTGTTGCACTTGGATCCTTGGCGCCAGCCGACCCATTAATTTTGTCAAAATAGATGATGAGATTCAGTCGGTAAGTAGTTCCGCTAATGTGCAACAGCTCAAATTCTCCTCCAACAATATGAGAAGCCCCCGCCTGAATGCTGAATAGACACAATAATGCAATTAGAAATCTTCTCATAAGTAACTCCAGTATCGAAAGATAAGAATTGTGACACAGGCAGGAAACCCCCCTTTATAATGTATTTTGAATATTCGGGTAACTTGACAATTCATAGTATTTTCGTGCCCTATGAAGAAAGGAGACCTGCTTGAAAATGTGTACATCGAAACAATAGCTGCTGAAGGGAAATGCGTAGCCAAAATGGATGGGCTGGTTATTTTCCTGAAAGGAGGGGCTCCGGGAGATACGGTGGAGGCCACTGTAACCAGAGTGAAAAAAAGTTTTCTGGAAGCCAGGGTCACCAAGGTGATCAAAGCGTCTGATCTGCGCACTCAACCTTTCTGTTTACATTTTGGCGTCTGTGGTGGGTGTACTTGGCAACACATCAATTATGACACACAATTGTACTACAAGCAAAAACAGGTTCAGGATAATCTTGAACGGATTGGGGGCCTGCAACTACCCGATATCCATCCCATTCTCGGTTCATCAAAAACAAAATTATATCGCAACAAACTTGATTTCACTTTTACCCACAGCGAATGGCTCACCTGGGAAGATTTGCAAAGTGACAGAGTGAAAGGCCCGGCACTTGGATTTCATATTCCGAAAATGTTTGATAAGGTATTTAATGTAAACGAGTGCCATCTGCAACCCGATCCGTCCAATGGTATTCGCATTTCCTTAAAAGAAGCCGCTCTTTCAATGAATATTCCCTTCTTCGATTTGTGGAGTCAGGAAGGTTTTTTGAGGACCGTTACCATTCGCACGGCCTCCTCCGGAGAAACAATGGTGATTCTTCAGGTTACGAAAAAGAAAATGGAATGGATCGAGCCATTGCTCCAAATGCTGATGGATAAATTTCCTCAGATCACGTCTGCCAATTATGTCATCAACAGCAAAAGAAATGATACCTTCAACGACCTTGAGGTAATCACCTGGAAAGGCAACCCCTACATTACTGAATTGATGCCGAAGGCTGGCGGAAAAGGTAACTTACAATATAGGGTTGGGCCCAAATCGTTTTATCAAACCAATTCGGACCAGGCGTACGAATTGTATAAAATAGCATGGCAGCTGGCAGAATTAAAAGGTGACGAGCTGGTGTATGATCTCTATACAGGCACAGGAACCATCGCCAATTTCGTAGCCGCCAACGCCAAAAAAGTAATCGGGTTGGAGTACGTGGCCGATGCAATTGAAGATGCCAAGGTGAATGCCGAGATCAATGGGATCACCAACACCTCATTTTTTGCGGGAGACATCAAAGATCTTTTAAATGATAATTTTTTAAATACCCATGGTCGACCGGATGTGATCATCACCGATCCGCCTAGAGCGGGTATGCATGAAGATGTTTGTAAAATGATTCTGAAAGCAGCACCAAAAAAAATCGTTTATGTAAGTTGTAATCCGGCTACGCAGGCCCGTGACCTTAAAATCTTATCGGAAAAATACGAGATCAGTGCCATCCATCCCGTAGACATGTTTCCACACACCATGCATGTAGAGAATGTGGTAAGCCTTACTTTGATCGACAATCAGTAATTGATGCAACTTCTGATTACCGATTACTGAACTCTACAAACTCCTTCGTCTGTTCTATGCGTTTGCTCACCATCGGCAATTTGTTCATATACGTCACCTCAATTGAGGCAATGCCAAAATCTTCCACCACCTTTCCCCTTATCTCATAAAATCCTCTTCCCCGAAAAGGATATCTTTTAGTCACATCCGGAAAATGAACAGTATCAAACACTTCTCCGTCTTTATCATAAAAAGTACCAAAGTGCATAAGCTCTCCTTTTAGCGTACTGGTGTTTTTTGTCGTTACCACATAACCAACCATTTTCACATTCTTTCCGATCTTACTCATCAGCTCTTTCGCTATGGTGTCTCCCCGCTCGGAGGTTGCCAGCAACAAAAATGGATCGCACAAAGGAAAACCCAGCAATTCTATTTCATCAAATGCATCTTCCAACGGTTGCCGATGCAACATGGGGAGCGGATATTCTTTGGGTTCAGTGTCAAACAAAGACGTGGATTGCATTTTTCTTTTGTTGGCATTCTGATTGCTCAAGTAAAGCATGGCCTCCCAGAGCAGCCGTTGTTTGGTCTTGTTGGTAAATCGAAAGGCCCCCAGCCGAATGAGAATACGCACTTGTTCCAACCCTGCCGGTATTCGTCTCAAAAAATTATCAAAACTGGTATAAGGTCCGTTTTGCTGTCGTTCCTCAGGTATCAGCTTGGCTATTTTATGTTCCAGGCTTTTTAGATGAATGAATCCTATAAAGATTTCTTCTCCATATATAGTCGTAAGGTGATCGCTGCGGTTCACACAAGGTGCACTGATTTTGGCGCCACTCATTCGCGCCTCATGAAAATAAAATTCTGTTCGGTAGAACCCCCCAAAATTATTGATCACCCCCACCATAAACTCGAGCGGGTAATGCGCCTTGAGAAACAAACTCTGATAACTTTCTACAGCGTAACTGGCAGAATGGCCCTTGGAGAAAGAATATCCCGAAAAACTTTCAATCTCATACCACACCCTGGCAATCACATGTTGCTCATATCCCAGCTGTCGGCAATTTTCAAAAAAACTCTCTTCTACCCTTTGAAACTCTTCGCGTGAACGAAATTTTCCGGACATGCCCCTGCGCAAGACATCTGCCTCCGTCAGCGTCATGTTAGCAAAATGATGCGCCACCTTGATCACATCCTCCTGATACACCATTACACCGTAAGTCTCCTTCATGAGTTCGTCTATTTTTTCATGAATGGCTTCATACTTGCCCCCATTACTTACCAGATGAAACCGCTCAATGTAGGTACGCATCATCCCCGACCGTGCCACTCCTGGGCGGATGATAGAACTGGCAGCCACCAAAGTGAGATAATCCTCACACCGCAACTTACCCAACAACATACGCATGGCGGGAGACTCTACATAAAAACAGCCCATTGCCTTGCTGTCGCGTAGCAGCTTCTTTATTTTCTCGTCTTTCTTGAATTCATGGAACCGGTGAATGTCCACATCGATTCCCTGGTTGCGCTTCACATGTTTTACCGTCTCCTTCAGGTGTCCCAATCCGCGCTGGCTCAAGATGTCGAACTTAAAAATGCCCATATCCTCTGCATTGTGCATCTCAAAATGAGATACAGGGTAGCCTTTGGGTGGAAATTGAATGGCTGTATACGCATAAATGGGTTTTTCTGTAATCAGTACGCCACCTGCGTGAATAGAAATATTGGCAGGCAAATCTTTGATGTGTTCGGCATACTTAAAAACCAACTCCGTAATGTGATCTCGCTCTCTGTGCCTAATGGGTTCTTCTACGATAGCATCTATTTCCTCCTTGGGTAATCCAAAAACTTTTCCCAACTCACGCAATACAGATCGCTTTTGATAGGTCACGTGAGTACCCAAAAGGCAAACGTGATCTTTTCCATACCTTGAAAAAATATAATCGTAGATGGCATCACGGTCGTCCCATGAAAAATCAATGTCAAAGTCTGGCGGAGACGTGCGTTCAGGATTTAAAAATCGCTCGAAATACAAATCCAGTTCTATGGGATCTACATTGGTAATCTCTAAACAATAAGCCACTACGCTGTTGGCACCACTACCACGCCCTACATAGTCAAAACCCTGTCGCTTGGCAAATTGAAGCAGATCATAAGCGATGAGGTAGTACGCACAAAACCCCTTACTCTTTATGATATTAAGCTCTCTTTGAAAGCGCTCTCTCAGCACAGGTTGGCTTACATCATACCTGAGCTGAAAACCTTCCCAGGCCTTGGTGACCAATAAATCCCAATCGCCTTCTTCGGTTCCTGTTAATGTCTTCTTGTTCTTGTCTGCTTTGAGAGCAAAATCAATAGTGCAATGTTCAATCAGATATTGTGTGTTTCTGATCAGCTCCGGATAATTTGAAAATATTTTTTCCAGCTCTTTTTCCGGCATCATCATTTCATTGGGAAGTGCCTGCTGTTCCTCAGCCAGTTTGCTGAGCAGGGTATTGTTGTCAATAGCACGCAACAAGCGGTGCACGTTAAAATCAATTTTATTGGCAAACGTAACGGGATGATGGACAACAAATTTTTCCTTGTATTTCTTATACAAATTGCAAAATGACAGTTGATTGAGTTGATGCATCCGCACACCTATAAATTCATTTTTGCGAAGAAGATCAGGTTCTGCTTTTCCAAAAGGATAAATGACAAAGACATTTTCAAACTCAGGTGCCCGATCGGGCAATGGAATGTTGTTTAAATTATGATGCGATAAAAATCTGTTGATCGCTTCAAAGCCATCATTATTTTGTGCGATGGCAATAAAAAGTAATTGATTTTCTCTTCTGAACTCAATGCCCACCGCTATTTCAAGTAGGTAAGCTTCTTTGCCAAAAGCGGTAAGATCCGTTCCGTCAACCGGGGTTTTCTCTTCACACAACCTCAGCATCTCTATGTAAGAGGCCGTATTATTAATTTCTGTGAGTATCAGCTTGCGCACACCACATCTTTTTGCCTCATTAAAAAGATCCTCCACCTTTAAGGTGCCATATTTAAAACTAAAAGCAGTATGACAGTTGATAAACATAATATCCAATAGCTAGTGCGATAATGAATTGATGAGATGATAAAGAGTCATCAACCTTTGAACGCATTCATTTCCATCCTTATTCGCTTGTTCACGTCCAGGGTAGTTGCACGAACCAACTTATCAACGCCATGTTTGTGCCTCATTCGATCCATGGCCTCATAGAGATTGATGCTCTCTTCGGTATCGTCAAACAAACTGATTTGATGGTTGCCGTGCACCAGGTTGCTTAACCGAACGCCCACCAAACGAATGAGCATCCTTCTGTTGTAGAGTCTGTCAAACAACTCTGATACTACACGAAGCAATACGTGATCAGAAGATGTATAAGGAATGTGTATTTGCTTCGTCTCCGTATCAAAGTTGGCATAACGGATTTTTACTGTTATACAAGAAGTGAGTTTTTTCTGCTCTCGAAGAGTAAACGCCACTTTCTCCACCATTGCAATTAAAATAGACTTTATTCGCTTCACATCAATCGAATCCTGCTCAAACGTACTTTCTGTTGATATTGATTTTTGCTCGCTGTAAGAAACTATGGGCGAATTATCAATCCCGTGCGCTTTGTTCCATAAACTTATTCCGTTCTTGCCAAATGCGCTCACTAAAAATTTCAAAGGCATCTCCCGCAACGTGGCTACTTTGCGCACGCCCATGTCATAGAGAAAAGATGCAGTCTGCTTTCCGATCATTGGAATTTTCTCTACCGAGAGAGGCGCCAGAAAATCTTTTTCTTCCCCGGCCGGAATATGTTTTTCAGCATTGGGTTTAAATTCTCCCGTAGCCACTTTTGACACCAGCTTGTTCACCGACATGCCCATGGATATTGGCAGCCCGCTTTCCGTCATCACTTTTTTTCGCAGCTCCACTGCCCACTTGAAGGCTCCGAAGTAACGATCCATACCCGATGCATCAATATAAAATTCATCGATGGAAGATTTCTCAAAAGCAGGGGCAGCGTCTGCAATGATTTCTGTCACCAGGTGGGAGTGCTTGCTGTATGCTTCCATATCTCCAGAAATCACCTTGGCATCCGGACACAACTGCAGTGCCAAATACATGGGCATGGCCGAATGCACACCAAATCTGCGGGCTTCATAACTGCAAGCCGCCACCACACCTCGCCTGCTGCTGCCTCCTATTATTAAAGGTCTGTTTTTAAGCCCATCGTGCAGTTTGCATTCTACCGCTACAAAGAAAGCGTCCAAATCCAGGTGTATGACATTGCGAAGATCCATTAAGCAATATTACTAAATATTTTAGTATTTACTAAAAATTCATTGCTCGCTGTAATACATTGTATACCAGTTGCTTAATTAATACAAAAGGTGGTTAACAGGCATTTTAGCGCTCTGGTTGCTAAAAAAATGATGCCTCAAAATAAATTTTTATCACGGCAGATCTGAAGTGCAAAATCAGTGGTCAGTTATTCCAATAGACCAAAAATTCAACTATGAAAATTCCTACATAAAGCGCGTAAATCAACCTCTTACCTAACGTTTGTTAACCCTCCACTTAAACTTTTTTTAATTTTTTAGTTTGAATCAGTTGAAAAAATCTCCATCCTTGTACTACAGCACAAGCAAAAAGTGAAGATGAACACAACGCAGCGATACGAAATAACCAACTCCCTGATCAATTCGATCACGGGTGTGCTTGTCATTATTAGCGTCATTATTCTTCGAAAACCGGGGTGGTGATACTATTATTTTAAACTGAATAATAAACCGCCCCGAGAAATTGGGGCGGTTTTGTTTTATATGGGTTTTAACAAACTAACGATTGTTCTAAAGTATGTACTACACTAACGACACGACACTTTTCCTGAATGGAAAATTCGTAAAAGCAGCGGACGCAAAAACCGACCTCTTCAGTCAAACACTTCACTACGGTTATGGCGTATTCGAAGGAATACGCGCTTATCAAACTGTGAATGGCGTGAAAATTTTTAAAGCACGTGAACACTATGAGCGATTGCTCCGAAGTGCATCACTGGTAGGCATACCACTCAATTATGATCCCGAAGAACTCACACAAGCCACCTACGAAGTACTGGCGAGAAATAGCCAAAGCAATGCGTACGTGCGTCCACTGGTTTTTTGTAGTCCGAATATGTCACTCACCAGTCCGCATGAAGTTTCATTGATGATTGCATCTTGGGAATGGGGAAAATACCTGGGTGACCAGCTTTTAAAAGTTTGCATCTCGTCCTATCAAAGGCCTAATCCTAAATCATTCAAGGTAGAAGCTAAAGCTTGTGGCCATTATGTAAACTCTATATTGGCAACTACCGAGGCCAAACAACGTGGTTTTGATGAAGGGCTCCTGCTCGATATCGAAGGGTTTGTTGCCGAAGGTCCTGGTGCCAATTTCTTCTACGAAAAGGATGGTGTACTCTACACACCACCACGAGGCAGTATTCTTCCAGGCATTACGCGTCAAACCGTGTTGGAAATTTGTTCCGAGTTGGATTTGAGGGTTGAAGAAAAACTTTTCAAGCCTGAAGATTTGTTCGATGCCGACAGTGCCTTCTTCTGCGGTACCGCTGCCGAAGTCATTGGTATCGAATCCATCGAAGGACAAAAATTTAGTAAGCCATGGAAAGAGTCGATGGGTGCTATTGTTCAGGAAGCTTATCGATGCCTTGTATTGGATAAGAGCTACAGCTACGTGATCGTATGATAATTAAAATTCAAAGTTTGAAATTCAAAATTACGCAACACTACAAACTTTGAACCTTGAATATTGAATTAAGATGGAGCTGAACAAATACAGTAAAACGATTACCCAAGACAGTACGTTGCCTGCTGCGCAAGCCATGTTGTATGGCATAGGCCTGACTGAACATGATCTAAAAAAAGCACAGGTAGGAATTGTTAGTACTGGCTTTGACGGAAACACCTGCAATATGCATCTCAACGCACTGGCGCAAGAAGTAAAACAGGCGGTATGGGATCAGGATCTGGTGGGATTGGTTTTTCATACTATTGGAGTGAGTGATGGCATCTCCAATGGCACGGAAGGCATGCGCTACTCTTTGGTTAGTCGAGAAGTAATTGCTGATTCCATTGAAACCGTTTGCAATGCACAATATTATGACGGGCTGATCGCTGTAGTAGGCTGTGATAAAAATATGCCCGGGTCGCTGATTGCCATGGGCAGATTGAACAGGCCTGCCATTATGGTGTATGGTGGCACCATAGCCGGTGGACACTGGAAAGGAAAACCATTGAACATCGTTTCGGCTTTTGAAGCCCTGGGTGAAAAGATGGCCAATAAACTTTCGGATGAAGATTATAAAGGCATCATCCAGAATGCCTGTCCCGGTGCCGGTGCATGTGGCGGTATGTACACCGCCAATACAATGGCCTCTGCCATCGAGGCATTGGGTATGGCACTGCCCTACTCCTCTTCCAATCCTGCGTTGAGTAAAGAAAAGTCTGCAGAATGCAAGACTGCAAGTGAGGCCATTCACTTTCTTTTAGAAAAAGACATCAAGCCTCGTGACATCATGACCATGAGAGCTTTTGAAAATGCCGTTACCATCGTGATGGCGTTGGGCGGATCCACCAACGCAGTGTTGCACTTAATTGCTATGGCCAGATCGGTGGGTTTAAAACTAACACAAGACGACTTTCAACGCCTATCTGACAGCACTCCCCTGATTGCCGACTTGAAACCGAGTGGAAAATACCTGATGGAAGACCTGCACAAAATTGGAGGTACACCCGTGGTAATGAAATACCTTCTTGACAATGGACTGTTACATCCTGAATGTTTGACCGTAACTGGTAAGACAGTGGCCGAGAATTTACAAAATATCCCTTCCATGGATTTCGAGAAGCAGGACATTATCGTTTCGTTGGAAAAACCCATTAAAAAATCAGGTCACCTGCAAATTCTTTATGGCAACCTGGCCGAAAAAGGATCGGTGGCTAAGATCACAGGCAAAGAAGGTGAGAAGTTCAAAGGCAGAGCACGTGTTTTTAATGGTGAGTTTGAATTAATCAATGGCATTGCCTCAGGAAAAGTAAAAGAAGGGGATGTGGTAGTCATCAGGTATGTTGGCCCCAAGGGAGCACCAGGTATGCCCGAAATGCTAAAACCCACCAGCGCCATCATGGGGGCTGGGCTTGGAAAAAATGTTGCACTGATCACAGATGGAAGATTTTCCGGAGGGACACATGGGTTTGTGGTGGGGCACATTACGCCAGAAGCGTTTGATGGCGGATTGCTTGCTTTAGTTGAAGATGGCGACTGGATAGAAATTGATGTGAGAAACCATCAGTTAAACTTATTAGTAGATGAAAAAACTTTAGTGATCAGAAAATCAACTTTTCAAACACCTGGCCTGCGGGTGCATAATGGTGTACTCTATAAATATGCAAAACAAGTAAAGACTGCTGCGGATGGATGCGTTACTGACGAGGACTAAGAAGAAAGAGCAAACACATCAAAAAATTTCAGGCTCAGAAGCATTGCTTCAATGCTTGATGGAAGAAGGTGTTACTACATTGTTTGGCTATCCAGGTGGTGCTATCATGCCTGTATATGATGCGCTCTATGGTTATTCAGATAAATTAAATCATATTCTTGTCCGTCATGAACAAGGTGCTATTCACGCAGCACAAGGTTACGCAAGGGTATCAGGAGAAGTGGGTGTTGCTTTGGCCACATCAGGACCTGGCGCTACCAACCTGATCACTGGTTTGGCCGATGCTTTGATTGATTCAACTCCGGTTGTTTGCATCACAGGGCAGGTGTTTGCTCACCTCTTGGGTACAGATGCCTTTCAGGAAATCGATGTGATTAACACTACCAATCCTGTAACCAAATGGAATGTACAAATCACCGAAGCCAAAGACATTGCATCGGCTGTAGCCAAAGCTTTTTATATCGCACGCTTCGGTAGGCCGGGCCCTGTATTAATCGACATTACAAAAAATGCGCAGAATGAAATACTCGAGTCATTCGAATACAAAAAATGCGAACACATCAGGACCTATAAACCAAAACCTGATTTGCCACTAGAACAAGTTGAAGAAGCTGCCACCTTAATTAATAACGCAAAGCAACCTTATCTATTGGCTGGTCAGGGTGTCTTGCTTTCAGGAGCCGTTCAGGCACTACTTCATTTTTCAGAAAAGACCGGGATTCCTGTGGCTTGTACATTATTAGGACTTGGGGCATTTCCTACCGATCATCCCAACTATGTGGGCTATCTGGGCATGCACGGAAATTATGGCCCCAATGTAAATACCAACGAATGCGATGTGTTGATTGCAGTGGGCATGCGCTTCGATGACAGGGTTACCGGCAACGTAGCCAAGTATGCCACACAGGCAAAAGTAGTTCATGTTGAAATAGACCGGGCTGAAATCAATAAGATTATAAAAGCCGATGTGCCCATCCATGCTGATGCGAAGGAAGCCTTACTTGCATTAACGGATTTGTGCAAAGCCAAAAAGCATAATGACTGGATGAATTCCTTTAAAAAACTCAACCAACTCGAGTATGATAAAGTAGTGAGTCCTGAGTTTGATCCTGGTGGCGAAATGAAAATGGCAGAGGTCATCCACCATCTCTCCAACCTTACAAATGGAAATGCCATTTTAGTGACAGATGTGGGTCAGCACCAAATGATTGCTTCACGCTACTACCAATACAAAGACCCCAGAACCAATGTTACTTCCGGTGGAGCAGGTACTATGGGATTTGCACTGCCTGCAGCAATGGGGGCCAAATTAGCAAAGCCGCATAAACAGGTTGTGGCAGTGATTGGTGACGGAGGTTTTCAAATGACACCTCAGGAATTGGGCACCATTATGCAATACAATATTCCTGTTAAGATTTTGGTGCTCAACAATAGCTTTCTGGGAATGGTACGTCAATGGCAGGAATTGTTTCACAATAAACGCTACTCCTCAACTGAAATGACCAATCCCGATTTCGTAAAACTCGTAGAAGCGTACAACATCCCTGCAAGAAGAGCAACCCAACGAAATGAACTATTGCCTATGCTCCATGAAATGCTCGAATCCAAAACCTCCCATTTTTTGGAGGTTGTGGTAGGCAAGGAAGACAACGTATTTCCGATGATTCCTACAGGAGCAGGCGTTGCAGACATGTTGTTGGAAAAAATAAATTAATTATGAAACAAGATTATTCACTTGAACTATCCGCTGAGAACAATTTCTCTATCCTTAACAGGATCGTTAATGTGCTTAACCGGAGGCGCGTTCGAATTAAAAAATTGGTCGCTCACGAAGTTAGTCATGACTTTCACAAAGGCGGAGCAACCTTGCTTTTATATACCACGCCAGAGATGATTGAAAAAGTAAAACATCAATTGGAAAAACTGATCGAAGTGGAGTATGTCAACTATCATTCGGGTGACGAATTATTTCATGAGATCAATGATCGAAACAGCAAAGAAGTTGTACTAAATTAAAAGGACCTAAACCAAACATTAAATAAATAGAATTATGGCAAAGATTAATTTCGGAGGAACATTAGAAGAGGTAGTGACCCGTGAAGAGTTCCCAATGGAAAAAGCGCTGGATGTATTGAGTAATGAAACAATAGCAATCATAGGTTATGGAGTTCAAGGGCCTGCACAAGCATTAAACCTGCGTGACAATGGATTTAACGTGATTGTAGGACAACGCAAAGGATCTAAGACCTGGGACAAAGCTGTTTCACATGGTTGGGTTCCAGGTGAAACCCTTTTTGATATTGAGGACGCTGTAAAACAGGGTACAGTTATTGAGTACTTACTCTCCGATGCAGGTCAGATTGCGTTGTGGCCAAAGGTAAAACCCCATTTGACGGCTGGAAAAACTTTGTATTTCTCTCACGGGTTTGGCATCACCTTTAAAGAAAAGACAGGGATCGTACCCCCTTCCGACATCGATGTGGTGTTGGCAGCCCCCAAAGGATCTGGAACTTCAGTAAGACGCCTGTTTTTGCAAGGCAAAGGAATCAATTCTAGCTACGCTGTTTTTCAGGATGCTACAGGCAATGCAGAAGAAAAAGCCATTGCACTGGGAATTGGTGTTGGGTCTGGATATTTATTTAAAACTGATTTTAAGAAAGAAGTATACTCCGATCTTACAGGAGAGCGTGGTACATTGATGGGTGCCATAGCAGGAATCTTTGAAGCGCAATATGAAGTACTTCGATCCAAAGGGCATTCACCCTCAGAAGCTTTTAATGAAACCGTAGAAGAGCTTACGCAAAGCTTGATGCCGCTGGTGGCCGAAAACGGAATGGATTGGATGTATGCCAATTGTTCTACCACCGCTCAACGTGGTGCGTTGGACTGGAAGAAAAAATTCAAGGCTGCAACACTACCTGTGTTCAAAGAGCTGTATGATAGTGTAGAAAGTGGAGCAGAAGCCCAACGCACTATTGACAAGTGCAGTCAACCGGACTACCGCGAAAAGCTTTCTGAGGAATTGAGAGAATTGCGTGAAAGTGAATTATGGCAAGCTGGCGCTGCCGTACGTAAGCTAAGACCAGAAAAAGCAAATGTAGAGGCGAGTATGATAGACTAAATCAAATAGGCAGTTGGCAATAGCCAATTGACAAGATGTCCATTGTCAATTGCTAAATTGTCAACTGTCAATTCTACACAGAATGATTAAAAGAGAATTAAAGTACTTAGACATCGACTCAGCTTCGGCATTGCTACAAAAGGTAGTCATCAAAACTCCCTTGCAGTACCATCGCAAGCTATCTGAAAAGTATGGATGCGATCTGTACTTGAAACGAGAAGATTTACAAAATGTACGTTCCTATAAAATTCGGGGTGCATACAATCTTATTCAAAGTCTTTCTCCTGCCCAGCGAAGAAATGGCGTGGTCTGTGCAAGCGCGGGCAACCATGCACAAGGTGTTGCTTTTTCATGCCGTGAGTTAAAAATTCAAGGAGTAATTTACATGCCCTCTATTACACCTAAGCAAAAGATCAACCAGGTGAGGATGTTTGGTGGAGAGAATGTTGAGATCATTTTGATTGGAGATACCTTCGATGAATGTCAATATCACGCTCTTCTTCATGCCAAAAATCATAAGATGGAGTTTATCCCTCCCTTCGACCATTTAAAGATAATTGAAGGACAGGGAACGGTAGCCAAAGAAACTCTGGCAGACCAACCCAATATTGATTATATTTTTGTTCCTGTTGGTGGCGGTGGCCTTTGTGCCGGTGTTTCAAGTTATCTAAACACATTTTCTCCGCAAACAAAAATAATTGGTGTAGAGCCACAGGGAGCACCATCGATGACTGAAGCTTTGAAGGCTGGCCATCCGGTGGTATTAGACAAAATTGAAAATTTTGTAGATGGCGCATCTGTAAAGAAAGTTGGTGATATCACTTTTGAGTTTTGTAAAGATGCCATCAGTGAAATGCTTTTAGTACCCGAAGGGAAAGTAAGCTCTACGATTCTCCAACTTTATACGGAAGACGCTATTGTAGCCGAACCTGCAGGGGCACTAAGCATTGCAGCCCTTGAGCAGTATGCCCATCATCTAAAGGGCAAAACTGTAATTTGTGTGATCAGTGGTGGTAATAATGACATCGATCGCATGCAGGAGATTAAAGAAAGATCGCTGTTACATGAAGGATTAAAACATTATTTCATTGTGCGTTTTGCTCAGCGCCCCGGAGCACTTAAGGAATTTGTAAATCATATCCTTGGCCCTGAAGATGATATTGTTCGTTTTGAGTTTATTCAAAAACACAACAAAGAGACAGGGCCAGCTTTGATCGGTATTGAAGTGAAAGATGCAAGTGATTTCCATTTGTTAGTAAGCCGTATGAACTCAGAAAAAATCAACTTCACGCTGGTCAATCAGAACGAAAATTTATTTGAGTATCTGGTGTAATAGCACGGTGAAATTTTAACTAACTCCTCTTCTATTACGTTTATAAAGCGAAATAATGTATACACTATCAGCTTTACTGGGTACGATATGATGTATCTGACTTCTTAATCTTTATGAAGATTACAAAGTGAACTGAGCCTTTAAAAAAATACCCATCAACATTTAAGTTGATGGGTATATCCTATTATTGAATAACTATTTTACCTTCTCACCACTCAAACCAATTTTTAGTTTATCAATTGAGAGGTTTAGAAATTCAGTCATTGCATTACCCACCTCGCGGGTGTAGTCTTCAGATTTGCAGGCAATAGTATTACTTAACTCCACCTTTGAGTTGGCTACTGAAAAGAAGGAAGCATAAGAGGGAACAGTAGTAACTTGCTTCTTTGCCTGAGACTTAAATTCCTGCTCAGCAAAAACGCCACTAATTTGCACTGGTTCTTTCAGCATCACTTCAATGTATTTATCGGGAGCAGCTGCACCGGGCTTAGGTGATTTACCCGAAACATAAGTGGCTCTTGCATTTTCCATCCTCAAGTTGGCACCTCCTTTAATTTTGACCGTGCCCAAAGCAGACTTAGGATCCAAATAGATACTTGGAACATTAATGGCTACATCTACCACAATCATATCATCTAAATCCTTTGAAACTTTAGGAAGCCCTTTATGATATATGGATGATAAAAACTCTGAGTTTTCTGCACCCCCCAAATTGGAAATAAAGCTTCCCTTTTCCTTTCCTTTCTTAGTTACTCTTTTAACATAATAAGAAAATCCATCAGGCACTACCATCAAACTTCCTTCTACTTGCTCTTCATTAATCCTTGGTCCGTCCAATAATTCATCGTCAGCAAAAGATTCCAAATCTTTGTAATCCCTGGAATTGTATACTTCCAATCCAAGGCTTTTCAATTTAGCAACATAGTCATTGTATAGCTTATTCGTCAATTGCTGAAGTTCCTCCGGTTCAATGCCCTCTACTCCTACAGCTAATCGAGCTGTTGCATCACCAGTATAAGAACCACCACCAAACTGACGTCCACCATGAATGGTTTTCTCAGCTTCAGCAATCATCTGGTAGTACACTTTGAAGTTTTTGATAAATACCTTTTTCGGTGCCTCATTGAGGTCTTTAGAACCCATCTGACCTACATCAATCACCTTATCAGTGATCAATTGTGCGTGCATCTGTAATGAGAATATCAGAGCGATTATCGTAGCTCCTATTTTTATCAAAATTCTATCAGGTTTCATAACGATTGGGGGTTTGGTTTCACGATATAAAGATCAGCAATGGTTTAGGGGGATATAATACCCTTATCACCGCATTTCTATATACCGTAAACCCGCAAGAATTAGATGAGGTTGTTCGCGTAGGCAAACTTGATGAGGCCTACCAGGGAGTTGGTGCCCGTCTTTTTAAAAATGTTCTTTCGGTGAGTTTCTACTGTTCTTTCGCTGATAAACAGCTCTTCGGCAATCTGTTTATTGGTATACTCTTTGGCTATCAATTTAACGATTTCGCGTTCCCGATCCGTTAGTAATTTTCCTTCATCAGGGTTTTGAAGGTTTACAATCAATAGTTTGTTGATGTCATTACTCAGAAATACTTTCCCGGCAGCTACTTCTTTAATCGCCTGCAACAATTCATGCTGAGTATCTTTTTTCAACACATAACCGTTGATGCCTGCCTTTAATATTTCCTTTACCAGGTGTACTTCATCGTGCATGCTCAACAATATGATTTTAATGTTGGCATTAAGTCTTTTTACCGTGTGTATGAGGGACAACCCATCCATTCCTGGCATATTGAAGTCCGTAATCATTAGGTCAACTTCATTCTTCTTGAGAAACTCCAAAGCCATTTCGGCACTTTCTGCCTGACATACTATCTGATATCCTGCTCGTTCCAGCAGGCTTTGTATACCATCAATTAGAATAGCATGATCATCAACAAGAAGTATTCTCATACCTTCCATTTTTTTCTTTCTCCAGAAATCAAAGATACCTGCCTTGCGCATAGTCGCAAGGATACAATCTAACGAACGGTAATTCCATCCGTACCAATGGGTATTTTGTTGTCCTTGTTCGCCACCCTACCCTCCTCTGGTATCGTCAGGGGTACCTTGGCAATAAGTATTGTTCCGTTTCGCCCATTGCTGGAGTCTACTTCTACCTCACCATGAAGCAACTTTACCCTCGAAAGGATATTTCTCCATCCATTTCCTGTGCTCTTTTCCAAAACAGTCACATCAAAGCCTTTACCATTGTCGTCAATTGTAATGTTGAGCTCATCTCCGTGCCCTACAATTTGTATCTCTATTTGCGTTGCCTCAGCATACTTCAAAATATTATTCACCCACTCCTGTACAGTCCGATAAAGGGAAATTTCCTGTACCTCTGATAAACGATCTGGAGTATCGAAGGAATTCACCAATACCATTACCCGGCCCGTAGAGTTAATCCTCAATGCCATTTCTTTTAGTGCTGGCACAAGACCGTGTTGAATTAATGTCTGCGGCATTAGATTAAATGCAATGCCCCGGATCTCCTTTTGCATCTCATCAATGATTGTCTCTGATTTGGAAACTACTTTCAGTCGTGACTCTGTTGTAGCATTTTCATTTATACTTCCCAACAACAATCTGAGTGAAGAAATCAATTGCCCCATTCCATCGTGTAAATCCTGAGCAAACCGTTTTCTTTCAGACTCCTGTGATTGAATAGAGGCATTGATGTAAGCCTCCCTTAGCTTAAGGTCATTTTCAGCTTTTAAGTATTCCTGTTTCTTTCTCGCTTTATTTCTTAAGAGCAGAAAAATGATTACAAGCAATAGCAAGCCAAAGCACATTGCAACAATGATAGCGTAATTAAACTTTATTTGTGCCTGCTGCTGATCCAACGCAATTTGTTGCATCACAATTTGCTGCTCTTTCTTTTCCGTTTCGTATTTGGCATTGATATCCTCAATGTATCTTTTATTGTTTTCATTTAAAATGGAATCACTCAATACATCATAAGCTTTATACAAATCAAATGCCTTATCCCTAAGTCCTATCCGCTCGTAATTTTTAGACAGATTGAATAGGTTTTCTTTTTGCAAAAATAATTCCCCTATTTGTCGAGATATTCCCAAAGATTTCTCCTGTAAAACTATGGCCTTATTAAAATTCCCTCTCAGTGCTTCGGTAACGCCTAAATTGAAATAAACCTCTGCCAGTCCCGCTTTGCTGTCTACCTTTTCATAGTACTCGGCAGCTCTTTCGTAATAATAAGTGGCCGAATCCTGCATTTCCTTTTTCTGAAAGTCCGTAGCCATATTTTGCAAGGCATTGCCAATGCTATACAGCGCATTGAGTTTCATTTGAATGGACAAAGCCTTCTTGGTGTAATACAGAGAAGAATCATAATTCTGCTGTTTTGAAAAAGCAGAACCAAGATTGGCATAACCACTTGCAATCTCGGTGCTGTCTTGAGTCAGGATCGCATTATTGATATACCGCTTAAAATATTTAGCTGCGTTTTTAAAATCACCATTGGCAAAATAAACCTGACCAATGATGTTCAAAGAAATACCCATACCCTTCTTGTCATCCAGTTGTTCAAACAAAGTAAGTGCACTCGAGGCATAATCGATTGTTTCCTTATACTCTCCTTTCCTGTTATAAATCATGGAAACATTTACAGAAATTTTTGCTTGTTCTAAGGTATTATTCAGTGCATTGAATTTTTTATTGGCTATGTTATAATGAATTAGTGAACTGTCGTATAGGTTTTTGCGATAATAGTAGATGGCCAAAAGTTTATGGTACTCTCCTTCCTGAAAAAGGTAGCCAGTATGTGTTTCAAGAAAAAAATGTAATGAGTCAAGATAGATTTTACCCTGGTTCGCATCAAGATTCATTTGTTGCCTTGCTGTAGAAATCCAATGTGACATCTTCAGTGAGTCAGACTCAATCGCAAATGCTTCCAGTGAAAAAAGTAAAACGAATGCGATAGATAAGGACTTCATAGTCGAAATTTGATTTAAGATAATTTACCCTGAATTTTAAATTTAAGCATTTAGCTACCAAACGCTTGTCAGGCATGAAAAATATTTTCAAGGATTTCATTGACCTAAACCTCAACTTTATACACCTTGTCAATGAATTCAAAATAGGATGTAAATAAACTAAACCTAAACCGTCAACTGAAACCGTGCCGATTTCCATCGGCACGGTTTTGTTTTTTTAGGACCATACCAAACTAACGATTGTTATAAGCTGATGCCAAAAACACTTTTTGATAAAATCTGGGACAAACACATAGTTACATCACGCGAAGGATACCCCGATCCACTTTACATTGATCGTCATTTCATCCATGAGGTTACAAGTCCTCAGGCTTTTGACGGATTGAAAAAACGAGGCATAGGTGTATTCAATAGGGAGCGTACCACTGCAACTGCAGATCACAATGTGCCCACCAAAGATCAACACCTTCCCATTAAAGAAGCCTTGTCTCGTCATCAGGTTGAAACACTGAGAAAGAACTGCAAAGACTTTGGCATCACACTTTATGACTTGGGACATCCTTTTCAGGGAATTGTTCATATCATAGGACCAGAACTTGGACTTACTCAGCCTGGCATGACCATCGTTTGTGGTGATAGTCACACCTCCACCCACGGAGCTTTTGGCGCTATTGCTTTTGGTATTGGTACCAGCGAGGTGGAACAAGTGCTTGCAACACAATGCATTCTGCAGCACAAACCCAAACGCATGAAAATTGAAATCAATGGCGAATTGGGAAAAGGCGTTTTAGCCAAAGACATTATTCTTTACATCATTTCAAAAATTTCATCCAGTGGTGCTACGGGGTACTTTGTAGAGTATGCTGGCGACACCATTGTACACCTTTCTATGGAAGCACGGATGACCATCTGCAACATGAGCATCGAAATGGGTGCCCGGGGAGGTATGATTGCACCCGATGAAACCACTTTCAATTACATCAAGGGAAGAAAATTTGCACCACATGGTGATGCCTTCAACCAAAAAGTTGAAGAATGGAAGCAGCTCAGGTCTGATGAGAACGCTCAATTTGACAAAGTCCTTTCATTCGATGCAACTGACATCGGGCCAATGATCACCTACGGTACCAACCCGGGTATGGGCATCAGAATTTCAGACCGAATTCCAACAGCAGAAGAACTAAAAGATATCAGTGAAAAACCTTCGTTCATTAAGTCACTGCATTATATGGGACTGGAGCCGGGCTCTCAATTACTCGGCAAACCCATTGACTATGTCTTTATCGGAAGTTGCACCAACGCACGTATCGAAGATTTGAGACTGGTTGCCTCCATCGTTAATGGGAAAAAGAAAGCAGAAGGGGTGGAGGTGTGGATTGTGCCGGGATCAAAGCAAGTACAAGATCAGGCGCAGAGAGAAGGCCTTGATAAAATTTTTGAAGCCGCTGGTTTTGAATTGAGAAGCCCGGGGTGCTCCGCCTGCCTGGGTATGAATGAAGACAAGATACCCGCTGGCAAGTATTGTATCTCTACCTCCAACAGAAATTTTGAAGGTCGGCAAGGACCTCAATCGAGAACATTTTTGGCCAGCCCACTGAGTGCCGCAGCTGCAGCCATTACTGGCAGGGTAACTGATGTGAGAGAGCTGATGAAAATATCAAAAGTTGACAAAGTGCCTCACTAGTCAAGTGAATATTGTCAACCGTAAACCACTTAAATAAAATGAAAGAAAAATTTAATACGATAAAGAGTACGGCAGTCCCCCTTCCTGACGAGAATGTGGATACCGATCAGATTATTCCTGCGCGTTTTTTAAAAGCCACCACCAGAGAAGGTTTTGGTGATAATCTGTTTCGGGATTGGCGCTATGACAGCAACGGTCAACCTATGGTTGATTTCGTATTGAACAACAAAATTTATCAGGGTAAAATTTTAATCGCTGGTAAAAATTTTGGCTGTGGTAGCAGCCGAGAGCATGCAGCCTGGGCACTTTATGATTATGGATTTCGCGTGGTGGTATCCAGTTTTTTTGCCGATATCTTTAAAAACAATGCGCTGAACAATGGATTGCTACCCATTGTGGTTAATGACACCTTCTTACAATCATTAATTCATGCCGTTAATAAAAATCCTGCCACCGCCATTACGGTGAACCTGAAAGCACAAACCATTTCGTTTGAAAATCAATCAGCAGACTTTGAAATCAATCCTTATAAAAAATCGTGCATGATCAATGGATATGATGACATCGATTATTTATTGAGTCTACGAGAAGACATTAAACAATTTGAATTATCGTAATGAAGAAGATAACTATACTTCCCGGTGACGGCATAGGAAAAGAAGTAACAGCAGAAGGAAGAAAGGTGCTTGAAAAAATAGCAGCCACTTTTGGTCATCAGTTTGAATTCAACGAAGCCCTTATTGGGCATGATGCCATCCTGGCAACAGGAAATGCACTGCCAGATAAAACCCTATCCATTTTAAAAAATGCAGATGCCATTTTATTCGGTGCGGTAGGACACCCGCATTACGATAACGATCCCTCTCTAAAAGTAAGGCCGGAGCAAGGATTGCTCAAAATGAGAAAAGAACTAGGACTTTATGCCAACCTGCGTCCAATAAAACTTTTTGATGAATTACTGGAAGCGTCAAGCATTAAACCAGAGATTCTAAAAGGTGCAGATATCCTGTTCTTCAGAGAGCTTACTGGCGATGTCTACTTTGGGGAAAGAGGAAGAAAAGACAATGACAATACAGCCTTCGATGTCATGATCTATTCCAGGTATGAAATAGAAAGGATTGCGCACAAAGCCTTTACTGCTGCAAAAAACAGAAAGTGCCATGTCACTTCGGTAGACAAAGCGAATGTGCTGGAGAGCTCCAGACTTTGGCGCGCTGTGGTACAGGAGGTAAGCCAAGACTACCCGGAAGTGAAGTTGACACATATGTTTGTTGATACTGCTGCCATGAAGCTGATTCAGTCACCTCGCAGCTTTGACGTAGTACTCACAGGAAATTTATTCGGAGACATTCTCACAGATGAAGCTTCGCAAATTGCTGGATCCATGGGAATGCTCGCATCGGCATCTATTGGTGATTCCGTTGGATTATATGAACCCATCCATGGCAGCGCTCACGACATCACTGGAAAAGGAATTGCCAATCCCCTGGCCTCTATTCTTTCTGCTGCATTGATGCTCGACATTTCCTTCAACATGAAGGAGGAGGCTCAAAGTATAATTGACGCTGTCTCCCAAACTTTAAAAGAGGGGTTCAGAACAATAGACATTGCCAATAACAAAACAGCCAAAGACAAAATATTAAGCACGGAAGAAATGGGCGATCGAATTGCTCAAGGAATTGGCATAAGAGAAACCACACCTACCAACTAATTCAAAAATCATGAGTAAGCAAATACAAATATTCGACACCACCCTTCGCGATGGGGAGCAAGTGCCTGGATGCCAGTTAACCACCAAAGAAAAAGTTGCCATCGCTCGGGAGCTGGAAGCACTCGGGGTAGATGTCATTGAAGCGGGATTTCCTATTTCAAGCCCTGGTGATTTTCAGTCTGTAGTAGAAGTATCCAAAGTGCTGAAGGAAACAGTGGTGTGTGCACTCACGCGCGCCAAAAAAGAAGACATCGATTGTGCTGCCGAAGCATTGCGCTATGCCAATCGCGGGAGAATTCATACGGGAATTGGTTCTTCCGATGTGCATATCAAAAATAAATTTTTTAGTTCGAGGGAACAGGTGCTGGAACAAGGAGTATGGGCTGTTGCTTATGCCAAAGAAAAAGGCCATGAAGTGGAGTTCTACGCAGAAGATGCAGGCAGGGCGGACCTTGCATTTCTGGCAGAAATGATTGAAGCGGTAATTGCTGCAGGTGCAGATGTGGTCAACATCCCTGATACTACAGGTTATTGTTTACCTGATGCATTTGGCAAACGTATTCAATATCTTACTGAACATGTAAGCAATATTCACAATGCTGTCATCTCGATTCATTGTCACAACGATTTGGGAATGGCTACGGCCAACACAATCAGTGGATTGTGCCATGGAGCCCGGCAAGCCGAAGTAACGATCAACGGAATTGGTGAACGGGCAGGCAATACCTCACTGGAAGAAGTTGCCATGATCCTCGATACGCACTCCAATTTAAATTGTCATACCAATATCAAACCTGAAAAGATATACGCCATCAGTAAGCTGGTTTCAGGCATGATGCGCATGCCAGTACAGCCCAACAAAGCTATTGTGGGTAGCAATGCATTTGCACATAGTTCTGGCATTCATCAGGATGGTTTTTTAAAGCATGCAGAAAATTACGAGATCATTAATCCCGCCAAAGTAGGTGTACCTTCCTCCTCAATTGTACTCACAGCCAGAAGTGGTAGGGCCGCTTTAAAACATCGCACAGCTCTTTTAGGCTATCAGTTTGATGGAGAAGAGCTGAATCTGCTTTATGAAAATTTTCTCACCATTGCAGATCAAAAGAAAATAATTGCTGACGAAGACCTGATGATGCTGGTGGGCTTGATGCCAGCCCTTGTCAGAAGTTAGAAATTCAAAAAAACTGAGCTTACTTCTAAAAAAACGAAGCAATCTCCAGGTAAGGTGATTGCTTCGTTTTGCAAGTAATGGCGGATTACTTTTTTACAGTTGGATACTTGATGCCCAACTGCTCCAAATAAGAACCATACTTCGTTTCATCATAGTAGAATTTCTCCAACTCCGGACGATACTGTTTCATGATCTCTGCATTCAGGTAAGTGGCAGGTTTGTCCTCCTTGGTAATCATTGGCTTGTATTGCTGCTTTGCCTTTTGCACGTTGTCAAAATAATCTTTGGCTTTGGCAACCAGCTCTGGTTTAGTCAATAAATCAATAATGGTCATTGCCTGAACCTTTGCACCTGTTACCACACCTTTATGTGCGATGGGCGTTGCCATGGCCACGGCATTGGCCCAATGGTGCCCGGGCAGTCCTGGTACATTGGATGGAAAACGCATGGTTACAGTAGGCACTTTCCAGGAGATGTCACCAATGTCATCTGATCCTCCACTGCGAGGCTCCGCATCAGGCGCTTTAAATTCATCCAATTTGCTTGGCATTCCTGTCGTATCATTTTTAGATTTTACTTCGCGCTGAATGGCTTTGGCTAACATTTGATCTTCCGCACTCCATGCAGGAAGTCCAACTACCTTGATGTTTTCATTCATGGCTTCAGCTACGGGTTGGTTGAAGTGGCGTGGCCATGCCGAACCCAATGTCCTGTGCGTAACTTTTGTATTGGTCATCATTGCAGCTCCATCTGCTATGCGATTTCCATTTTCATATAACTTCATGATATTAGGATAGGTAATCTCTCTAAAATAATACCAGATTGATGCTTTACTAGGNNACAGCATCTGCAGCACTGCGTCCTCTCCATGGGGCACCTGCCGAGTGGGCTGCTTCTCCCTCAAAGGTATATTCGACAGAAATTAATCCTGTTCCTGACGCGGGACCGTATGTAACACCCAGGTTAGACCCTACGTGCGTAAACAAGCAGATGTCTACATTATCAAAATAACCATCCCTGGTATAATAGGCTTTCGTTCCTACAAGCTCTTCAGCGATACCAGGCCATATCATCAAAGTGCCAGGAATTTTATCGCGCTCCATGATTTGTTTTACCGCCAATGCCGCGGCAATGTTCAGAGGAGTACCAGAATTATGTCCTTCGCCATGGCCAGGAGCTCCCTCTACGATAGGATCATGATAGGCTACGCCAGGTTTTTGGGAGGCTTTAGGTATGCAATCCACATCACTACCCAAAGCAATAACAGGACTTCCACTACCCCACGTAGCTGTCCAGGCGGTTGGAATACCTGCGATGCCCCTCTCTATTTTGAAACCGTTTTTCTCCAACAGCTCAGTAAGGTATTTGCTGGACTCATATTCCTGAAACCCCAGCTCGGCAAAACTGAATATCTTATCCACCATCACCTGTGCCAATTTCGGATCTACTTTTTCAGCCGCTTCGTTTTTAAGGGCAGTTAATTTTTTAGGTGACAGCTTGGGTGCCTGAGCAGCTACAAGGCCATAGGCCATCACACATACCAGTAGTAGTTTTAATCTCATCTCTTATATTTTATAGTTAGGAAAATTTCGAATAAACAATTTAAGCATTGCGGCTTGTCCTCACGAAAATGATGGGGTACAAATGGCCAACTCTGAAATAGTCGGTAGTATTTGGATACAAAAGGTATACTGAGTAAGCAGATTAGCTGGTTTTTAACTTGGTCAATAAGGATTCAGGAATGGACGCCACCTTTCTTTTGTCGTAATCAAAACAAACAATTCCGGTCTTGCCCCGTGCGGTTTCCTTGCCTGTGGAGAGGTTGGTGATCAGGTAAAACATGTCAAACCCATATTTATTAAAATCATCTACCGCAATCTCTACTTGCAGTTGATCTCCCAAAAAGGATTCAGATTTATAAACAACTACTGCATCTGCAATGATCTGACCAACCGTGCCTTCAAAACTAACTTCCCCGGCAAACCCTAGCGTCCGATAAAAAATCACCCGCGCATCTTGCATCAAGGCCAATATTGCATCATTGCCAACATGGCCTCCATAATTGATGTCACTCACTCTCACAGTAAGTGTAGTGCTGAAAATAAACTGAGATGGTAACTCTAGAGTGATACGGGCCATATTCTGTTATGATAAATTAATAGTCCAATTTAGTCTGCATTAAAATAATAACTACATTAATACGTCTCAAACTTTAAAAAGACCATGCAAACCATCCTGGGCGCAAACGGAGTTATCGCCAACAACCTCTCCAAGCATTTACCTCGGTATACCAATGAAATCCGTTTGGTAAGTAGAAATCCAAAAAAAATTAACGACACCGATCAGCTAATGAAGGCCGACCTGTTGGACGCCCAACAAACGGCTGATGCCATAAAGGGATCCAAGGTAGTTTACCTCACTGCGGGCATCCCCTATCGCACGGCAATCTGGAGAACACAATGGCCCATCGTTATGCAAAATGTGATTGATGGGTGCAAACGGCACAATGCCAGGCTGGTTTTTTTTAGTAACGTGTATCCTTACGGTCTGGTAAAAGGCAAAATGACTGAAGAAACTCCATTCAATCCCTGCAGTAAGAAAGGAGAGATAAGGGCAACAATTGAAACATCTCTTTTGAATGAAGTAAAAAACGGAAACTTGCAGGCGCAAATTGTTAGAGCAGCAGACTTTTATGGACCGCACACGCCATTGAGTTATTTGAAAGTTATGGTGTTTGATAATTTGGCAAAAGGAAAAAAAGCACAGTGGTTCATATCTGATCAACTTAAACACTCATTTACCTACACCCCAGATGCCGGCAAAGCAACAGCGTTGTTGGGAAATACCGACCATGCTTATAACCAGGTGTGGCACCTGCCCACCGATCAGAATACACTTACCGGAAAAGAGTTTATGGACATGGCGGCTAAAGCCTTTGGAGTAGCACCTAACTATATGGTACTCAAAAAATGGATGGTCCAAATGGCGGGGCTTTTTATTGGCGACATCAAAGAGATGACGGAAATGTTGTATCAAAATGAGCACGACTATTTATTCGACAGTTCCAAATTCGAAAAGGCGTTCGATTTCAAACTCACTACTTATCAGGAAGGGTTAGCCGAAGTGGCTCAATCATATCGATAACTACTGCTTCTTCTGTTCCTTATCGTAATTGACAAGCAACGTAAGGGTGTTGGCAATCATTCCATCGGAACGTTCGTAGTGAGTAAATCGTAATTCGATGGCATTGAAAGTATTTCTTCCTTTGTGTGCATAAGGCGCATACCTGAATCCTAAACCTGATGAGTTGCTGCTGAACCCCGAAAGATCATAGTCAGAAGTGAAAAACTCCTGTGTTGGTACATGCCTGGCATACGGTTTAAAAAAGTCCGATTGCCGCTGATTGTACAAGCGAATAAATGGAGTGAGTGTAATTACACGAGAGATTTTAACTGGCGCCTCCAAACTGATGGTGTGAGCTGATATTCCAAAGTCATCCCAGTAGTACCGGTAGAAAGTACGCAAGATCCAACGCGGGCCCATAAATGTATTGAGTTGTACACCAACAGGAATCTTCCATCTACCTGTGGGTAACTTTTCAACTTGTTTGGAGTTGTCAATAAAATAAACACGATGGAAGGGCGTAGACAATAATCCGGATTGATAAGTAAGCCCGGGATAAACACCCAGAGACATTCGCTGATTGACGGTTTGCAGCCAGCCAAGCACCAGGTTGTAAGAGTTTCTCCTGTAATTATCAAACCATTCCTTGTTTCTCAACTCAACCGGATAGACAAGTTCTCGGACACCTTCAAATTGATAACGTCCCCATCTCAAATCATCAAAATACATTTGCAAGACTGCTGACAGCTCACGGGTTTGATCTTCGTTGATGTGATTGATAGACAACGATTGCCCCACCGACAGGTAATCCGATTCAATCGAAAATGAAGTATTGGCACCCCAGGTAATTTTTTTATTGTTAGCTACCTTGTTGAATCCTAAACTAGTATAAACACGCACATCATGCTTGGACGCTGAGGAAAGTACAAAATCAATATTATCCGTAGAGGCAGAACTGATCACATCAAAGCCAATGTCAAAATGTACGGTGCGCACAGAATCCCGGATATTGTCCAATGACAAATGAGAAACATATACTTGCAAATCTTCAGTGCCAATCCCACCTGTAACGGCAGAGTGATCATTGTTTTGATTATAATAGGAAAAAACGACCTCTACATCGGTGTGGGAAAGTTTTTTCTTGGCATAGGTTTGTTGATTTACCTGACCCCATGCAGTGAAAGCAGTGGTGATCAAACCTAGTACGAGGTATCTTTTCTTCACTAGCGCTCAATTACATCCGCAGCCTCCGCTGGTCCGGGCACCTATTCCTCCAGATCCACCTTCCCTGATGGTGAACATATATTGCTCAAATCCGCGTGCGCCAGGTGCGCCTGGTTTCATTTCGTAATCATTCAGGTACATGCGCTGATAAGGCTTCACAGTCTGGCACGACAGCGAGGACAACGCGAGCAGGAAAAAGAATAGTCGCAGAATTGTTTTCAAGCCTTCAAGTTAAGATTTATATTTTTTGAAGTAAATACCTTGTTGCGATCATCCACAATGAGTACATGTGTTTGTGGTAATTGCTGCACAAAATGTAGTCCTACCTCCACTCCCATCGTAAATACTGCTGTGGCCAGCGCATCCGATAGCTCGGCACTGGGACTTACTATGGTCACACTTTTTATGCCGCTTACCGGTAAACCCGTCTTAGGATCAATTGTGTGTGAATACCTTTTTCCCTGAAGTTCAAAATATTGTTCATAATCTCCGGAGGTAGCCACGGAAGCATGCTTTATTGGTATCCAGGCAATCACCTTTTCTTTGTCGCTGGGATCCGCAATAGCCACCTTCCATAGGGAACCATCCAAACGTGTGCCCCATGCTGTGAGGTCACCGCTTGCGTTGATCACACCGCTTACAACGCCTTTTTCCAATAGCATTTTTTTTACCTTGTCAGCTGCATATCCTTTTCCAATCGCGCCAAACCCAATGCGCATACCTTCCTTCGGCAACTCAACCTGATTTGGAGCAATCAGTTTTATTTTAGAATACCCCACCTTGCTTAAGGTACTTGTTATTGCCTTTTTATCAGGCAGGACAAACGACTCCCCTTTGAAATTATAAAGCCTTTTTAATGTTCCCGCTGTAATATCAAATGCGCCTTGCGTTAATTTGGAAATATCTACACAGCGTTGAATAAGTTGGAAAGTCTCTTCGTCCACGGTTACAGCCTGCTTACCTGCAGCGGCATTAATCCTGCTGGTTTGCGAGTCTTCAGAAAACTCAGTGAGCAACGCTTCGATCCTTTTTACTTCTACTATACATTCATCGAGTAATTTTTCCCCTGTATTAGTTGGGGCCACAAGAATAAATTCAAAAGCAGAGCCCATCAACCGGTCTACCCTCCGAAATTCTTTTTGATTACTCATTCAGCAAAATGTGAACTCAACTGCGAAATGAATTCTTGTGAAGCCTGATTCTTATAGAATAAAGTGGACAGGACAGACTTATCAGGATGAAGAAGTACAATGTGAGGAAACTGACCTTTGGGATTATACTTTTCTGCCAATGCCTCATTTTGTTGAACCATTTTGCTGGTAAGTTTCTTGCGCTGTGGAAAGTCTGCTTTCAACAAAATAAAATGGTCCGCTGCATAATGCAAAAACTGGTTATCGGACAATACGGTACGCTGAAAGCGAATGCATGGAGCGCACCAATCGGATCCGGAAAAAATCAACAACACCGGCTTCTGCGTTTCCGCAGACAATTGAAAAGCCTCCTCAGCATTCTCCAGAATTTGGGCCTCCGATGGAGACACAAATATTAAAAACCCGATAAGAACAATTAAAATCTTCACCCTCGCAATTTAGAAAAGAATTATCATTTGATGAGCGTTCATAACTGTTAATGATTTAATAAAATTAAATTCAAATAATGCCTAGAGACTGCGCCACAAATACAAAGTAGCATAAGCTTCCCATCCTTTGTACTTCACAAAAACTTCCCTGATCTCATCCAGGGTGGGCTTCCTGTTCAGCTGTAAAAACTGTTTGATTGCATTGCTCACTCCGGCATCTTCCAGTGGAAAAGCATCCGGATAACGGAATGTTTTCATCAACGCATAGTTGGCGGTCCAGTTGCCAATACCTTTTATCTTCATCAGTTTTTCTTTGGCGTCCACCAACGACAAGCCTTTCAACTTTTCTTTTGAAATGGTGCCATCCAAAAATGCTTCTGAAATATTAATCGTATAGCGCGCCTTTTGTCTGCTGAACTGAATCTTCAACAATTCCTCCATCGTAAGGTGCGTCACAACGCCAGGTTCAGGAAATAAAAAATATTCGTTGTCGGCATACACCAACTTCTTTCCATACTCCCGCACAAACTGCTGCTTCAGCGTATACGCAAAACTCAGGTTGATTTGTTGTCCCAGCACGGCCCAAACCAGCGATTCGTACAAATCAGGCTGCCCAACAATGCGGTAGCCAAAGTACTTTTTGATCAAATGAGATAAAAGGGGGTCGTTGGCCGCCATTGCATAAAAAGGCCTCAAGTCCTTATCCAAATCAAACCACTCTATTATATAGGGTTCAATTTTCTTTTTGATCGCATCGTTGGGTTCCGCAATGGGAAAGTCGACAGTCAGGTGATCATCGGATGACGTTACTTTAAAAAGAATTTTTTCACCTTCTTCATTCACCAGTTTGTATACAGCATCACCCTCTACCTTATGCAGGAGTTCTCTGGGTGAGCGTTCCAAAAAGTGAAGACACTCTTTAAAACGAAATTCTGAGGGTAAGGCTATATTCATTCTCTTTACAAGTCTACAGGAAGTTGCTGAATATCTAATAACACGTTTCCTGAATCAGCAAGAATCGGGTTAATTACAAAAAGTAATTTCCTCATTTTTGTAATATGGATACATCAACTGCACAAAATTGGGGCGAAATTGCCAGCACACTCAACACCAAAGGCTATGCCATACTGCCCGGTCTATTGCCTCAACCTGACTGCGAAACATTAATCCATCAATACGATGCACCTCATCTGTACCGCAGCGTTATCAATATGCAGCGCTACCGTTTTGGAAAAGGCGAATACAAATATTTTAATTACCCCTTGCCTGCTGTTGTAAAATCATTGAGAACCAACTTGTACACTCCTTTGGCGCACATTGCTAATCAATGGATGAGGTTGCTCAAA